>CAYHHE010000079.1:0-13832 GCA_964356295.1 uncultured Actinomycetes bacterium | reverse complement strand
CCCGCCGACCGACCCCAGCCACACCCCTGCCGGCAGCGCCGGCCTAGCACGCTTCGGGGCAGTGCCCGAGATATCCCCCATGCCACAGATGAAGGCACTCACATGGCTCCCGCTCTGCGGGCGACGACGATCGCCCGACTCTCCCCGCGCACAGGGCATGGCGTCGACCGCTCCCGCCTATGCCGCGGAGCGGGCGACCGTCGTTGAGCCGGGGCTGCAGTGGCATCCCGATCCGCATCCCATAGTGATACCGTCATGGGATGAGCACACAGATCGCCGTCCGCCTCCCTGACGAGCTTGTCGAGTTCCTCGACGAACTCGTCAAGAACGGCGACGTCGCCAGCCGGGCGGCCGCAGTCGCCCGGGCCCTTGAACACGAGCGCCGCCGCCACCTTGCCGAGCGCGATGCTGCGATCCTGGCCCGCTCCGGCGCCGACGCTGACATGGACAGCCTCGCCCGCCACGCGGCTACCACAGCCATTAACGACCTCGACTGATGCGCCCCATCCACGTCGCCCACCTCGACAAGTCCCGGCCTGTCCTGGTCCTGACCCGCCAGACTGTCCGCCCGCACCTGAACCGCGTGACTGTCGCGCCGATCACCACCACCGTGCGCGGTCTGTCGACCGAGGTGCCGGTCGGTCCGGTCAACGGGCTCGACCACGACAGCGTGATCAGTTGCGACAACATCGTCACGGTGCCCGTCGATGCGCTCGGGCGCCAACTCGGCTTCCTCTTGGCCGACCAGGAACCGGCGCTCAGCGAGGCGATCCGGACCGCGTTCGACCTGTGGTGAGGCACTCACCCGGAATCGGATGTCAACGCACTCAGTTGCCGCGCACCGGGCATTGCGTCGAACGCCCCCTGTGCCGCCGACTGAGGGGGTCCGCCAGTAGGTAGCGCGTGTCGGTGAGCAGGTGCAGGCACAAGCCCTGGTCGATCGCGGGCGTCGAAGCCAGCCATCTTCCCCGAGGTGCTTGCCTGCGCCGCCATCTTCTGTCATCGATCCGCTGTGGAGCCAGGTCGCCGCGCTACTCCCCCGAACGTGAGGTGACCCACCCGCTGGGGTGTCATCTCCCCGCGGATCCCGGATCGGGTCGTGGTCGACACGTTGATCCAGGTCTTGGTGCTCGGTGCGGCCTGCGAGCGGATCGCCGACGCGACGTGCTCGGCGAGCACGCTGCGGTGCCGGCGCGATGAGTGGATCGCCGCGGGTGTCTTCGTGTGGCTCGAGCAGTTGTGCCTGGAGGCCTACGAGCGCATCGTCGGCTTGGACCTGGGCAACCTGACCGTGGACGGGTGCCTGGTCAAGGCACCGTGCGGAGGTGAGGCAGCCGGGAAGTCTCCGGGGGACCGCGGCGAACTGGGCACCAAGCGCTCCCTGCTGACCGACGCGGCCGGTGTCCCGCTGGGCTGCGTCGTCGTCCCGGCCAACCGGCACGACTCCCCGCACTGCTGCGGCCCACCCTGCAGACGCTGGCCCGCTTCGACACCGGCTACGGGATCGGCGGCGGGCTGCCCGAGCAGATCACGGTGCATCTGGACGCCGGCTACGACTCCACCACGACCCGGGACCTGCTCGACGAGCTCGGCTGCCGCGCGGTGATCAGCAAGAAGGGCTTCCCGCTGCAGGCCGGCGCCCGCAGGGTCGTCGAACGCCCCAACGCCTGGCACAGCCGAGGCTTCGCCAAGCTACTGGTCTGCACCGAACGCCGCACCCGTGTCATCGACGCGTTTATCGCCCTGGCCAACGCCGTCATCGTCATCCGCCGGCTCCTCCGCACCGCCTGGACCACCCACCGCTGGCAACCCGACCAAGCCGACGACTACGAACCTATTGGCGGATCCTCTTCGGCCGTCCGGTCGACCCGGAGGTGTGGACGATCGCGGCAGGCGAACGGCCGCTCAGGATCGCGGCCACGCCGGAGAGCGCGCCGGGCGAGGTCGATCCAGGTCCGGGCGGTGTCGTTCCCGATCGCGACGATGTCATGGGGTCGGCGCGCTGCCTAGCCGTCCAGGATCTGCCCGATCAGTTCCCCCGGTGGCAGATCCTGCCGTTCGAATCGCGGCGACGTCGTCGTCATCGCCCGGTCCATTGCGGTGCTCGCCCCTCGAGGAAGGCCGAGGCGGCCTCGCGGAGGTCGTCGCTGTTGATGCCGCCGATGACCATCCACGTCACACGCCACGCCGTCGACCCCCCGCAGCCAAACCTTCGGCCAGCTCGCCGAAGCGATCGATGACGCGTTCGCCCGGTCGGACCGCGCACCTGATGCAGTTCGAGCTCGCTGACGGCACCCGACTGGAACGGCCCGACCCGCTCGGAATGTGAGCCTGATTGGCGCATCCCGATCATCGAACGTGAGCGCTGTAGCGCATCGCGATCCAAAGACACGGCCAGCTCGTGCGCCAGGGCACCTCGGGAGTGATCGGCCACCTCGTGCGCAGCGACCAGCAGCAAGGGGGGCGCAAGGTGAGGTCCAGGCGTCGGAGTCATCTCGATCGGCTGATGTCACGGGGGTGCCACTGCCGCTAGCCGTCCGCGCATGGCCCTGCACTCGTCGGAGTTCGTCGATCTCCAGCGGCTCGCGATCTCGCCGCTCCACGCACGTCCACGGGCCGTCGAAGGCATGCCAGCTCAGGCGATGCCCGAGGACGGGCGATCCCGTCCTCGTACCCCCTGAGGACGCCTGGCTCCGCGAGGCGACGGCGTCGCGGATCTGTCGCCATCGAGGGTAGGCGGTGAGCTTTGATAGTGGATCAGCCCCACGAAGCCGCGGGGCCGCCGAGTGATGCTGCCCTTCTTGCAGTCCAGTCGGTGGGGCAGTTCGAACAGCCCGATCACGGCGGAGTGCGGGTGGGGACGATCATGCGGGTCGCCTTGACCAAGGTGACCACGTGCAAGAGCGAGCATGGGGTGTGCCGATGCGCTGCGCTCGACGACCTGGACGGGAACGCCATCTGGCCACCGGTTAACGGCTGATCGTTCTCGCAGCAACCTGGGCTGCCACGGGAGTAGAGGTGTCGGTAGCGTCAGCGCCCGAGGCTCGGACGGGCCGGAGAAGACCGGACGGGCCGGAGTGCGGTCGCCGCGAGGGAGGGAACGCCCATCACCTCAGTCACGATCACGGCCCACCGACCTGCTGGCGCATGCTCGAGTGGGCGTCTTCAACGCCTGGCAGCGGTGATCGGCCTCGTGCTGCTGGTGCCGCTGCTCGTCGTCGTTCCGCAGGCCCTGCCCGCCGCTGCCGCCGACACGGTCACGGTGACCAAGAGCGCACCCAGCGAGGTGCTCGTCGGCGAGCCGCTGACGTTCACGCTGACGGCGTCCGCACCGGCCTCCAACGTCAACCCGGTGTTCAACGGCTCCTTCCGGGACGTCCTGCCGGTCGGGGTGAGATACGTCCCCGGGTCGGCGAGCCCCGCCGGGGTGGGCGAGCCCCGCATCGTCACGGCGCAGGTCGAGGTCTCCCCGGGCGTGACACGTCCGCAGCAGACCCTGCTCTGGGTCAACATCGGCGACCTGCAACGCGCCAGCACGTTCTCGCTCACGTTCCGGGCCGAGCCGATCGACCCCGCCTGGTACCCCGCGGGCTCGACGATGACGAACGCGGCGGGGGGGTACGGCTCCACCAACCCGCGGCAGGTCCCCCGGTTCGACGCGCAGGGGCGTCCGGTCCTGACCCCAACGACCGTCGCCGGCGAGGCAACGCCGACGACGACGCGCGTCACCGCCCTGCAGGTGACCAAGAGCGAACCCAGCCCCGAGGGCGAGCTGTTTCGGGGCGTGCACTCCAACACGACCGTCTACACGCTGCGGGTGCGCACGGCGCCCGGCGGCGGCACCAACGGCACGGTGCTCACCGACTACCTGCCCGCCGGGCTGGAGTTCCTCGGCTGCGGCGGCGTCGACAACACCCCCGCCGGCTCTCCGGCGCCCAACGTCTCCGGCGTCGAGTACCCGACGGCACCACGGCTCACCGCCACCCCGGCGCCACCCGGCTGCCAGACCCCGGCCACGGTGACCACCGTTGTGAACCCCACCGGGCCGGGCGTCCCTCCCGGTCTGGCCGGCGTCTACACGCAGGTCACGTGGAACCTCGGCACGCTGCCCCCCCTCGCCGACGTCACGCTGCGGTACGCGGCCGGCATCCCGCTGCGCGCCAACACGCTGGGTTTCCCGACGGGCACACCCACGCCGCAGAGCGGCCAGCAGGCCGCGAACCTCGACAACAACCGGGGCGCCAGCACGCGAGAGGGGTCGAGCGAGACGAGCCTTACCAACGTCGCTGCGGTCAGCGGTACCTACACCGGCCCCCTCGCGCCCGGGACCAACCCGCAGGTGAGCGACACCGAACGGCTCTCGCGCTCGGTGGAGGACCTGGCGATGACCAAGCAGGTGTCGCCCGCGTCGTTCTTCGCCGGCCAGATCGCCACGTACACGCTGAAGCTGCGCGCGAGCGAGTACGTCACCGCTTCGGGAGTCGTCGTCACCGACACGCTGCCGAACGGGGTGTGCCCGCTGTCGAGCACCGCCAACTACGTCAATGGCAGCCCGCCGGACTGCGCGCCCGTCGCCGGCAGCGACCCCACCGGCGCATCCTTCGACCAGGTCACCCAGAACGCCGACGGGACCTTCACCGTCCGCTTCAGCGGCGTGTCGGTGGCGGCCGACGGGACGGCCACCATCAGCTACCGCGCCCGGATGCGCACCGTGTACACCGGAGGGACATTGGGAGGCTTCCCCACCGTCGCCGGCGACTCGTTCACCAACCGCGCGTCGCTCACGGGCACGACCTCGCCGATCGTCGTGCCCGCGCCGGGCACCGGCGAGGTGGGGCCCGTGACCGTCACGGACGACTCCGAGACCACGCTGACCAGCGGAGGCCTCGTCATCGACAAGACGGTCAAGCCGCGCGTGGTCCCCACGACGTGCGACACCGGCCCGTTCGAGAACGCGACCTCAGGCGACCCCCGCTTCCTGTACCGCCAGGGCGACCGCATCTGCTTCGAGCTCACCGTCCAGTTCCCGACGAACGTCGGCTCCCGCAACGTCGTGGTCACCGACTTCCTCCCCGCCGGCACCGACTACGAGCCCGGCTCGTACCTGCTCGTGCGCAGCCCCGGCGTCCCGGTGGAGTTCAACGAGACCGCGGCGGCGAGCGGCGCCGAGAACCCCACCTGGGTGCTCGGCAGCCCGACCGGCGCGCGGGAGGGTCTGTTCGTGCCGCCCGGCGCCGTCCTCACCGTGCGACTGGCGGCCATCGTCAACCGCGCCGCCGACCCCGGCTCGGTCGACCTCACCGGCAACCTCATGAAGGTGCGGGCGGAGGACTCCGCAGGCAGGGCCGTCTCGCTGCGCGACGAGGCTCCGGTCGGCATCGCCCCGGCACCCGTGGTCAGCGTGCGCAAGGGCGTGCAGAGCATTCAGGACAACGGCACGGGCGCGCCTCGGGTGCTCGACCCGACACCGCCGGGCAGCCCGGGCACCAACGTGGACGGCGCCACCGTGCGCGAGGCTGACGTCGTCACCTTCCGCGTCGACGTCAGCAACAGCGGGGACGAGGCGCTCGGCAACGCGTCCTCGGTGCGCGGCTGGCAGGTGTGGGACGTGCTGCCGCCGGGGATCCGCTGCGCGCAGGTCGTCCCCGGCAGCATCGGCGCCACCGGCGGTGTCGGCTCCCGCGTCGGTGTCTGCACCGACCCCGGCAGCCCCGACCAGCCTCCGTTCGCTGAGCGCGACACCCTGTCGGCCATCACCTGGCGCGCCGCCACGGGCCTGGCCGCCGACACCGACCAGTCCCGCATCAACACCGGGGCAACCCGCACGCTCACCTACGCGGTGCGCGTCCCAAGCCCCGTGAGCGTGGGCACGCGCCTGGTCGACACCGCCTCGGTCCGCTCGTTCGACGTCTTCACCAACGAGCAGGGAGACGTGACCACGTACTTCCCGGCACAGAACGTGGACACCACGGTGCTGGCGACGGACTACAACGCACCGGCGGCCTCCGACCCGAGCAACGTCGTCGTGCCCGACACCGCGATCACGAAGCGCGCGGTGGCGAGCAGCCTCACCGAGCCCAACAACGCCGGCGTGCTGCCGGGCTCGCCCGTGCCTCCCGCGCCGCAGACGCAAGCGACGAACGGCGAGACGGTGACCTACCGCATCGGGGTGACGATCCCGGCGCGCACCACGGTCTTCAACGGGGTGCTCAACGACCCGCTCCCCCCGGACCTGCAGTTCGTCAGCGCGTCGGCGGCCTTCTCCCCGACCGGCGTGACCGGGGCGACCGCCCCGCTGCCGCCGGGGTTCCAGCTCGACAGCGCGACCGGCCGCGTCACATTCCCGACAACCTGGACGAACGCGACAGGCACGCCGCAGCTGGTCGAGGTGACACTCGTCGCGCGGATGCGTCCCACCGCGTCCGCCCACAACGACGTCAAGACCAACACGTCCACGTTCGACCGCTCGACCGCCGCCACCGGCGGCACCGCGCTGCCGCAGCTGACAGCCGCGGGCACCGCACAGCTGGTGATCCCCGACCCCAGGATCACCAAGTCCAACCAGAGCACGCCCCCGGTCGCCGCCGGCACTCCCGTGACGTACCAGGTGAGGGTCACGAACACCGGCGGTCGGCCCCCGGCGCACGACGCCATCGTGGTCGACTGCCTGCCCTCGGGCATGGTCTTCGTCTCGGCGACGCCACTCACCGGCACCGTGACGACATCGGCGGGCACCGGCGGCGACGGCTGCGCGAGCGGGTCGACGCGTATCGAGTGGCGTCTCGGTGTGCCCGTGCCGGGCGGGCCCGGCTTCACCCTCCCCTACACCGCCCGCGTCGGCAGCGTCCCTGTTGGCGGCGTGACCTACAGGAATACGGCGACGTTGACCGCCAGCACGTTGCCGAACGGCGTGAACGACAGGACCGTCGAGCGGGTGATCTCGCGCAGCGCCAGCAGCAACGTCGGTGTCGGGGTCGCGACCATCACCAAGGACGTCACCCCGACCTCGCTGACGTTCGGCGACCGGGCCACGTTCGTGGTGGTCGCGACGCTGCCCCGCGAGATCGCCTTCTACGACGCCGCCGTCATCGACGAGCTGCCGGCGGGGTTCGACCCGGCGTCTGTGGTGACCCAGTCGATCACCTGCACCCGTCCCGACGGCCAGGCATGCGTCAGCGGTCCGTTCGCGCCGCTCGCGCCAGCGCCGGCGCCCGGGCCCGGCGACGCTCGCCGCATCGGCTGGTCGCTGGGCGACTCGCTGGTGGGACCCGCCGACGAGACGGTGCGCATCACCTATACGGCCCTGCTCAGCAGCGCGACCGCGCCTGCCACTGTCGACCGCGGCGACACGCTCAGCAACAAGGTGCGCGTCGGCTGGAACATCACGGACGGTCGCGTGCCGGCCAACGCCGGTGCGAGCTTCGACCGCTTCTCGACCGAGGCCAGGGCGTCCGTCGCCGTGGCCGAACCGCTCGTCGCCGTGACCAAGACCGTCGACGACACCACGCCGGGACCCGGCGACGCCCTCACCTACCGCGTCACGGTGGCCAACCAGGCGGCGGAGAACGCAAGCCCCGCCTTCGACCTCACCGTCGTCGACCGGCTGCCATCGGGGGTCGTCGTGACCTCGATCGGCTCCGGAGGCGCCCTGGCCGGCAGCGACGCAGCCCTCGGTGGCGGGTCGATCACCTGGCGACTGCCCGGACCTGTGGCACCCGGCGCGTCCACCACCCTGGAGTACACCGCCAGGCTCGCCGACTCTCCGCGCATCGACGCCGACCCGCTGCCGAACACGGTGACGGTGGAGGACTACGCCACCGCGCCCCCGGGCACCGCCGGACGGCGCACCTACCCCACCCGCGACCCGCGGGCGACCGCGCAGGTGACGCCCCAGTTCCCCCGGCTCGAGGTGCGCAAGTCCACCCCCGCCGGCCCGCTCGCCTCCATCGACGAGAGGTTCACCTGGCAGATCGTGGTCACCAACACCGGGACCGCGCCGACGGGCAGCCTGACCGTGACCGACACGCTGCCGCCCAACTGGCAGTTCGTGCCCGGCTCGCTCGCCTTCTCGGTCGCCGGGGCGCCGGCCGCGATCGGTGACCCCGAGGTGAGGACCGTCAACGTGGCGGGCTCGTTCACGCAGACGCTGACCGCGACCGGCCCGATCCAGCTCGCCCCGGGAGCGGTGGCCGTCGGCAGGTTCCTCGCCGTCCCGCGCGACCTGGTCTCTGGCAGCGTGGTGCGCAACCCGGGTGTCGGCACCAGCGTCCCGCACACCAACCGGGTGACGACGACGGCGACGGACGCAGCCGGGTTCCCCGGCAACCAGGCCGGCCCGTACACCGCCGGGCCGGCCACCGCCGACGCGAGGATCGCCAGCGCGGACCTGTCGGTCACCAAGACCCCGTCCGGCGAGGTGGTGGCCGGGCAGCAGATCTCGTGGACGATCACGGTACGCAACGACGGACCGGACGACGCCCTGCGCAGCGTGAGCGTGCTGGACCGCCTTCCCATCGACCCCGCCGACCCCGCACCCGACCCCGTGTTCGTGTCCGCCACGGGTGACGGCTACACCTGCTCGCTCACCGGCGCCGACCTGCTGTGCACGCGGGCCATGACGACCGCGGACGGCGCCGAGCGCCCGTTGCCCCCGAGCACCAGCGAGACGATCATCGTGATCCTCGCGATCCCGTCCGACGTCCCCGCGGGCACGGTCTACACCAACCGCGCCAGGGTGGCGGGCTCCACCTACGACCCCGACCTCACCAACAACCAGACCACCGCCGAGGTGACCGTGTCGGCGATCGCCGACCTCGAGGTGGTCAAGCGGCTCTCCGGGTCTGCGGTGGCGGGGACGATCGCCACCTACACCCTGAACGTGCGCAACAACGGCCCGTCCACCGCCCGCGCCGACGTGCAGGTCGTGGACACGCTGCCGCCGGGTGCCACCTTCCGCGGCTTCACTGGGGACGGGTGGGACTGCGCCGTCGACCCGGCCGACGCCGAGCGGGTCGTCTGCGTGCTGGACGGGGACCTACCCGCCCTCACCCCGGCTCCGCAGGTGGCGCTACGCGTCGAGATCGCCTCCGGCCAGACCGCTGACGTGGTGAACACGGCCGAGGTGAGCAGCACGGTCACGCCCGACCCCGTGTCGGCCAACGACACGTCCACGGTCACGACCCCGGTGCAGACGGTGGCCGACCTGGTGCTGGAGAAGGAGTCGGTCCAGCCGCCACCGTTCACCGCCGGGGAGCCCGCCGCCGTCTACCGCTTCCGGGTGCTCAACGCCGGGCCGTCCGACGCCGGCTCGCTCACGCTGACGGACCTGCTGCCCGCCGGCCTGACCTTCGTCGGCGTAACCGACCCGGCCGACGGCTGGGCCTGCACGGCAGCCCCGGGCGACCAGGGTCGCGACCTGGTCATCTGCGACCGACCCGGGGGCCTGGTGGACGAGGCGGAGACCAGCGTCTCGATCACCGTCGCCATCGATGAGGGTCTGGGCGTCGGCCTGCCCTCCGGGCAGCTGCTCGAGATCCTCAACGTGGCCGAGGTGACGTCCCCGACCGTCGACCCGGTGCCGCAGAACAACCGCGACGACGACCTCACCACCTCGCCCCGCGAGGCGGACCTCGCCCTGACCAAGACCCATGTGCCCGAACCGGTGGTCGCCGGAGGCTCGCTCACCTTCACGCTGGGACTGCGCAACGACGGCCTGTCGACGGCGGCCCGACCCGTCGTCGTGCGGGACAGGCTGCCCGAGGCCTTCGCCTTCGCCGGCTTCGGCGGGACCACCGGGTGGGAGTGCAGCCACGACCGCTCCGCCGTCGGTGGGCTCGTCACCTGCGTGCTCGGGGACCCCGGACGCCCGGGCGACCTCGTCGTGGGCGCCGCCCCAGCCATCGACGTCGAGGTCCTCGTGCTGGCGTCGGCCGGGCCGGCCCAGGTGCTCAACCAGGCCACCGCCGACAGCCTCACCCCCGACCCCGAGCTGGCGAACAACCTCGCCCAGGACGTGGTCACGATCGAGGACGGAGCAGACATCGGGATCAGCAAGGCCACCACCGGCCAGGGCCCGGTGCCTGCCGGGGAGACGACCCAGTTCACCCTCGCCGTCGGCAACGACGGGCCGTCCGACGCCGACTCCGTCTCCGTCGCCGACGTGCTGCCCGCAGGCCTGCTCGTGGCCGGCGTCGACGCCGCGGCGCCCTGGGAGTGCACCGGCCTGGGCACCGGCACCCTGGACTGCCGCCACACCGTGCCGCTGCCGCCGGGCGAGGCGGCGCCGATCCTCGTGACCGCGCGGGTCGCACCGGACGTCCCCGATGGCACCACCCTCACCAACTCGGCCCGAGTCTCCACCTCCACTTCACAGGGGCCCAACGAGCGGCCGGACCAGTCGACGTCCACCCTGCAGGTGATCGCCCGATCCGACCTGCAGGTGCGCAAGACGCTCCAGCCGCCGGACAGCGCCTGCACTGACGCGTGTGCCGGCGAGACGGTCGCCTTCACCCTCGCGGTCACCAACGCCGGCCCCTCGACCGCGGTGCCCAGCGTGCGAGTGCTGGACACCCTGCCGCCCGGCGTCACCTACGTCGACGACTCCGACCCGCTCGACGCCTGGCAGTGCACGCCCGGTCCGGTGAGCGACGCCAGGCAGGACGTCGCCTGCGTGCTCGTCGATCCTGCGACCGGGCGGCCGGCCGCGCTGGCGCCGCAGGACCCGGCCGTCCCGTCGGCCGGCGTCGCGCCGCCGCTGACCCTGCGCGCCGCGATCGACCCGGCCCCGCCGCCCGGCACCCTCACGAACACCACCCTCGTCACCTCGCCGACGACCGACCCCGTCCCGGGCAACAACGAGTCGGCCGCCGACGTGCAGGTGCAGCCGCTGGTGGACCTGGGCATCTCGAAGAGCCACACCGGGCCGGTGCGCATCGGCGACGCACTCACCTTCACCCTCGAGGTCACCAGCGCCGGGCCGTCCCTCGCCGAGGCGGTCCGCATCCAGGACGTGCTCCCCGTCGGCCTGTCCGACCCGGTCGTCCAGCCGCTCGACGATGCACCCTGGACCTGCCAGGTGGCCACCCCGGATGCCGCCGGCACGCCGCTGGACTGCCTGCTCGGCACCACGCTCGCGCCCGGGGCCACGGCCGCTTTGACGGTCACAGTCCTGGTCGGGCCGCAGGCGTTCCCGTCGGTGTCCAACACCGCCGACGTCACCACGGACACCCCCGAGAGCACCGACCCGGACGAGTTGCCCGACTCGGCCACCGATGTCGTGGACGTGCCTCCGCAGGTCGACCTGGCGATCACCAAGACCCACGAAGGCGGCTTCACCGTCGGCCGACCCGGGCAGTTCGTGCTGACGGTCGGCAACTCGGGGCCGACGCTCGACCCGGGCCCCGTCACGGTGACCGACGTGCTCCCCGCCGTCCTGCGCCCGACCGCTGCGGCGGGTGATGGCTGGGCCTGCCAGGTGCAGGACGCGAGGGTCACCTGCACCGACGAGGACGGGCTCGCGGTGGGCGAGACGAGCCGCATCGTCGTGACCGTGGACGTCCTTCCGGAGGCAGTCCCCGCCGCCACCAACGAGGCGACGGTGAGCAGCGATGCCGAGGACCTGCAGCCGGACAACAACGCGGCTCAGGACACCGTCGACGTCTCGTCGGCCCCCGACCAGGGTGGTGGTGGCCTGCTGCCCGGCACCGGTGCGACGGTCCTGGGCATGCTCGCCATCGCGTGCCTGCTCGTCCTGGGTGGGCTGGGCCTGCTGCGGTCCGCTCGCCGCGGCTAACCCGCGCGAGCCGGGGCAGCGAGGGGGTAGGGACCCCCACACACCGACTCGGTTGTCACCCCGACTCAGACACACGTTGTGGACGGACGGACGGCTGGTCGGGGCTGATGACCCGGGACAGGATGCGGGTGGCTTGCGGGTCGGGGACGACGGTGTTGGGGTCGCGCCAGGTGTCGCGGGTGCGGGCGAGGGCGTCGGTGGCTCCGACGAGGGAGGCGTACAGGGGTGGGCAGGTGGGACAGGTCTGCAGGTGCTGCTCGACGCGGCGGGCGTCGGCCGTCTCGAGCTGGCCGTCGAGGTAGTCGCTGACCTGGCTGCGGGCGTCCCAGCAGCGCAGCGGCACCCCGGCGAGTACCTGACGCCGCTCCGCACCCCGGGCCAGGGCGGACACGAGCATCATCCGTCCGCGCCGGAGGCGCTGCTTCGCGGCGGAGAGGCTGATCTGGGCGATGTCGGCGATCTCGGCCACGGTGAGTCCTTCGGCGTCGTGCAGCACCACTACGGCCCGGTAGGGAACCGGGACCCGGATGAGCGCGTCCTCCAGCTCGGCGCGGGTCTCCGCGCGGGCCACCACGGCGGCGGCGTCGACGGTGTAGGCGTCGTCGCGCCAGCGGGCCTCGATCTGCTCGGCGAGGTCGTCGACCGGCACCTCCCGGTCGCGGCGGGCCGCGTCGACGGCGAGGTTGTGGGCGATGCGATGCAGCCAGGTGGCCAGGCCGGCCTCGCCCCGGAACGACTCGGCCCGCTCCAGCGCCCGGACCAGGGTCTCCTGGGCGAGGTCCTCGGCCTGCTGCGGATCCCGGGTCAGGGACCGGGTGAACCGGACCAGGCCGGGCACGTGCTCGGGCAGCGCGGCGGCCAGGTCCACCCGGTCCATGATCTCGACGGTAGGGCAGCAGCCCGGGTCAGCGGCCAGCGGGGACGCGGCAGGTGGAGATGCCGAACACCCGGTACAGCGGGCAGAACCCGGTGGCCGCGGTGACCAGCAGGATGCCGGCGGCGACGAACAGCACGATGCCGAGCACCGAGCTGGCACCGACCAGCACTGCCCCGACAATGGCGGCGATGCCGAGCACGACCCGGATCGCGCGGTCGGCGGTTCCCTCATTGGTCCTCATGTGATCCTCCCTGAACGTCTGATGGTTGGTTATGACTCATGGACGCAGCACCCGCGCCCAGGGATACACAGATGCTGGTGTGACCCCGGCCACTCACCCCGCCGCCGCCACGGCGACGAGCGTGCTCTTGCCGCTCGCTCCCGCCCACGACGGCGTGCTTCCGCCCTCTGGGCGGTCGAGGGCTGCCACGGCATCGGCCACCGGGGCTGATCGACCCCTGGCTGCGACCACATCCGGGACGTGCGCGACCGGCAGCAGGAACTCCTTGACGCCCTGCCGGACGACGCAGCGTGCTGGCGCGCGCTGTGTGAGGTGAACGCTGTCGAGAAAGTGGGGATTGTCGCACGCACCGTCCTTGTGGGCGAGGCCTGGAAGCGAGGAGAATCACTGATGCTGCACGGCTGGATCTGCGGCCTGGCGGACGGTCGCCTGCACGATTTCCGAGCCTGAGTGAAGGCTCGGAGCTCGAAGCGGCCGTCCCCCAGAAGGTGGTGGCTGTGCGGGCGCGCCATGGGGCGACAGGCTGCTGGTCCGAGTCCGTCACCCACCGAACCGAGACCGCCACGGGAAGGACGTCACGATGGCCAAGGGACTCTACGAGCTGGGCGAAATGCCTCCCATGGGCGAGATTCCCGAGAGGATGCACGCGTGGCTGATCCGCCCCGAGCGGTTTGGCCCCCCGATGCAGGCGTTCCAGCAGGAAGTCGTCGATGTGCCGGCCATCGCCGACGATGAGGTGCTGGTCTACGTCATGGCGGCAGGCATCAACTACAACAACGTCTGGGCCGGGCTGGGCGTGCCGGTCGACGTCATCGGCGCCCGCAACAAGGCCTTTGCCCGGGGAGACCTGGGCGAACCGGAGCCCTTCCACATCGGCGGCAGCGACGCCTCCGGCATCGTCTACAAGGTCGGCAAGGATGTCA
>CAYHHE010000078.1:0-14429 GCA_964356295.1 uncultured Actinomycetes bacterium | reverse complement strand
CTAGCTGGCGCAGGGATGACGCAGGTTCGGTGCCCGGGGGTGAAGCACCACGCTCGAGCAGCGTGAGCGCAATCCTTGCGACCAAGCTTGCCTCGGTCTATCCCACAACGTGGGGAAGGGGGAGAAGTAGGGGCGCTCGAAGGCCGAGTTGGATCAGGTGATCCGGTGGCTGACAGGCGTCGATGAGTCCGCCTTGGCACCTTGGCTAGCCGTAACGTACAGTTCTCCGTACAGGAGGCCACCGTGAAGACGATGAGCTACACCGAGTCCCGGGCTCGCTACGCCGAGGTGCTCGACGGCGTCGTCAACGACCGCGAGGAAGTCATCATCACCCGGGCAGGACACGAACCCGTGGTCATCGTCTCCCTCGAGGATTACGAGTCTCTTCGCGAGACGGCCTACCTGATGCGTTCACCCGCCAACGCACGGCGCCTCCTCGACGCCATGGAGCGACTGGAGGCTGGCCGCGGCGACACCCACGACCTGATCGATACCGACTGATGTGCTGCTCGTGTGGGACGAGAACGCCTGGGAGGACTACCTCTGGTGGCAGGCACAGGACCGCAGGGTCCTCAAGAGGATCAACATGCTCCTGACCGACATCCAGCGCAACGGCAACGAGGGCATCGGCAAACCCAAGGCTCTCAAGCACGACTTCGCCGGCTACTGGTCCAGGCGCATCACCGATGAACACCGCCTCGTGTACAAGGTCATCGGCGGCGAGGTTCGAATCGCTGCCTGTCGCTACCACTACGGATAGCCCGCGGCGCTGATGACAGCGCGTTCTGTGGTCACCAGGCACCTCCGCAGTGTCCATCGGGAGCGGGCGACCCACGCCGCACCGCCGGGGATGGCCGCGTTGACTGCGATCCCGGCGGCGGTCTCGGGGAGCCCGATGACGAATACCGCCGCCCCGGTCGCCTCCTCCCTGAGGCCAATCACCCCGACACACGTACACCAACCAGCCCCACAACACCCGCGCGACGACAACACCGCCCACCTCGGCACTCACGACGCGCCCGGCCCACGGAAACCGCAGACCTGTCGCTGCGCACCCTCGGGATGCGGTATAAGGGCGGTGCGGGGATGGCAGGGAGGGGAGCGGGCATGTCCGGGACCACGAAGCTTGGGCACGACGAACAGCGACTCGCCGAACTCGGTTACAAGCAGGAACTCTCTCGATCCTGGTCGGCGTTCAGCAACTTCGCCATCTCGTTCTCGATCATCTCGATCCTCGCCGGCTGCTTCACCACCTTCGGCCAGGCGTGGAACAACGGTGGCCCGATCGCGATCTCGCTGGGATGGCCGCTGATCTCGGCGTTCATCCTGATCATCGGGTTCTGCCTCGCCGAGCTGGTATCCGCTTTCCCCACGTCCGGCGGTATCTACTGGTGGGCGTCGAAGATGGGGTCGCCGCGTGCAGGCTTCTACACGGGCTGGCTCAACCTGCTCGGCCTCGTCGGGGTGACGGCGTCGGTGTCCTACGGCTGCGCGACCTTCTTCGACCTGGCGTTCTCCACCTTCAGCGAGTCGTGGAAAGCCGGTTACTCGTTGCAGCGGGTCTTCCTCATGTTCGTCGTCGTGCTCGTGCTCGTGACGCTGTTGAACGTCTTCCGCGCGCACCTGATGGCGATCCTCAACAACATCTCGGTCTGGTGGCACGTCATCGGTGCGGCCGCCGTCGTGCTCATCCTGATCTTCCTGCCGAAGGCGCACGCGAGCCCGGAGTTCGTGTTCACCGAGCGCATCAACAACTCCGGCTTCTTCGAGGGTGGCACGTCGAGCATCGGCTTCTGGTTCTACGTCCTGCCGCTGGGCTTCCTGCTCACCCAGTACACGATCACCGGCTTCGACGCCTCCGCCCACCTGTCCGAGGAGACCCACGGCGCCGACGAGAGCGCGGCCAAGGGTGTCTGGAAGTCGATCTTCTACTCGGCGATCGGCGGCTGGATCCTGCTGCTGGCGTTCCTCTTCGCGGTGCAGGACCCCGAGGGTGTGTCCGCCGGCGGCGGCGGTGTGGCGGTTATCTTCAACCAGGCGCTCAGCCCGCAGTGGGCCGGCACCGTGCTGCTCATCGCCAGCATCGGCCAGTTCTTCTGCTCGATGGCCTGCCTCACCAGTTGCTCGCGGATGCTGTTCGCGTTCAGCCGGGACGGCGCAGTGCCCGGCTCGGCCCAATGGGCGAAGGTCACGAAGAAGCGAGTGCCACGCAACGCCGTGCTGATCTCGGCCTTCGCGGCCATGGTGCTGACGCTGCCCGCCCTGGCCGAGGTGAACGTCGGCACCGCCGAGGAGCCGATCATCATCCCGGTCGCCTTCTACGCCGTCGTGTCGATCACCGTCATCGGCCTGTACCTGGCGTTCCTCATCCCGATCTGGCTGCGCTGGCGGATCGGCGACCGGTTCACGCCGGGACCGTGGACGCTCGGGAACAAGTACAAGTGGATGGCGCCGGTCGCCATCGCCGAGATCGTGATCATCTCGATCTACTTCATCATGCCGACGCTGCCGACCGGGGTGCCGTGGAACCCCGACTTCTCCTGGAAGTCGGTCAACTACGCCCCGATCGTCACCGGTGGTGCGCTGCTGCTGCTGACCATCTGGTGGTACGCCTCGGCGCGGCACTGGTACACCGGTCCCAAGCACACCATCGACCTGCCCGAGGGGGTCAGCTCGGCCGAGGAACTGGAGCTTGAGGAGTTCGACCAGGGCTACCTGCCCGGGCCGCACCAGGGCAAGCACCCCGAGGGTCACGCCCCCAACATGTGACGGCCGCCGCCGTCACCCGGCACGGATCGAGGAACGACAGCAACATGCTCATCGCACGGGTGATCGGTTCGGCGGTCTCGACGGCGAAGGACGAGAGCCTCACCGGCAAGAAGCTGCTGCTGGTGCGCGAGGCCGACGAGACGGGGGCCGAGTCGGGCCCGGTGTTCGTCGCCGTCGACGGGGTGGGCGCCGGTACCGGCGAGCTGGTGCTCGTGGCTCGAGGCAGCGCGGCGCGCCACTCCAGCAGCACAGGCTCGGGGCAGCCAGTCGATGCCCTGGTCATGGGCATCCTCGACTCGATGGACGTGCACGGCACGGTCACGTTCCGCAAGAGCTGAGCCCAGCGCCCATGCCTCCGCTCGGTCGCGACGTCCTCTCCGTCGGCATCGACGTCGGGACGACCACCACCCAGGTGGTCTTCTCGCATCTGGTGCTCCGAGACCTGGCGCGGCCGGGCCAGGTGCCGCGCATCCAGGTGGACGAGAAGTCGATCGTGCACCGTGGCGAGGTGCACACCACCCCGCTCACCCGTCCCGATGAGATCGACGCGGACGCACTGGCGACCCTGGTGCGCGCCGACTACGCGGCCGCTGGCGTGGCGCCGGAGCAGATCGAGACCGGCGCGGTGATCATCACTGGGGAGGCGGCCCGCACCCGCAACGCCGAGGCGATCCTCACCGCTCTCGCGGGCCAGGCCGGTGACTTCGTCGTATCGGTGGCGGGCCCGAACGCCGAGGCACAGATCGCCGGACGAGGTTCAGGCGTCGCCCGCTGGTCCATCGACTCCTACGAGCAGGTGACCAGCGTCGACATCGGTGGGGGCACCTCCAACGCGGCCGTGTTCAGCTTGGGCCGGCACCTGTGCTCGTCGGCCATCGCCGTGGGCGGGCGCCAGGTGGAGGTCGACGCCACCGGTACCGTCCGGCGGCTGCCGCCGCCCGGACGTGCGATCGCGGAGGCGGCGGGGCTGCCGCTGCGGGAGGGCGCGGTGACCACGCTCGACGTGCTCCGCCGGTTCTGCGAGCTCATGGCTGACCTGGTCGTCGACCTCGTCGAGGGCAAGGCGGTGACCGTCCCCGGCCTCCAGCTCACCGCCCCGCTGCAGGGGACCGACCGGTCGACCTCGCTGTTCCTCACCGGCGGGGTGGGTGCCTGCTACTACGCGCGCCCTCCGGCGGAGACGATGGCCGACGTGACCGTCCACGGTGACGTCGGGCCGCTGCTCGCCGACGCGCTGCACCACAACGAGCGGCTGGCGCGACACGTCGTGCGCGAGCCACCCGAGACCCTCGCCGCGACCGTCCTTGGTGCGGCCGGCCAGACCGTCACCTTGTCGGGCTCGACGATCTGGACCGACCGTCAGTTGCTGCCGCTGACGAACCTACCGGTGCTGCGTCCGGCGATTCCTGGCCGCGGCGGCGGTCCGTCCTTCGCCGAGGCGGTGCGCGACGCGCTCGCCCGCTGGGACCTGCAGCCGGACACGCTTGCGGCGATCGTCGTGGAGCTGCCTGCCGAGCTCGGCTACACGGGGCTGACCGAGGTGGCGACGGAGATCGTCGGCTACCACGACGCCCTCGGCGAGGGCCGGCCACTGGTGCTCGTCATGGCGCAGGACTACGCCCAGGTGCTCGGCCAGACGATCCAGGCGGCTCGACCTGGGCTTCCTCTCGTCGTGGTCGACCAGGTGGGCCTGGGGGAGGGCGACTTCATCGACATCGGCGAACCGGTGCTGGACGGCCGCGCCGTGCCGCTGAGCATCAAGACGTTGGTGTTCTATGACTGAGCCGGCCGGGTGCGCTCGTCGGAGCAGCGTGTCGTGTCGTCGCGGAGGGGGTGCCCTGTGATCCTTGCCTGCACGTTGTTCGGCAGCCGGTACGAGTTCCCCGACGTCAAGACCCTGCTGGCCAAGGCGAATGAGGAGAAGTCCGGCGACCGGCTAGCCGGCATCGCCGCGGAGTCCGCAGCCGAGCGCATGGCGGCCAAGTACGTCCTGGCCGAGGTGACGCTCGAGACGCTGCGGGCCAACCCGGCCGTCCCCTACGAGGAGGACGAGGTCACCCGCGTCATCGACGACGCCGTGAACGAGTCGGTCTACGCCGAGATCGAGGGCTGGACGGTTGGGGAGCTGCGGGAGTGGCTGCTCGCCGACACCACCACCGAGGAGATGATCAAGCGGGTCGGCAACGGGCTGACCTCGGAGATGATCGCCGCTGTCACCAAGCTCATGAGCAACCTCGACCTCATGCTCGCCGCGAGCAAGATCAGAGTGGTCAAGCACTGCGCGAACACGATCGGGCTGCGCGGGACCCTCGGCTCACGGTGCCAGCCGAACCACCCCACCGACTCCGTCGAGGGCATCCGGGCCGAGATCTACGAGGGCCTGTCGTTCGGGTCCGGCGACAGCGTCATCGGCATCAACCCGTCCGACGACTCCCTCGGCAGCGTTGCACGCTTGCTGGAGATGACATACGAGGTGATCACCCGCTGGGAGATCCCTACCCAGAACTGCGTGCTGGCGCACGTGTCCACCCAGATGGAGGCGATGCGCGCCGGCGCACCGGTCGGGTTGGTGTTCCAGAGCATCGCCGGGTCCCAGACCGGCAACGAGTCGTTCGGGATCAGCGTCGGAATGCTGGACGAGGCCTTCGCGCTGGCCCAGCGGAACGGCGTGGCCACAGGCCCGAACTACATGTACTTCGAGACCGGGCAGGGCTCCGAGCTGTCGGCGGACGCCCACCACGGCGCCGACCAGGTGGTGATGGAGGCCCGCTGCTACGGCCTGGCCCGCCGGTACGACCCCTTCCAGCTCAACACGGTGATCGGGTTCATCGGCCCGGAGTACCTCTACGACGCCAGCCAGATCACCCGGGCCGGGCTCGAGGACCACTTCATGGGCAAGTTGCACGGCATCTCGATGGGTGCCGACGTCTGCTACACCAACCACGCCCGCTCGAACCAGAACGAGCTGGAGAACCTGGCCGTGCTGCTCGGCGCGGCCGGCGTCAACTACATCATGGGCATCCCCATGGGCGACGACGCGATGCTGTCCTACCAGTCGTCGTCCTACCACGACGCACCGAGCCTGCGCCAGCTGCTGGGCCTGCGCCCGTTGCCCGAGTTCGAGGCCTGGATGGAGGACCTCGGCCTGCTGCGCGACGGTCGGCTCACGGCCACGGCCGGGGATGCCTCGTTCT
This sequence comes from uncultured Actinomycetes bacterium, assembly GCA_964356295.1. Classification (GTDB taxonomy): domain Bacteria; phylum Actinomycetota; class Actinomycetes; order Jiangellales; family Jiangellaceae; genus CAVQGZ01. The sequence goes on along the minus strand of CAYHHE010000078.1, from coordinate 8,466 downwards.
TCCTGGGGCGCAGGTGAGTGCCGTGCCGCAGCCGACTGCCGAGCAGGTGCGCGCCATCGTGACCGAGGTGCTGGCGGAGCTGAGCCGTCAGGCGCCGGCCGCGGCGGCTCCACCCGTCCAGCCGGCTTCCCCGCGGGCGACCCTCGGCCGCGCCGCGACCGCGAACGGAGCCTCGGTCGGGACGGACATCGACCTGCCCGAGCCCACCCGGTCGGAGGTGCGGCGCCGTATCGGCGTCGTCGACCCCGCCAACCCGACCGGACTGGAGAACCTGGTGGCCTCCACCACCGCCCGGATCGGCGTGGGCCGGGCGGGGCCGCGGCCCCGGACCTCCTCGCTGCTGCTGTTCCGCGCCGACCACGCCGTCACGCAGGACGCCATCTTCGGCGAGGTGCCCGCGACGCTGCTCGACCAGTTCGGCATGTTCACCGTGCAGACGCAGGTGACCACCGCAGAGGAGTACCTGCTGCGGCCGGACCTCGGCCGGCTCCTGTCTGCGCCGGGGCGGGCCGAGATCGACCGACGCTGCACCAAGAACCCCCAGGTGCAGGTCGTCGTCGGCGACGGGCTGTCGTGGGCGGCGGTGGCGAACAACCTCCCGAAGATCTACCCGGTCATCGAGCAGGGGGTGCGCTCGGCCGGGCTGACGTTGGGCACCCCGTTCTTCGTCCGGTACTGCCGGGTCGGGATCATCAACGACATCAACGACGTGATCGGGGCCGACGTGGTGGTGCTGCTCATCGGCGAGCGGCCGGGACTCGGCGTGGCCGACGCCTTGTCGGTGTACTCCGGCTGGCGGCCCACCGCCGGCAAGACCGACGCGCACCGCGACGTCATCTGCATGATCACCGACAACGGAGGCACCAACCCGCTGGAGGCCGGCGCCTTCGTCGTCGAGCACGTGCGCAGGGTGCTGGCCAACCAGGCCAGCGGGGTCGAGCTGCGGCTGAAGCTGAGCGGGAGCCGATGATGGCCGTCCTCGACCCGATCCGACCCACGATCCTCGCCACCCGGCTGATCGAGAACGTCGAGCGCACCTTCGCCGAACGGTTCGACCTGCGGTCCGACCAGCGCAGCCTCGCGCTGGTCACCTGCGACATCGACGACTGCCTGTACGCCTCGCTGGACGAGGCCACCAAGAAGGCCGACGTCGAGGTGGTCTACGCGCATTCGTTCTACGCCGGCTCGGCGCACGCATCGGGGCCGTTGTCGGGCGAGATCATCGGGGTGCTGGCCGCTCCGGACCCGGCCGAGGCCCGTGCCGGGCTGGAGGCGTGTGTGGCCTACGCCGAGACCACGGCCTACTTCGAGGCCGCAACCGAGGACGGCTCGCTGGCGTTCTTCGCCCACCCCATCTCTCGGACGGGCTCGTACCTGAGCAGGGAGGCAGGGGTCGAGAGGGGCACGCCGCTGGCGTACCTCATCGCGCCGCCGCTCGAGGCGACCTACGCCCTGGACCGGGCGCTGAAGACGGCCGAAGTGCAGATGAAGGTGTGGTTCGCCCCGCCGTCCGAGACCAACTTCTCCGGCGGGTTCCTTGTCGGCGACCAGAGCGCGGTCGTGGCGGCGTGCAACGCCTTCCGCGACGGGGTGCTCGAGATCGCCCGCACCCCGAGGGAGGTGTGAACCGGTGAGCACGGTGGATGCCGACCTGCGTTCCATCCAGCAAGCCCGGGACCTCGCCGTGGCCAGCCGGGCGGCTCAGCGGGAGTTCGCCTCGGCGAGCCAGGAGCAGGTCGACCGGGTGTGCGCGGCAATGGCTGAGGCCGTGTACCGCGACGCCTCCAGGTTGGGCCGGATGGCGCACGAGGAGACCGGCTACGGCGTCCCTGCGCACAAGCAGGTCAAGGTGGAGTTCGCCAGCAGGACTGTGTGGGAGTCGATCCGCGACATCCCCACCGTCGGCGTGTTGCGGCGCGACCCTGAGCGAAGGATCGTCGAGATCGGCTGGCCGGTCGGGGTCGTGGTCGCGCTCACGCCGTCGACCAACCCGAACTCGACCGCCGTGTTCAAGGTGCTGGTGTCGGTCAAGGCGCGCAACGGGGTCGTGGTGGCACCGCACCCGGCAGCCAGGGAGTGCACCTACGAGGCGGTGCGCCTGATGGCCGAGGCAGGGGAGCGGGCCGGGATGCCCGCCGGGCTCGTGTCGTGCATGCGGGAGGTGAGCCTGGCAGGCTCGCAGGAGCTCATGCGGCACTACGCCACGTCGATGATCCTCGCGACGGGCGGGACGCCGATGGTGCGCGCCGCCCACAGCACCGGCAAGCCCGCCATCGGCGTCGGACCGGGCAACGTGCCGGTCTACGTCGACCGCAGCGCCGACGTGGCCGCGGCCGCTAGCGCCATCGTCAACAGCAAGGCCTTCGACTCCTCGGTGATCTGCGCGAGCGAGCAGTCGGTGGTCGCCGACCGGCCGATCGCCGAGGACCTGCGCGCGCACATGCGCCGCCTCGGCGCCCACTGGGTGACGGCAGCGGAGCAGGCCGGCCTCGAGCGGGTGCTGTTCACGCCGAGCGGGGCGATGGACCCGGCGGCGGTCGGCAAGACCCCCCAGCAGCTGGCGGCGCTGGCCGGGATCTCGGTGCCGGCTTCGGCGCGCGTGCTCGTCGCCGACCTGACCCGGGTCGGGCGCGACGAACCGATGTCCGGCGAGAAGCTCACCACCGTGCTTGGCTTCTACGTCGAGGACGGCTGGCGGGCCGGCTGCGAACGCTGCATCGAGCTGCTGCGCTTCGGCGGCGACGGTCACTCGCTGGTCATCCACGCCACCGACGAGGACGTCATCCTTGCTTTCGGCATCGAGAAGCCGGCCTTCCGGATCCTCGTCAACACCTGGGGCACGCTTGGCGCCATCGGGGCAACCACCGGCGTCATGCCGTCCATGACGCTCGCGCCCGGAGGTGTCGGCGGATCGGTCGTCAGCGACAACATCACGGTCACCCACCTGCTGAACGTCAAGCGGGTGGCCTACCCGGTACGGGAGCCGCCTGCGGCCGCGTACGAGCCGGCGCCTGGCGTCGTCGCCGGCAGCGTGGCCGCCCCCGACGAGCAGGTCGACCGGATCGTGGCCCGGGTGCTCAGCCAGCTGGGCGGTGCCCGATGAGCCGCAGCGCGGCCGCGGCGTCGCGACCCCCACCCCGCGCCGGACCGGGCCCGGCGTCCGCTCTGCCTGACCCCACCGACCCCGCACCGCACAGCACCCAGGAGAGGAGACCCAGGTGACGGATCCCCAGATGATCGCTCTCGGCATGGTCGAGACACGAGGACTCGTGGGCAGCATCGAGGCTGCCGACGCGATGGTGAAGGCCGCCAACGTGACGCTCATCGGCAAGGTGGTGATCGGCGGCGGGTACGTGACCGTGATGGTCCGCGGCGACGTCGGCGCGGTGAAGGCCGCCACCGACGCCGGCGCTGCCGCCGCCTCGCGGGTGGGCGAACTCGTCAGCGTCCACGTCATCCCGCGCCCTCACGGCGACGTGGAGTACATCCTGCCCTCGGACAACCCCGAGGTGACGGCCAAGAAGTGACCCGTCGCCACGGGTACGAGGTGTTGGTGTGACACGACGGCGGGTGGTCTGCGCCGACGACGTGCTCCGTCTCGCGCGCTCGGGCGCGGCGGAGCTCGTCGTCGCGCCCGACGACCGGGTGACCCCGCTGGCTCGCGACGTGGCGCACGAGCGAGGCGTGCGGATCGTCGTCGACGACGCCGCCCGTGCCGCCCGGGTGGGGCCGGGGGCCCCGGCAGCCCGGGCGGCCCCGCGGCTCCGGCACATCCCGGGGGTAGCCACCATGGCGCTGGCGCCGTTCCCGTTTGCGGGGCCGGCACCGGAGCTGGACGTGCGCACCACCGACGTCGTGACCTCCGCGGACGGCTTGCCGATGGCTGCGGGGGTGATGAGCCTGCGGGCGGGCTCCTTCCCGTGGACGCTCGACTACGACGAGGTCGAGTACGTACTCGAGGGCGAGCTGCACATCACCTGCGGGGACGAGCTGGTCGTGGGCCGACCGGGGGACGTGATCGCCGTGCCGAAGGGGACGTCCATCACCTTCGGCACGCCGTCGTGGGCCCGTTTCCTCTACGTCACCTACCCTTCGGACTGGGGAGGCTGACCGATGACCGCGATCGACGCGCGCGGCGACCTGGACACGGTGATGGCCGCCGTGGACGCCGCCCTCGTGACTGCCGCGCTGGCCGACCGCCCGCAGGCGGTCAAGGTCGGTGTCGACCTGGGGACGGCCTACACGGTGGTGATCGCCTTGGACGAGGCCGACCGGCCGCTGGGTGCGGCGGCCGAGTTCGCCGACGTGGTGCGCGACGGGGTCGTCATCGATTATGTCGGGGCCATCGATCTCGTGCGTCGGCTCAAGGCCGACGTCGAGAGCCGCACCGGACTCACCCTGACCGCCGCCCACGGCGCCTTCCCGCCCGGAGTGCCGCGTGCCGAGGTCCGAGCGGTGCAGCACGTGATCGAGGCCGCCGACCTGGACTGCACTGGGCTGGTGGACGAGCCGACCGCCGCCAACGCCGTGCTCGGGCTGCGCGACGGTGTCGTCGTCGACATCGGGGGAGGGACCACCGGCATCGCCGTCCTCGCCGACGGGGAGGTCGTGCACACCGCAGACGAGCCGACGGGCGGTACCCACCTGACGCTCGTCGTGGCCGGGGCCCACGGCATCTCGTTCGAGCAGGCCGAGCGGCTCAAGACCGACCCCTTGGAGCAGGCCCGGCTGTTCCCGGTGGTGCGGCCGGTGATGGAGAAGGTGGCCGCGATCGTCGCCCGGCACACGGCGGGCTTCCGGGCGCCCACCGTTCACCTCGTCGGCGGGAGCGCAGCCTTCCCGGGCTTCGCCGACGTCGTCTCGGAGTACACGGGCCTGTCAGCCGTCGTGCCTGTCAACCCCCTGTTCGTGACCCCTCTCGGGATTGCCCGGTCGGCGCCGGCCCGTGCGGTGCCGTCCTTCTGACTCCAAGAGAGGAGTGCTGCCCCGTGGGTGAGACCTTCGAGCTGCGGGCCTACAGCTATCTCGACCGCATGCAGCCGCAGTTCGCCGCGTTCGTCGGCACGGTGACGCAGGGTGACCTGCCGGTCGAGGGCATGGCGGCGCTGTACGTGGAGATGGCTCCCGGCAACCACGTGTTCCGGGTGGTCGACGTGGCAGTCAAGGCGACCCGCGCCAGGCCCGGAGCCCAGATCGTCGAGCGCCAGTTCGGCATGTTCGAGCTGCACTCGGACAGCCAGGCCGAGGTGCTGCAGGCCGGGGACGCGGTGCTGGCCGAGCTGGGGCTGGCGGTGCAGGACCGGCTACGACCGACGATCGCCTCGCTCCAGGTGATCACGAACGTCAGCCCCTACCAGTCGCAGCTGCTCAACAGGTTCACCCGCGGCATGATGCTGGTCGCCGGTCAGACCATGCTGGTACTCGAGTGCACCCCGGCCGCCTACATCAACCACGCGGCCAACGAGGCCGAGAAGGCCGCCTGGGTGAACCTGATGCACGTCTCGTCGGTCGGGGTCTACGGCCGGCTGTGGATGGCCGGCACCGAGGCCGACATCGTCACCGCGCTCGACGCCGCGGTCGCCGCCCTGGAGAGCACCGATGGTCGCTCCTGACCCCGCCCCGCTGCGCCGCCGGTTCGTCACCCGCCGGGACGTCGAGAATGCCCACGCCGCCGGTCAAGGTCTCACGCTCGGCCCGGACGACGTCATCACCCACGAGGCCGCGCAGCGCGCCACCGACCTCGGCGTCCCGGTGAGCCGACCCGAGCGGTCCAAGCCGCCCACCACCACCATGTCCGGGCTGCGGCCTCTGGTTGCCGAGCCGGTGGGCACAGCGCCCCCGGCGCCTGTGCCAGCACCCGGGGCAGCCGAGTTCGCCAGGACGGCTGCGACCGAGGACCGACTGCGGGCCGCCGTCCGCGCAGCCGTCGTCGCCGAGCTGGGCACCGAACCCCCCGGGCTCGACGCCGCCATCGACGCCGTACTGGCCCGCCGCCGCACCTGACGGAAAACCCCAGCCGGCCGCGGCCTGACCAGACCTGCTCACTTGGCTTACGCACCACCTCCAGCCCGCGACCGCGACGCCGAACTCCCACCCCTACGCGGGCATCGGCCACAGGGTCCTCGTGTGGGATCGCCCCGACGCCCACGACCCGCAGGCAGCCCACCTCGACTGGCAACGCACCCGCGGGTTCCCTCGATCGAAACCACCCGTGAGCGTGCCAGCCGCGGCTGTGCCGGCAGGGAGGGAACCGGGGCGGGCTCGACCGCGTCCAATGGGCATGAGACGTCGGATGCCGTTGCTGGGGATGCTGGCGGCGATCGGGCTGCTGGCTGCGCTGGCGGGGTGCGGCTCCGGCAGCAGTGAACCGACGACCGCGGATGCGGCTGGTCCGATCACGGTGGAGCAGCTGCTGGCGCGATCGGCCGACACGCCGGTCGCGGTGCAGGGCCTGTTGCACGTCGATCAAGGGGTCGCCCGCCTGTGCGCGGCGATCCTGGAGAGCTACCCGCCGCAATGCGGCGAACCATCGGCCGAGCTGGTCGGGCTCGATCTGTCCACCGTGGCGGGCACGACGACGGCCCAAGGCGTCACCTGGAAGGAGGGTGCTGTGCTGACCCTCCAGCGAGCCGCGGACGGACGATTCACGGTCGTCGATGTCGAGGCAGGGTTCAGCGCGCAGGTCGAGCTCGGGCTCTACTCAGGCGTCCCCGATCCGTCCTGGACTCTCACCACCGCAGAGGCGAACGAGCTGGCCGCGGCGCTCGCCGGTTTGGCGAGGGTCGATGAGCCTGCTGCGTCCGGTGGCCTCGGCTACCACGGATTCACCATCGTCACCCCCGACGGCAGGCTCGTCGCCTACGAAGGCAAGGTTCTGGACGCGGAGTCCGACCCGCCCTACGTCCTCGACGACCCGGACCGCACCATCGAGCGCCTTCTTCTCGGCACCGCGCAACCGCACGTCACAGCCGAGGAGCTGCGCGTGGTCGCCGACGCCCTCGACCAGGAATGATGCTGGCACCCATCGGACAGCCAGGCATGCTGTCGTGAGCCCAGGACTCCTGACATGGCGCCAGAGTATGTGTGACGTCAGGTCTGGTTCTTGATGGCGTAGTGCAGGGTGAGGTCGGTGCCGGGGTAGCGGGTGTTGGTGGTGGTGAGGTGGGTGCAGAGTTCGGCGATCGCGGCGGTGGCCCGGCGGGTGGGCAGGGGGTCCAGGGCTGATGGCGCCATGTCAGGAGTCCTGGACATCGGCCTGCTGGTGCCCTGCAACGTGGTGGTGTACGCCGCCGACGACCACACGCTGGTCGCGGCGCTCGACCCGATCATGATGATTGACGTCACCGGCAACGAGACGCTGCATGAGGTGGCGCGCGACGCTCGCGTCCGGCTCGAGCGGGCGCTGCTGGCGGTGGGCTCCTGACCGCAGCGCCTGCCTCGCCGCCGGAGGTGGCTGCGCTGCTGTCTCGGGCGGCCGCCGAGGGCGGCCCACCCCGGGCACGGGCCAGGTTCGGCTCGGTCGTGGCCACCGACCTGGGCGTCGACCCGCCGTGGGCGGTCGACGCGATGGTCCCGACCGGCGCGTCGTAGGGATGCATTCGACCGCCGCCGGCGAGAGCCTCTGCCGGCGGCTCGGCCTCCGCCGCGTGGACGAGCACGTGACACTCGTCCCGCCCGGCTGAGCAGCTCGCAGGCGAGGGCGCCACCAGCCAGCCGCTGGTACCTCAGATGCGCCAGCGCTTGGGCAGGCGGCGCATGACGAAGACGGCGACGGCCACCCCGATCGAGACGTAGATGAGGTTGTTGATCAGGTCGATGTTCTCCTCGACGAGGTGCCACTGGGTGCCCAGCGCCATCCCCGCCCCGATGAGCAGGCCGTTCCAGATCGCCGACCCGATCGTGGTCATCAGGACGAACCGGCCCAGCGGCATCCCGGCCGCGCCGGCGGGCAGCGAGACCAGGCTGCGCACTCCCGGGATGAGCCGGCCGACGAGCACTGCGACCTCGCCGCGGCGGGCGAACCAGTCCTCCGCCCGGTCGACGTCGTCGGCGTCGATGAGCGGGACGGCGAGCATCACCCGGCGGGTGCGGTCGCGGCCGAAGGCGCGGGCCACCCCGTACAGCAGCAGAGCACCCAGCACCGATCCGACGGTGGCGAGCACGAACGTGAGCGGGCCGTTGAGCGCGCCGAGCGTCACGAGGGCGCCGGCGGCGGGCAGGACCACCTCGCTGGGGATCGGGGGTACCAGCGACTCGAGCAGCACCAGCGCGGCCACGCCGACCGCGCCGAGACGGTCGATCGTCTCGAGCACGAACCCGAGAAGTCCGGCGTCCTGTGTGGCGAAGGTGTCGCTCGACAGCACCGCATCAGGGTTCCACAGCCGCCTGCGGCCGACAGGTCGCGGTGCCTAGGATCAGAGTGGTCTGAGGTCGAGCAGCGCGAACTCGTGCACCACCGCGGTTGCA
>CAYHHE010000077.1:0-14542 GCA_964356295.1 uncultured Actinomycetes bacterium | reverse complement strand
GGTCCCAGGTAGGTCCACGGCGAGCAGTTCGTCACCAGCACCAGGAACACCTCGGGCAGATGCTCGTCCCCGGGCAGGTCCCCCGTGATCAGTGGGGTGCGGCGTTCCTGGGCGAAGTAGGTGCGGACCGCGGACCGCACGTACAGGCCCGGAGTCGCCCGCTTGCCCCGATGACGGGCATTCTCGACGGTGCGGACGGTCTCGGCGTCGAACCCCAGCCCGGCGTTGAACGTGAACCATCGGCCGTTGGCGCGGCCGAGGCCGATGGATCGTCGTCGGCGGGAGTTGTCGAGCGCTCGGAGCAGCCGGGCGGCCGCTTCGAGAGGGTCTGTGGGAAGCCCGAGGTTCCGGGCGAACACGTTGGCGCTGCCTCCGGGCAGCACCCCCAGCAGCGGTACGTCGGTGCCCGGGCCGTCGGTGAGCAGACCATTGACGACCTCGTTGACCGTTCCGTCACCGCCGTAGGCGATCACCACCTCCACCCCGTCCTGTCGGGCCTTTGCGGCCAGCTCCGAGGCGTGGTCGCGATGAGTCGTCGTGGCGATCGTGGTGTCGGCGACACCGGCCAGGGCGGCCAGCAGGATGTCGCGCGTCCGCCGCCGGGTGAAGGTTGCGTTCGGGTTGACAACGACAACGGCCCGCACGAGCGGCCAGCCTATCGACGGCACCCCTGCGCCTAGGCTGCCCGGCGTGTCCACCCCCGGAGAGATCCGGACCCGCCGGCACCGAGTTGCCGCGGTCCTCGCAATGGAGGCGTTCCTCACGCTGGGGGTAGCGATCTGGCAGCAGAGCGGCCTGCTGAGCGGGGACGCCGCCCGACCCGAGGTGGCGCTGGGATCCTCGGCCTACTTCCTGCTGGTGGCGGCCATGCTCGTCGGGGTGGCAACCGGCGCCTGGCGCGGTGGCAGATGGGCCTACGGCCCGGCCGTCTTCGTCCAGGTGCTGGCTGTCCCGTTGGCGGCGAGCATGGCCAGCGAGGGCCTGTGGCTCGGGACAGTCGTTCTCGGCGGCCTTGCGCTGGCCGGGCTGTGGTTGCTGCTGCGCGACGGCGGTCGCGTCGCGTTCGGGCGGGGCGACGACGTCCAGACCCCTGCCTGAGCAGCGGTCACGTCCTCGACTCGACCTCGTCGGAGGAGGCCGCGGCATCGGCGAGCTGGTCGTGCAGGTCGCGCAGCGTCCTGCTCAGCAGGCGTGACACGTGCATCTGCGAGAGACCGACCTGCTCGGCGATCTGGCTCTGCGACATCTCCGCGAAGAAGCGTAGGAGCAGGATGGTCCGCTCCCGCTCGGGAAGTGCCTCGATGAGGGGTCGAAGGGTCTCGCGCTCGTCCACACGGTCCAGCGCCTCGTCGACGCCCCCGATGGTCTCGGTCAGGGCCTGGCCAGCAGACGCCGGCGTATCCAGTGGGACGGCCGTGAACGCCTCCGTCGCCCCGAGCGCCTCGACGACGCGGTCCGTGTCGACCCCGAGGTGCCCGGCGATCTCGGTGGGTCGCGGCGAGCGGCCCAGCGCAGCGGTGAGAACCTCCACGGCCGGTGGGATCTGCACGGACAGTTCCCGCAGGCCACGGGGGACGTGCACGGCCCATGCGGTGTCGCGGTAGTGGCGGCGGATCTCCCCGCGGATCGTCGGCATGGCGAACGAGGAGAACTCGATCTCGCGGCCCGGGTCGAAGCGGTCGATCGCCTTGATCAGGCCGATCATCGCCACCTGCTGCAGGTCCTCGTCAGGCTGTCCACGCCGGCTGAAGCGGCGTGCCTGGCCGTGGGCTAGTCCGGCGTGCAGGGCGACCAGGTCGGAACGGACGTGCTCGCGCTGGGGGTCGGCGGCGTCCAGGCGCGCCAGCCGGTCGAACAGGGCACGGCTGCGCGCGCGCATGTCGTCCCGGGACGTCGGCCCGGACGGCGCGGTCACGACCGGTCCGCTCCGGCGGCCTCCTCGATCGTCACCGGGTCCTCCCCGGTGCTGAACCGCATCCGGACGGCCAGAGTGCCGTCCTCGATGCTCACAGCGGCCTGGTCGGCAAGGGCACGAAGCACGGTCCAGGCGAAGGAGTCCTGCGACGGGACCTGCGAGACCTGCGCCGGGGCAGCGACGTCGATCCCCACGCCGTCGGCATGGACGTGGAGGCTGACCCGAAGGGACGCACCGGGGACGGCCTCGGGCAGGACGACCGCGCATGCCTCGGTCACGGCCAGGCGCACGTCCTCGACATGGTCGAGGTCCAGGTCGAGGCGGCTGGCGAGCCCGGCGGCGACCATGCGCACCAGGCCCACGTACGCGGTTCCGGCGGGTACCTCGAGCGTGAGCAGGTCCCCGGTCGCCGGAGCCGTCGGGCGGTCGTCCTCACCCATGGTGGCGACGCTGCCTGCCACCGGTGCGGGACTCGGAGGCCAGGCGGGCCAGCGCGGCCCCGTCGACTCGGTGCACTGTCCAGTCGGTCATCGGTCTCGCTCCCAGGGACTCGTAGAACCGCAGCGCGGGGGAGTTCCAGTCCAGAACCCACCACTCGAGCCGACGGTACTCCCGAATCCGGCACTCCTGCCCCAGCCTGGCCAGCAAGGCACGCCCCACCCCGCGCTGACGGGCGTGGGGACGGACGTACAGGTCCTCCAACCAGATGCCGTGCCGGCCGGTCCAGGTCGAGTACGTGACGTACCAGAGGGCGTAGCCGACAAGGTCGGAGTGCGAGGCGTCGGCCGCGACGTGGGCATGGACGAGAGGCGGATCGGCGAACAGCGCGGCCGCCAGGTCGGCGGGTGTGGAGCGGACCTCGTCGGGGGCGCGCTCGTAGTCGGCGAGCTCGAGGATCATCCGATGGATCGCGTCCTCGTCACCGGGACGCGCCCGCCGGACGGTCAGGCCTTCTTGGTCGCCCAGAAGATGTCCGCGATCTCGTCGATCTTCCCCAGCAGCTCGTCGGCGACCGCCATGTCGGTCGACCCCTTGGTCCCTGCTGCGCCGGCGAGCTTGGTGGCCTCGTTGAACAGCCCGTGCAGCTGAGGGTAGGACTCGAAGTGCGGTGGCTTGAAGTAGTCGGTCCACAGCACCCACAGGTGCTCCTTGACCAGGTGGGAGCGCTGCTCCTTGATGTCGATGGCCCGAGCCCGGAAGTCAGGGTCGTCGGATGCGTGGTACTTCTCCATGCACGCCTTCACCGACTGGGCCTCGATGCGGGCCTGTGCGGGGTCGTACACGCCGCACGGGAGGTCGCAGTGCGCGTGGACGTCAACGATCGGGAGAATGCCGGTGGTGAGCAGAGTCCTGAGCATGCTCCGACCCTATCGCGGTGGGGCCGGTGGCGCCCGGTCGGCGAGAGGTGCCTGGATGCTCGCCAGGGTCAGGGGCCGCTCGATGCAGCCGACCCTCGCCGAGGGAGACCTGCTTCTGGTCCGCCGGCGCCAGGTGCCGGTACCCGGAGAGGTTGTGGCGCTGCGCCTGCGCGAGGGGATCCCGGTGGTCAAGCGCGTCCTCCGGCAGGACCAGGCCGGCTGGTGGGTGGAGCGGGACAACCCGCGTGAGGGAGTGGACTCCTGGTCGGTCGGAGCCGTCCCGGACACCGACCTGATCGGTGTCGTCCGAGTACGGCTGTGGCCGCGGCCGGGGCGCGTCAGCCGCCTCCGACGACCTTGATGTCCTCGGCCGGGATGGCCCCGTCCTGGACTCCCCAGAACTCGAGGATCTCCTCGTACTCGCCGCTGTCGACCACGGCCTGCAGACCGGTGAGGAGGGCCTCGGCCAGCTCCTCGTCCTCGGGGTCGACGGCCCAACCGTAGGTCAGGACGCTGTACTCCTTGCCGACCTTGATCAGTCGACCCACATCGGTGCTGCCGGTCGCACTGGGGCTGCCCCCGGACTGGCGGATCGCCCACTGCACGGCAGGCGTGTCGGCGAGGAAGGCCGATGCCAGGCCAGACAGCACAGCGGCGGTGGCCTCGTCCTGCCGCTCGTACTCCAGGACCTGGATCGGGTCCTGGCCGGAGTCCTCGCAGTCAGCCGAGCGCTCGGCCAGGTCGTCGGCCTGCGTCGTGCCCCGCTGGACGGCCACCCGCTTCCCGCAGGCCGCGTTCGGTGAGATCCCTGCGGAGTTCGGCTCCTGGACCGCCCACTGGGTGCCTGCCTGGAAGAACGTGACGAAGGTGTAGTCGGCCAGTCGCTCGTCGGTGACGCCGATCGCGGCGGCCCCGAGGTTGGCCTGTCCGCTGGACACCTGCTCGAGCACGTCCTCGAACGGCGCGTCCACCCATTCGACCTCGAGCCCGATCTCCTCGGCAGCTGCCTCGAGCAGGTCCACCTCGAAGCCGGTCACGTCGCCCCGCTGGACACCCTGGAACTCGATGGGCGAGCGGAACTGGGCTGGCGGGAACGTCGGGTCGGTGACTGCCAGCAGCGTCCCGACCGCGGCGATCTCCTCGGGTACGACGTCGGCGACGGCGCCCTCCTCCGGGGTCGAGCATCCGGCCAGGATCAGCACTCCGGTCAGACCCGCGGCCCATCTCGACCAGTCGTGACTCCCCATGACGTGATCTTCTCCCCTCAGCCCTCGCCACGCAGCCGAACCCCTCAACTCTGGCAGAGCAGCAGCGGCGGCGGGTCTACTTTGGACCCGTGTTCGCTGTCTATGCCAGAAGTCAGGACCCGGACGCACCGCTCACCGGGCTGGTGGTGGGGGAGCAACCCGACCCGGCACCCCCGGCGGACTGGGTCGTGGTGCGGGTGCGGGCGGCCAGCCTCAACCATCACGACCTGTGGTCCCTGAGGGGGGTCGGGCTGCCGGCCGACCGGTTGCCGATGATCCTGGGCTGCGACGCTGCCGGGGAGCTGGTCGAGGACGGCACGCCGGTCGTCGTCCACTCGGTGATCTCCGACTCTGACTGGCGTGGCGACGAGACGACCGACCCGCGTCGGTCCTTGCTGTCCGAGCGGTACCCGGGGACCTTCGCCGACATGGTCGCGGTGCCACGGCGCAACGTGCTACCGCTGCCGCAGGGGCTGACGATGCAGGAGGCTGCCTGCCTGCCGACCGCCTGGCTGACCGCGTACCGCATGCTGTTCACGGCCTCCGGTCTGCAGCCGGGCTCCACCGTCCTCGTGCAGGGGGCCGGAGGCGGCGTCTCGACTGCCTTGATCGTGCTGGGGGCACGGGCCGGCTACCGGATGTGGGTGACCAGCCGGGACGAGCACAAGCGAGCCCGAGCCCTGTCCCTCGGCGCGGACGCCGTGTTCGACTCCGGCGTGCGGCTCCCGGAGCGGGTCGACGGCGTGATGGAGACGGTCGGAGCCGCGACGTGGAAGCACTCGATACGGTCGGTGCGTCCAGGGGGCAGCGTCGTCGTCTCGGGCGCCACGTCCGGCTACCTCGCCGAGACCGAGCTCAGCCGGGTCTTCTTCCTGCAGCTGCGCATCGTCGGCTCGACGATGGGCACGCGCGACGAGTTGGAGCGCCTGCTCAGGTTCTGCGTGGTTCGCGACATCCACCCGGTGATCGACACCGCCCTGCCGATGGCCGAGGCAGCGGACGGGTTCGCCGCGCTGGCCGCAGGAGACGTGTTCGGCAAGATCGTGCTGACGCGCTGACGGCCCCGCGGGCGACTACGTCACGCGTCGGGGTCGGCCAGGTCGAGGTCGCTGTCCTCCGGCTCGGCCTCGTCGTCGAGTCGTGCCAGCCAGGCCGCCAGGCGGTCCACGGCAGCCTCGTACTCGGGGTTGAGGTCGATGAACTCGCGCATCCGCTCGACCAGCCAGGCGATCGACACCTGCTCGTCGCCGCGGGTGTCGTCGAGCTCGTCCAGGCCGCGGTCGGTGAAGTACACCGGCTACCCCGAGGTCCGCAGCGCCTGCGCCATCAGCAGCCGGTGCTGGTCGAGGTGCACCGAGTGCGAGCCCACCGACGGCGCCGACGACTCAGGCCGCGACACCCGGGTCAGCGGCACTGCCGGCACGGCCCGCTCCAGATGGGGCGGCAGGTGCAGTGCCATGGTCGGCCACGGGCCCTGGTTGGCCGGCTCGTCCTGGACCCAGCGCACCTCCCGGAGTGACGGGAACCGTGCCACCTCGGCGACGATCTCGGCGGTGGGTAGCGGGTAGAGCTGCTCCACCCGGGCGATCGCCACATGGCGGGACTCGGCGGGGTCGGCACCCTCCGCAGCGGCCAGCAGCTCCCAGTAGACCTTGCCCGAGCACAGCACGAGGACGCTCACCTCGTCCGGGGTGTCCGTCACGGCAGGGACCAGCGGCTGGAAGGTGCCCTGGGTGAAGTCATCGGGCTCGGACGTGGCTCGCTTGCTCCTCAGCATGGACTTCGGGGTGAAGACCACCAGTGGACGGTGCACCGGGTCGAGTGCCTGGCGCCGCAGCAGGTGGAAGTAGCTCGCCGGGGTGGACGGCTGCGCGACGGTGAAGGCTTTGCCCGAGGCAAGGGTGAGGAAACGCTCGATGCGTGCCGAGGAGTGGTCCGGGCCCTGGCCCTCGTACCCGTGGGGAAGCAGCAGCACCACGCCGGACTTCTGTCCCCACTTGCTCTCGCCGGAGACGACGAACTCGTCGACGATCGTCTGCGCACCGCTGAGGAAGTCCCCGAACTGGGCCTCCCACAGCACCAGTGCCTCCGGTCGCGCGACCGAGTAGCCGTACTCGAAACCGAGCGCGGCATACTCGCTGAGGAGGCTGTCGTAGACGTAGAAGGGGGCTTCGTCGTCGCTGAGGTGACGCAGCGGGATCCACTCCTCGCCGGTGTGGCGGTCCACGATGACGGCGAACCGCTGGGCGAAGGTGCCTCGCCTGCTGTCCTGGCCGGCGAGTCGGACCGGGCGGCCGTCCATGAGAAGCGACCCGAAGGCGATGATCTCGCCGGTTCCCCAGTCGATGCCGCCGCCGATGATCGAGGCAGCCCGGCGCTGCAGCTGCGGAAGCAGCTTCGGATGGACGGTGAAGCCGTCTGGTACCTCGACGTAGGCCTTGGAGATCCGGGCGAGGAGGTCCGAGGTCGTCGCGGTGACGATCCCGCCCTCGGGACGGCGCGGCTTGCTCGGGTAGCTCGGCACGGTGGTGTAGGCCGATTCCTCCTCGGCACCCGCGCCGGTGTCGCGGGTCTCGTCGAAGACGCGTTCGAGCTGGGCCTGGTAATCGCGCAGCGCCTCCTCGGCCTGTTCGATCGTGATGTCCCCGCGACCGATGAGCGCCTCGGTGTACAGCTTTCGGACCGAGCGCTTCGCCTCGATCAGGTCGTACATCAGCGGCTGGGTGTAGGAGGGGTCGTCACCTTCGTTGTGCCCGCGCCGGCGGTAGCAGACCATGTCGATGACGACGTCCTTCTTGAACGCCTGGCGGAACTCGAATGCCAGCCGGGCAACCCGCACGCACGCCTCGGGGTCGTCACCGTTGACGTGGAAGATCGGTGCCTGGACCATGCGGGCGACGTCGGAGGAGTACACGCTGGAGCGTGAGTGCCGAGGTGCGGTGGTGAATCCCACCTGGTTGTTCACGATGACGTGGATGGTGCCGCCGGTGCGGTACCCGCGCAGCTGGGACAGGTTGAGCGTCTCGGCGACAACGCCCTGGCCGGCGAAGGCGGCGTCGCCGTGCAGCAGGATGGGCAGCACCGGGAACTCCTCGCCCCGTGCCAGGACATCCTGCTTGGCCCGTGCGATCCCCTCCAGCACCGGGTTGACGGCCTCGAGGTGGGACGGGTTCGCCGACAGCGAGACCTTGATCTGCTGCCCGGACTGCGTGGTCACGACCCCGTCGGCGCCGAGGTGGTACTTCACGTCGCCGGAGCCTTGGACGGTTCGCGGGTCGATGTTGCCCTCGAACTCGCGGAAGATCTGCCCGTAGGACTTGCCGACCACGTTGGCCAGCACGTTGAGCCGGCCCCGGTGCGGCATGCCGATGGTCGCCTCGTCCATGCCGGCGGCGGCCGCCTTGGTGATGACCTCATCCAGCATGGGGATCATCGACTCCCCACCCTCGAGGGAGAACCGTTTCTGCCCGACGTACTTGGTCTGCAGGAAGGTCTCGAACGCCTCCGCCTGGTTGAGCTTGCGAAGGATGCGCAGCTGGTCCTCACGAGGCATCCGGTCGGCACGGTTCTCCACCCGCCGCTGGACCCAGGCCCGCTGCTCCGGATCCTGGATGTGCATGTACTCGATACCCACCGTCCGGCAGTAGGCGTCGCGCAGGATGCCCAGGATGTCGCGGAGCCTGAGGAAGGGGCGGTCTCCGCCGAAGGAGCCGGTGGCGAACTCGCGGTCGAGATCCCACAGGGTCAGGCCGTGCGAGGTGAGGTCGAGGTCGGGATGGCTGCGCTGCTGGTACTCCAGCGGGTTGGTATCGGCCATGAGGTGGCCTCGCACGCGATAGGCGTGGATCAGCTCGAGTACCCGCGCCTGACGTCCGATCTCCTCGTCGTGGCTGACAGCGATGTCAGGTGCCCAGCGGATCGGCTCGTACGGGACGCGCAGGGACGTGAAGACCTCGTCGTAGAAGCCTTCCTCGCCCAGCAGCAGGCCGTGGATCAGGCGTAGGAAGTCTCCGGACTGGGCACCCTGGATCACTCGGTGGTCGTAGGTGCTGGTGAGGGTGAGCACCTTGGACACCGCCAGTCGGGCCAGTGTGTCGGTGGAGGCACCGAGGTACTGGGCCGGGTACTCCATGGCGCCGACCCCGATGATCGCGCCCTGCCCGGGCATCAGTCGTGGCACGGAATGGACGGTGCCGATGGTCCCTGGGTTCGTCAGGCTGATCGTCGTCCCGGCGAAGTCGTCCGCGGTCAGCTGACCGGACCGGGCTCGGCGGACGACGTCCTCGTAGGAGGCCCAGAACGTCGCGAAGTCCATCGAGTCGGCACGCTTGATCGCCGGCACGAGCAGCTGGCGGGCGCCGTCGGGTCGCTGCAGGTCGATGGCCAGCCCCAGGTTGACCGTTGGCTGATGGATGATGCCGGGTTTGCCGTCCACCTCGGCGAACGCCACGTTCATCTCGGGCATATGGGAGAGGGCCTGGACGATGGCGTAGCCGATCAGGTGGGTGAAGGAGACCTTGCCGCCACGGGAACGGCGCAGGTGGTTGCTGATGACGATGCGGTTGTCGACGAGCAGCTTGGCGGGGATGGCTCGCACCGACGTCGCCGTGGGGATGGCGAGCGAGGCCTGCATGTTCGTCACCACCCGTGCCGCGGGGCCGCGCAGCACCGCGGGCTCGGCTGGTTCCACCTGCGGGGCAGCCGCCGACCTGGCCAGCGCGGTGGCCGCGGTCGTCGTCGACACCGGCGGGGCTGGGGGCGGGGGCGGTGCGGGTGGTGGCGCCGAGACGGCGGACGGGGTCGGTGTGGGCGCGGTGGGGGCCGGCGCGGCCGCCGGCCGTCCCTGGGCAGCCGGGGAAGGGGCGACGGTTGTGGTGCCGCCGCCGTTGGCAGTCACCCGGTAGTCCTGGAAGAAGGCGTTCCACGCCGGATCCACCGAGGACGGGTCGCTCTGCCACCGCTGGTACAGCTCGTCGACCAGCCACTCGTTTGCGCCGAAGTCCCCGGCGGGGGTGGGAGGGGAACCCTGCGCTGTCACGCCGCAGCACCTCTCGTCATCGTTGATGGCCAGCGCCCACGCCAGCCGGGCACGACCGGTGGACGATGGTTCACATTAGTCAGTTCGGGTGGGTCAGGGGAGTGCGGACAGGCCGCCCAGGCCGGGACCCGCCGGGGTCGACGAGCGCCGGGCGCCTCGCCGACCAGGCATCCTCGCGCCTGGTGACCATGGCTCTTCCTAGCCAAGAGTCTCTCGCACCACCGTATCGGTGAGCACTGGCCTGCCGGCTCCGCCGCTCCACCTGCCGGTTACGGCTGCGCCCACGACGGCTGGGTCAACGCCACGACGATGACACCCACGTCGATCAGCACGCCGAGGATCAGCTGTCGGTTCCAGTAGGCGACCAGCAACCCCAGCGAGCATGCCGAGGCCACGATGGCGATCATCGCCCAGGAGTCGGCAAGGCCCGGCACCGTCAACACCCGAGGGCCAGAAGCGCGAACGACGCAACAGTCGCGACCATCAGCGCCAAGCCGACGCTGCGGCGCAGCGGCTCGGGGACCAGCCACGAGGAGCTGAGGTCGAACGGCCACCGCGGGTCCTCCGAAGGTGTCACGTACAGCAGGTGGACCAGTCCGTGGGCCAGCAGCAGCAGACCGACCACCACCCTGGTCGCCGTGCTCATCGATGGCCCCGGGTCTGCTCGCTCTGCCAAGGGTGGGCGTCCATGGCGCCAGGGTGCCCGTCCCACCTGCCGGCCGCAGCCGTTGCGTCGACGCGGACGCGCTTGTTCAGCGCGCTGCAGGCGCGCGGACCTCCGGCTGTCCTGCTTGGTGGGCATCCGAGCACAGGCCCGGCGGGGGGGTGCATGTGCCGACTCACCAGTCCTACGACCTGGTCATCGCTGGTGCCGGCACGTCCGGGGTGCTGCTCGCCCGTCGCCTGGCCAGGGGCCACTGGCGATCGCCGCGTCCTGGTCGTGGACGACGACCCGGAAGGCCTGGCGCGGACGGCGCGTTCGGGTTCGGCTACCTCCTGCCCTACCCTCCCGCCCGAGCATTCGTCGGAGATCGCCCGCTTCGCCGACCAGCGACCGTCCTGCCTGGATGCCGACCTCGAGGCTTCGTCCAGCGACGGCTCGGCCAGTGGGTGCGCCTTGTTCCGGATGCGCATGGACGCTGTGCTGCTCGACCTCATGCTCGGCGACCCCGCGAGCGTCGCCGAGGCCTTCGACCGGCTGTTCGCACCCAACCGCACCGAGCGCGTCCTGCGATACCTGGACGCCAGGACGACGGTGCGCGAGGATGCCGCCCTGGTCGCGACCCTTCCGTTCGGTCCGTTGCTGCGGGCGGCGGCGTCGCTACCGTGGCGCATGTGACGGACCCGCCGCCCGTGCTGTCGGACTCCGCGCGCCGGATGGTGGACTGGCGCCTGGGGTTGGCCCTGCTGGCCCTGGTCAGCTTCGTGGCCCTGATCCTGCTCGCCTACTTCTCGCTGCCAGCGGACCGGCTTTCCGCGGACACCGTCTGGCAAGCGCTGCTGCTCGCAGTCCTGGCACTGGGAGTCCTGCTGCTGATGTACGGACGAAGCGTGCGCAGGATCGCTGGCGCCCGTCGGCCGGTGGTGCGTCTGCTGGTCACGCTCACGGTGTTCTTCGTCGTGTTCCTCGTGCTGTTCTCCTACGCCTACCTCAGCCTCGAGGCGCGCCAGCCAGGCCAGATCCCGGGTCTGAACACCCACCTGGACGGGCTCTACTTCACCGTGACGATGCTCACCACGGTGGGGTTCGGCGACATCGTGCCGGCCGGCCAGCTCGCGCGCGGTGTCGTGACGATGCAGATGGTGTTCAACCTGGTATTCCTCGGCGTCCTGGTGCGGACCGCCGTCCACGTCGGCAGGAAGGAGCTGGATCGGCGGCGCCTGTCCGATGGCACCCACCCCGGCGGCGACTAGCCTGTGGTGCCGGGGATCATCCTCGGCGAGGGGATGCCATGCAGGTCAGCCCGGCCCGAAGGAGACCGATGTCGGACTACACGCTCAGCACGGCGGACGGTGCCGTGCCGCTGGAGTACGTCCCAGCCACCGAGGGACCCGGCGGGATCAGCGTCGAGCACCTGCTCAGACGAACGGGTCAGGTCACGCTGGACGTCGGGTACGTCAACACCGGCTCATGCACCTCGTCCGTCACCTTCCTGGACGGCGAGGCCGGGGTCCTTCGCTACCGCGGCTACCCGATCGAGCAGCTCGCTCAGCTCTCGAACTTCGTCGAGGTGGCCTACCTGCTGATCTACGGCGAGCTGCCCACTCGCGCCGAGCTCGAGGACTTCTCCCACCGCATCAGGATGCACACTCTGCTGCACGAGAACCTCACCCGCTTCTTCGACGGGTTCCCTCGCGACGCCCACCCGATGGCGGTGCTGTCCTCAGCAGTCAGCGCGCTGTCGACGTTCTACCAGGACAGCCTGGATCCCTTCGACGAGGAGCACGTCGAGATCTCGACCATCCGGCTGCTCGCCAAGGTGCCGACGATCGCGGCCTACGCGTTCAAGAAGAGCATCGGGCAGCCGTTCCTGTACCCGGACAACTCCCTGGAGTACACGGCCAACTTCCTGCGCCTGGTGTTCGGCGTCCCGGCAGAGCCGTACGAGGTCGACCCACTTGTCGTGCGCACGCTGGACATGCTCTTCCTGCTGCACGCCGACCACGAGCAGAACTGCTCGACGTCCACGGTGCGCATGGTCGGCTCGAGCCAGGCGAACTTGTTCGCCTCCGTCTCGGCCGGGGTCAACGCCCTGTTCGGGCCCCTGCACGGAGGGGCGAACCAGGCCGTGCTGGAGATGCTGGAGCAGATCAAGGCCGAGGGCGCAGACGTGGCCGGCTTCGTCTCCCGCGTCAAGGACAAGAAGGCCGGCGTCCGCCTCATGGGCTTCGGCCACCGCGTCTACCGCAGCTACGACCCTCGGGGCACGATCGTGAAGGCGGCCGCCCACGAGGTGCTGGAGAAGCTGGTCGTCAGCGACCCGCTCTTCGACATCGCTCGCGAGCTGGAAGAGGTGGCGCTGAACGACGAGTACTTCCTGTCCCGTTCGCTGTACCCGAACGTCGACTTCTACACCGGGCTCATCTACCGGGCCATGGGCTTCCCGACCAAGATGTTCACCGTGCTGTTCGCGCTGGGCCGGATGCCGGGATGGATCGCGCAGTGGCGGGAGATGATCTCTGACCCGACGACCAAGATCGGTCGGCCGCGGCAGGTGTATGTCGGGCCCCCCGCGCGCGAGTACATGGGGGTCAACTACCGCTGAGCCGTCGCGCGCCGCCTGACTCGCGAGTCGGAGTGCAGCCGCCGGGTGCCCGCGCCTTGTGATCCACGGCGGTTCTGGTGCCGCTCGTCAGCGGTCGACTGCGGGTCTGGTGCTCGCAGCGCGCCATGACCGCCGTGGATCATCTGTGCGGAGCACCCAAGCCGCCGTGGATCATCGCCGTGCCGAGTCATGGTCGTTCGGTTCGTGGCAGCGGCGGGGTCTGGTCGGTCAGCCTTGGGCCGCCGGCGTCCTCCGAAGGGGTACCCGTGGGCGCCGAGCACGAGTAGCGTCGAAGCATGCGCTTCCCCAACGGATTCCCTGGATGGGTCGACCTCACCACGCCCGATGCCACCGGAGCCACCGACTTCTACACGAGCCTGTTCGGCTGGGTCGCGAACGACGTCCCCACGGACGGCGGTCCGCCGTACACGATGCTGTACCTCGGCGAGGTCGGGGACGGGAACCTGGTCTGCGGGCTGGGGCCTCAGATGCCCGAGCAGCGCGAGGCCGGCGTCCCGTCGACCTGGGTGACCTACGTGATGGTCGGGGACGTGGACGAGATGGTGACTGCCGCTCCGGGTGCCGGCGGAAGCGTGGTCATGCCCGCGATGGATGTCATGACGCAGGGCAGGATGGCGTTGGTAGCCGACCCGTCTGGAGCAGTGATCGGGCTCTGGCAACCCCGGGACCACCAGGGGGCGGACGCGTTCAACACGCCGGGCACCTGGGTGTGGTCCGAGCTGCAGAGCCGAGACGTGGGCGCAGCCCTGCCGTTCTACGAGGAGATGTTCGGCTGGCGCTGGGAGAAGATGCCGCCGGACAGCGGGTCTGACTACGTCGTGGCCCACCTGGACGCCAAGGGTGAGGCGGCCGAAGGCGTGGACACCTCCGTTGCCGGCGCGATGGCCATGCCGCCGGGTGTCCCGGACGAGGCGCCGTCGGGGTGGAACGTCTACTTCGGCGTGACCGACTGCGACGAGGCCGCGGCAAGGATCGCCGAGCTGGGTGGCAGCGTCGTTGCCGGGCCCATGGACGCCGGAGGCATGCGCTTCGCCGTCGTGACCGACCCCTTCGGCGCCTACTTCCACATCATGACGGTGGCGTAGTCGGCCGCCTCGGCCAGCGCGCCGACTGGTTGCTGTGCGCCCCCGGCAGGATTCGAACCTGCGCACCCGCCTCCGGAGGGCGGTGCTCTATCCCCTGAGCTACGAGGGCGTGCGGGGGAATCCCCACACGAGCAGGCTATCAGCGCCACTCCGCCGCACCTGACACACGAACACGGGTGTACCTGTGCCTCGAGCTTGATCAGGGCGCGTTCGGTGTCGTTGAGGCTTGATCAGGGCGGGTTTGGTGTTGCTTGCCTGGTGATCAGCGCGCCGCAGGTGTCGCCCTGGCGACACCTGCGGCGCGCTGATCATGTTGAGGGCGACACCTGCGGCGCGCTGATCATGCGCGGGGCGGCGCCGCCGATGATCGCGGCGCCTTGGTGGTGGTTGAGGCTTGATCAGGGCGGCTTTGGTGCGGCTGGCTGGGTGATCCGGGCGCCGTAGGTGACGCCATAGCCACACTGCGCGGCGGTGAAGGCGGTTCTGCGCCAGCACCTTGGGCCCTGATCAGGGCTGGGCCGAGCCGAGCGCGACGTCGATCGTCGCAACCGCCTCACGGGGCGGTGAGCCCGGCGACGCTGAGCCCCCGTCCGCGCCCGAGCGTCGTCTGAC
>CAYHHE010000076.1:0-14565 GCA_964356295.1 uncultured Actinomycetes bacterium | reverse complement strand
ACCCATCACAACAGGTCAACCCACAGATCAGCCCTCAGAAGCCACGCAACTTCGGCCTAGCCGCGTCAGCCAGGTCCGCGACGCGGTCAGGGGGCGGGCGGGAGCACCTCGGTCACCTCGGGTGGCACCAGCCCGGCCGCGACGCACCGGCCCACGAGGTCGGCCCAGCGGTCACGCTCTGCGGAGACGTCGATGGCCTGCCACACCGCCCGCGCCTCGTCGGCCGCACCCACACCCGCCAGTGCCAGCGCGTGCCAGAAGCAGAACTCCAGATGCTGCGGCGCCAGCTCGCCCGCCTCGCGGTACGCCTCGCTGGCCCCGAGGACGTCACCGCAGGCCAGCAGGGCATCGGCGAGGTCGAGCCGCTGGTTGGCCAGGGCAAGGCTGGCCAGCCGCCGCAGCTCGACGAGCGGCTCGGGATGGTCGTCCACCCGGACGTCCACGATGCGGTCGACGAGCGGGTCGCCGGTGAGCTGCGGTGCGACGACGACGAGCGCGGCGGACTGCCGTCCACGCGCGTCACCGCCGGCGTGCTCGGCCGCGTCCAGGGCGTCGAGCAGCCGGACGACCAGCGGGTCGCCGGCTCCGGAGCTGAAGCTCGCCGCCATCGCCTGCGGCACCCCGTCGCGGGCCATCAGGTTCGCCTGAGCGCAGAACCCCTCGCCGACGACGTGCGAGGCGTAGCCGATGCACCCGTCGCCGGTGTGGGCCGCACCGTCACCCGAGGCGGAGACGACGCCCACCTGCCGGGCGCGTGCGTCGGTGTCCAGCGCCAGCGACTGCTCGAGCGCGGCGGACGGGCTCAGACCGGCACCCATGCCGCGCAGGGCGCGGGCCCCGTGCGCCATCAGCGGAAGGGACTGCGAGACGACGGCACCCGTGCCCGGTTCGATGTGCACCGCTACCCGTCCCACGGCAAGGACATGGCTGGCGATGCCCACCCCCAGCATGCCCGTGTCGGGGCAACGGGCCACGATCGAGTAGGTCACGTCGCCATCGTGCCCCCCTACCCTTGCCCAGGTGAGCGTGGTCGTCGTCACACTGGCCGCGGGGCGTCTGAGGGTGCGGGCGCACGACGGGGTGAGTGAGGTCCAGGTCCGCACCGTGCAGGCCAAGTTCGCCCACGACTCGCGCGCGGTGGCCGCAGCGTCCTCGTCGTCGGTCGTGTCCAGCGGCGACGAGGTCGTGGTCACCGTCGGCGACCCGGATGGCCGCGGCCGCGCCCCCCAGGTGCTGGTGGATGTCGATGTGCCCACCGGCGCCCGGCTGCGTGTCGAGGCCGGTGAGGCCGAGGTCGTCTGCACCGGCTCGCTCGGCGAGCTGACCGCACGGACCTCGTCGGGATCGGTGAACGCCGAGCTCGTCACCGGCAGGACCGACATCCGCACCGGCCGAGGCCCGGTGTCCGTCCACTCCTGCCAGGGGCCCACCAGGGTCTCCAGCGCGGACGGCACAGTGATCATCCGCGAGGTGACTGGCCGGCTGGAGGTGAGCGGACGATCAGGCGACGTTCACGTGTGGTGGCTGGCGGGGCCGGCCGCGATCAGCACCAGCACCGGCAACGTGGCGGTGGGCTGGGGCCGTGGGCGCCTGGTTCGACTCGACCTGGACACGACCGGCGGACGGGTGCAGACCGGGCTGACCAGCGACCCTGAGGCCGCTGAGGCAGTCGTGGTCCGCACCATCTCCGGGGACGTCCGAGTGGAGCCGGCCGACGGCCTGCGATGAACCGATCCGAGCGGCGGGACGTCGACCGATGGACTGTCAGAGGTCCGCGCGGTGGAAGTTCAGGTAGGAGCGGCTCGGAGTGGGCCCGCGCTGACCTTGGTAGCGCGAGCCGTGCGTGGTCGAGCCGTAGGGATGCTCGGCCGGGCTGGAGAGCCGGAAGAAGCACAGCTGGCCGATCTTCATGCCCGGCCAGAGCATGATCGGCAGGGTGGCCACGTTGCTCAGCTCGAGCGTGACGTGGCCGGAGAAGCCCGGGTCGATGAAGCCGGCGGTGGAGTGGGTGAGCAGTCCGAGCCGCCCCAGCGACGACTTGCCCTCCAGCCGAGCCGCGATGGCGTCGCCCAGCGTGACCACCTCGTGGGTGGACGCCAGCACGAACTCGCCCGGGTGGAGCACGAATGCCTCGTCCCCGGCCGTCTCGACCAGCCGGGTGAGATCAGGCTGCTCCTCTGATGGGTCGATGTTGGGGTAGCGGTGGTTCTCGAACACGCGGAAGTACCGGTCGAGGCGGACGTCAACGCTCGAGGGCTGAACCATCGCCGGCTGATAGGGCTCGAGGACGATGCCTCCTCGGTCGACCTCGGCCCGGATGTCGCGGTCGGAGAGCAGCATGGCCGCAGACCCTAGGCGCCCTACGGTCCATCTGGCGCCCCCTCCCCGCGCGATCGTGACGCAAAGGCCGTATCAGGTCGGGCCATGCGACCCTAACGTCAAGATCGTCGTGGTGCGGCAGGCTGGGCACATGCGTGTTGCCCTGTTCATCACGTGCGTCAACGACGCGATGTTCCCCGACACCGGGAAGGCCACCGTCGCCATCCTGAGGCGCCTGGGGCAGGACGTCGCGTTCCCGATGGCACAGTCGTGCTGCGGACAGCCGCACTTCAACGCCGGGTACCCGACCGAGGCGCTTGCGCTGCTGCGCCGGTTCGTCCGGGCCTTCGACGGCTACGACGTCGTGGTCAGCCCGTCGGCGTCCTGCGTGAGCATGGTGCACGAGAACCACACCCGGCTGGCAGCGGTGACCGGAGATGCGGCGCTGCAGGCAGACGTGGCGGCGCTCGTGCCTCGTGTTCTCGAGCTCAGCCAGCTGCTCATCGACGTCATGGGGGTCGAGGACGTCGGGGCCTACTTCCCGCACCCCGTGACCTACCACCCTGCCTGTCATGGGCTGCGCAGCCTCGGGCTCGGGGACCGCTACCCGCGGCTGCTGGCCGCCACCGAGGGGCTGAGCCTGATCGACCTGCCCGATGCCCAGGAGTGCTGCGGCTTCGGGGGGACGTTCGCGGTCAAGAACGCCGACACCTCCAGCGCCATGGTGCAGACCAAGGTGGACAACATCCTGGCCACCGGGGCCCAGGTAATGGCCACGAGCGACAACAGCTGCCTGCTGAACATCGCAGGAGCCCTGGTTCGACGGACGGGGGCGATGCGCACCATGCATGCCGCGGAGATCCTGGCGACTACCCGAGCGTCCGGGGAGTCCTGGCGCACCTCCGCGCCTGCCCTGGCCAGGAGCAGCGCGTGAGCGCGGCCACCGGGCCGGTGGTCTGGGCAGGGTCCAAGCCCTTCCCGAAGGCCGCCCGCACTCAGCTGGCGAAGGCCGAGCAGCGCGCGACCCTGAACCGGGTGACTCACCAGATTCGCCGCAAGCGGGCCGCGGTCGTGGCCGAGCGCGACGACTGGGAGGAGCTGCGCCGCGCCGGCGAGCAGATCAAGAACCGGGTGCTGCGCCACCTCGACACCTACCTCGAGCAGGCCGAGCGCTCCCTGGTCGCGGCCGGGGTGACCGTGCACTGGGCCAGCGATGCCGACCATGCCAACCGCATCGTCCATGCCCTGGTGAAGGAGACCGGCGAGACCGAGATCGTCAAGATCAAGTCGATGGTGACCGCCGAGATCGGCCTGAACGAGTTCCTCGCCAAGCGGGGCATCACCGCCGTCGAGACCGACCTGGCCGAGCTGATCGTCCAGATGGCCGACGACCTGCCCAGTCACATCGTCGTGCCGGCCATCCACCGCAACCGCCGCGAGATCCGGGACATCTTCGCCGAGCACATGCCCGGCGTGCCGAGCACGCTGTCCGACGAGCCCCGGGACCTCGCCGGACAGGCCCGACGTCACCTGCGCAAGAAGTTTCTTCGTGCCAAAGTGGCAGTCTCGGGTGCTAACTTCGTGGTGGCCGAGACCGGGACGCTGTGCATCGTCGAGTCCGAGGGCAACGGCCGGATGTGCCTGACGTTGCCCGAACGGCTCATCTCGGTCGTCGGGATCGAGAAGGTGATCCCGACCTTCGCGGACCTCGAGGTCTTCCTTCAGCTTCTTCCCCGCTCAAGTACCGGGGAGCGGATGAACCCCTACACGTCGCTGTGGACCGGGGTGACACCCGGGGACGGGCCGGCGGACCTGCACGTGGTGTTCCTGGACAACGGACGCACCCAGGCGCTGGCCGACCCAGTCGGACGGCAGGCGCTGCGCTGCATCCGCTGCTCGGCCTGCCTCAACTCCTGTCCGGTCTACGAGCGGACCGGTGGGCACGCCTACGGCTCGGTCTACCCCGGGCCGATCGGCGCGATCCTCACCCCGCAGCTGCGCGGCATGGACGACGCGGTCGACCGGGCGCTGCCGTTCGCGTCCTCGCTGTGCGGGGCGTGCTACGAGGTGTGCCCGGTGCGCATCAACATCCCGGAGGTCCTCACCCACCTGCGTGCCAGGGCCGTCGAGCACGACCGCGAGCACGGCAGGCACCGGCTGGAGCGCATGGTCTTCAGGGCCGTGGCCAACGGGTTCGACGACGACGAGCGCTACGCGAGGGGGCTCAGCCTCGGGCTGCCGCTCGCCCACCGGCTGGCGGGCAGGGACGGCATCCACCGGCTGCCATTCGCCGGAGCAGGGTGGACCCAGAGCCGCGACGTGCTGCAACCTCCCAGCCAGAGCTTCCGCGCATGGTGGGCCGAGCATGGACTCGACGCCTTCGACGGGGAGGCGGCCCGGTGAGCGCCCGGGAGTCGATCCTGGCCCGGGTCCGGGCGGCGCTGGCCGACGTTCCTGCCCAGGAGACCCCGCAGGCGGTCGCGGTTTCCCGGGACTACCGCCGCAGGAGCGACCTCACACCCCAGCAGGTGGTGGACCTCTTCGCCGAGACCGTGGCCGACTACGGCGCGACCGTCCACCGCGTCCGTTCCGCTGACCTCACGGCGACGCTGGCCGGCATCTGCCACCAGCACCGGCTGCGCACCCTGGTCGCCCCTGCGGGCTTCCCCGAGCAGGTCGTGACCGGCGCTGGGGTGGTGCTGATGAGGGACGGGCCGCCGATGAGCGCGACGTCCCTCGACCGCGCCGACGGGGTCATCACGACCGCAGCCCTCGGTGTCGCCGAGACGGGCACCATCGCCCTGGTGACCGGGCCGGGCATGGGCCGGCGAGCCCTGAGCCTGGTACCGGACGTACACGTCTGCGTGGTTCGGGACGACCAGGTGGTGGCCACCGTCCCCGAGGCGATCGACGTACTCTCCGGCTCGGCCACCGAGCCGATCACCCTCGTGTCGGGAGGGAGTGCCACCAGCGACATCGAGCTGGTCCGGGTGGAGGGGGTGCACGGCCCGCGGGTGCTCCACGTGATCCTCGTCCAGGCCGATCCGGACGGCTGAGCGCCAGGTGGAATCCCGCGACAGGGCCGCAACGCCTCCATACACTGCCCTGGAGAACCGCCCAGCGGCCCTGACACCCAGGCCCGGGGTGCGGAGGGACCGAGGTGCGCTCATGAACGACATCGACCCCGGTGCCCCTGCGGACGCCTTGACGCTGCACCACGCGCTCGTGGGGCTGCACGCCCTCGCCGGCGGTGTCGACGCCGGCGCGCTGCCCGGGTTCCGCCCGCCGCCGACGACGAGCGAGAAGATGCGGGCGATCGCTGGGGCCAGTGAGGCCGAGGTGCCGATCTCCACCCGTGTCGACGTGCTCTACCGGCTCGCCAAGGCCGGCTTCCCCGGCTACGAGATCCACGAGGACGCCTATCGGGAGCTCGCCCGCTCGGTTGCCGGTGCCCGCAACCTCGACTCCGACGAGCTCCTGAGCGATCTGAAGGAGTCCGCCACGAACAGCGTGCCCTTCGAGGGGACGGCCAGCGGGCGGGCGCTTCCCCACCAAGAGTCCGCGTTCGTGAGCAGCGATGTCTGCACCACTCGTCGCGTCACGGTCGGCGGGCTCGAGGCGGTCTGGGTGTTCTCCGAGTTCGAGACGGACGCTGCATTCGAGCAGGTCGCGGGCTGGGTCGACCCGAACAACTGGCCCGAGCGCGGGCCGATGCTCTTCAGACGAATGGAGCCGATCGGCCCCGGGCAGCCGGTCGCGATCGCGGGCGACCTCGGCACCGAGCACTGGCACGGCGTGTTCCACGAGGAGGTGCAGCTCGTCCAGCGCCTCAACACCCTGCTGCACTGCGACTTCTGGCGTGACGGGGACACCTCGGCGGGCATGACCTACGACCTCGACGTCAGCCTCGACAACCAGATCGACGTCGACCGGGGTTTCCTGCTCGTCAACGACCTCGGGCCGGTGCGACGGGTGAAGGCGCTGAAGGTGGTCGGCTTCACCACCGACGTCTGGGACTACGTCGCCGAGCTCGTCTGCCCGTTCTGGACCGACTGGGTGCGCGGCGCCGTCCGCGGGGGCCGCACCAGCACCCCGGCCACCCCGACGCACGAGCCACCCGGCCGCCCCACCGGCCCCGGCGACGACACCCTCGACCCGGGCGCACTGCTCGAGGCGTGGGTCGGCTTCTTCTCCTCCGCAGCGCGCGAGTACCTCGACATGGCCAGTGACGCCGGGACGCGGCTGAGGTCCGGCGGCTACTCCACGTCAGACTGGCTGGAGGACGGCACCCGCTACTGGTCCAGATTGGCCAAGGACTGGGCGAGAGCCTGGACGTACGGCCTCGAGGCGCTGGACGAGGTCGCCCGTGAAGGCCTGGACGCCGGGCTGGCTCCCCCGGGTACCAGCCCGTCCACCGCTCGTGGCTTCGCCACGATGATGACCTCGAGACCCACTGACGCCGAACCGCGGGCCGAGGGCACGACCATCCCGGTCATCGGCCTGCGGATGAACGACCAGCCGACCCTCAGCAGGCTCGTCTCCATAGAGGCCGGCGGGGCTGTCCTGAGCGAGTCCGATCTCACCGTCACCGTGGTTCCGCTGGCCGGTGGGGTCAACGGCGTTCGGGTCAGCACGACGAGCACGACGGCTCCGGCTGGCCTGTACGTCGGGCAGCTGCTGACGCCGCAGGGGCAGCACCTCGCCCCGGTGCAGCTGTACGTTTCGCGGGCAACCGGGGCCGAGTCACCGTGACCGACCTGGGTGGTTCGGCCGAGTCGCGGTTGGGCCGGCTGCTGGAGCGGCTGCTCACCGCGGCGGAAGCCTCGCTGGCCGGCGGCGACCTGGAGCCGGCCCGGTCCACGGCCGAGGAGGTGCTCGCCGTCGACGCCGACAACCAGCGGGCAGAGGCGATCCTGCAGCAGGTGGTTGCGCGGCAGCGTGGGCCGTCCGGCGAGCGTGCCCTGGTCACCCTGCTGTTCTCCGACCTCGTCGGCTCGACGTTGCTGTCCGAGCTCGTCGAGCCCGAGGACCTGCGTGACCTCTTCGCCTTCTACCGCCAGGCCGCCCGCGAGGCCGTCACCCGGTACGGCGGCGTCGTCATGAAGTACATGGGGGACGGCGTCCTCGCCGGGTTCGGCTACCCGAAGCCGCACGAGGACGACGCCCGCCGCGCGGTCCAGGCCGGCCTGGACCTGGTCGCGGCCGTGCGCGAGACGCGCGGCGAGCTCGAGCACCGGCTCGGCGTCGCCCCCGAGGTGAGGGTCGGCATCCACACCGGGCAGGTCGTCGTCGCCGACCTCAGCTCCGACCCCTCCACCGACGGCGGCGACACGATCGTTGGAGTCGCCCCCAACCTGGCCGCACGCATCCAGCAGGAGGCCGAGCCAGGTCAGGTGGTCATCAGCGACGTCACCCACGAGATGGTCGAGGTCGACTTCCACCTGCACTCGCTGGGCGAGCGCGAGCTCAGGGGCATCAGCCGACCCGTCGAGGTCTTCGCCGTCGACCGGCCCCGGCTGGGGGGGACACGGTTCGAGGCGGAGCGGTTCCGGGGCATCCCGCTACTGGGCCGTGACGAGCCCCTCGAGCAGCTCCTGGCTGCCTGGGCCGGCGTCCGGGCGGGGCACGAGCCCGAGGACGCAGCGACACCGGCCGCCGTCGCAGACGCCGCTCGAGGGGCGGGCCATGGCGGCCCGACGTTCCTCGTCACCGGAGAACCCGGTATCGGCAAGACCCGGCTGATCGCCGAGATGGTCCAGCGGATAGACGGGGACCACGCCCCGCTGCTGGTCGTGGGCTGCCTGCCGTACTACTCCAACGTCTCGCTGTGGCCGATCGCGCGCCTGATCGAGCGTGCGCTCGGGCTGCCGGAGAGCGAGACCGAGCGGGCGCACAGGCTGGCCGAGCACCTGCGCTCGGTGGGCATCGACCCGGCCACGTGCCTGCCGTTCGTGGGCAGCCTGGTCAGGGCGAGCGACCCCGGACGTTTCCCGGCCCCCGAGCTCGACCCTGCTGCCTTCCTGGACGAGACGCTTACTCAACTCGTGGAGTGGCTCGCGGCTCTCGGTCGCCAGGAGCCGCTGCTGTTCGTCGTGGAGGACCTGCACTGGGCGGATCCCTCCACGATCGCCCTGCTCGGCCGGGTCGCCGAGCGCCGTCCGGCGGGAGTCCTCACGATTGCCTCCACCCGGGAGCCCGAGGTGATCCCGTGGGCCGCCGCCACGGAGATGGTCGTCCTCGGTCGGCTGCACCACGACGATGCCGCCGGCCTGGTGCAGTCGGTGACGATGGGCAGACAGCTCACCGACGCGCAGCGGCAACGCATCGTCGCCCAGGGCGAGGGCATCCCACTGTTCGTCGAGGAGCTCACCCGCTCCTTCCTGGAGCAGGCCCGCACCGAGCCGATCCCGCTTCGCCTGCACGAGCTGCTCGCGTGGCGGCTCAAGGCGCCGGGCGTGGTCCCGCGAGTGGCACAGGTGGCGGCCACGGTGGGTCCGATGTTCGACGCGGCCACCGTCGCCACCGTCGTCGGTGACCCTGCGGTCGTGGGGCACCAGCTCGGAGTGCTGGTGGACGAGGGGATCATCGAGCAGACCGAGCTGGCTCACACCTACCGGTTCCGCCACGCGCTCATGCGCGACGCCGCCTACGGGACTCAGGTGCTGGACGTCCGCCGAAGCACGCACGCGGCTGTCGCCGACTCATTGGCGGCCAGCGATGGTGAGCCGGCACTCGTGGCCGAGCACCTCGACCTCGCCGGCGAGGCCCCGCGGGCGGCGCAGATGTACCTCGTTGCCGCCCAGGCCGAGCAGACCCGCGGGGCGCACACAGAGTCGACGAAGCTGCTGTCGAGGGCCACCGAGCTGCTCGCCACGTTGCCCGAGTCCGATGAGCGAGACCTCACCGAGCTGACCGCCCGAATGCTGCGCGCGTTCAGCGTCAGCTCGATGCGTGGGTACGCCGCGCCGGAGGTGCAGGAAGACCACCGCCGTGCCGAGGTGCTGGCCGACCGCCTCGGTGAGCGACCCGAGGTGCTCCCGTCGCTGATCGCGATCTGGTCGTACTGGTTCGCCGGCGGTGGGTTGGCCACGTCAGGAACGATCCTCGACCGGCTCACCGACATGATCCACAAGGACGCGTACGCGTGGTTCGAGCCAGAGGTGGAGGCGTGCGCCGGCTGGCAGCACTTCTACGAGGGCCAGATCGACCACGCCGGCGAGCACCTACGCCGAGCGGTGGAAGGCTTCGAAGCGCGCCCGCCGGATCAGCGGGTGTCACCGTTCTGGCCGTTGCCCAACGACCCTGTTGCGGTGTCCTACAGCGCCTTGGCGTGCGTCGCGGCCATGCGCGGCGACCTGGAGGCGATGACGGACCACGAGAGGAGGGCGCTGGCCCGCGCGGAGGAGATCGGCTTCCCTCGCGGCCCGTTCAGCCGAGCCTTCGTCCAGACCTACCGCGCCTGGCTGCATCGGTGGCTCGGTGATGCGGCCACGTCCCGGCGCCTGGGTGCGCAGGTGGTGCAGATCGGCCGGGAGTACGGCTACGCGTTCTGGACGATCCTGGGCTCCTCCTACACCGGCGCGGGCGACCCGGGCACCGGTCCCGACCCGGCGTTCCTGGAGCAGAACATCGCCACGCTTCGACTCATGGGGCAGGAGGCGTTCGCCGCATCCCACCTCACCTACCTTGCCGGGCTGCGCGCCCAGGAGGGGGACCTGGACCGAGCCCTGGCGCTGATGACCGAGGCGCTCGACGTCGTGCACAAGACCGGCGAGGAGCTTCATCTGCCCGAGGTCCTACGCATCAGGGGACGCTACGAGCTCGAGCGTGGCGGCGACCCCGAGGAGGTGCTGGCCGACCTCATGGAGGCGCTGCGTGTGGCCACCGGGCAGGGGGCGCTGGTCGTGCGGTTGCGGGTGGCGCTGGACCTGGCCCGCCTGCCCGACGACCCGCGGCCGGACCAGTGGCGGGCGATGCTGGCCGCAGCGCGGGAGGCAGTCCCCGCCTTCGTCTCCGACGAGACCGTGGCGGCCGACGCGCTGCTCGCAGAGGGCTCGTGACGCGTTCGAGGGTCGCCGTGCTCGGCGGCGGCATGGCGGGGCTCGTGACTGCCTGGGAGCTCAGCCGGGGCGACTGGCGGGAGCGGCTCGAATCGATCACCGTGTACCAGCGCGGCTGGCGACTGGGTGGCAAGGGCGCGAGCAGCCGCGGGCCGCACGGACGGATCCAGGAACACGGGCTGCACGTGCTGCTCGGCTACTACGACGCCACCTTCCGGGTGCTGCGCGAGGTGTACGCCGAACTCGACCGGGAACACACCGACCCGACCTGCCCGATCCGCACCTGGCGCGAGGCGGTCGAACCGTCCGTGGACGTCGGCCTCGCCGAGCGCGAGGACGACACCTGGGTGTCCTTCGTGACCCGCTTCTCCGGGAACGACGCAGCACCCGGCGAGCCGGGTGCCGAGGACCGGCCGCTGCAGCCGATGGACGTCGCCGTGCGGGCCGTCCGACTCCTGCTGGACTTCCAGGCCTCGCTCGCCGCCTCGACCCCCCCGACGGCGCAGCCGCCGGGCGTTCACCTCAGCGCCTCCCCGCACCCAGACGGCCGTCCCGCCGGCGGGTCCGCCCTGCAGGCGCAGCTGGCAACCCTCGCGCGAGGTGGAGGGCTGACCGCCGTGGCGGGCGCACTCGCGCTGCTGGACCGGGCAGCGCGGCTGTCGACCGACCTCGGGGCGGACGTGGCTCTCACGCAGCCGGTGACGGCCGTGCTCGCAGCATGGCGGGACGGCATGCGCGAGGCGGTGCGCGCCGACGCCTCTGCGCGGCGCACCTGGCATCTTGTCGACCTGGCACTCACGAACGTGCTCGGCATGGCCGCAGACGGGCTGCTGACCGGGCGCGGCTACGAGCGCATCGACCACCTGGACTACCGCGAGTGGCTTGCGCGGCACGGAGCGGCTGCCGAGACGCTCGACTCGCCGATCGTGCGCGGCATGTACGACCTGGTGTTCGCCTACGAGGGCGGGGACAAGTCGCGGCCCCGGTTCGCAGCGGGGCTCGGGCTGCAGCTCGCCGCGCGCATGCTCTTCGACTTCAAGGGCTCGGTCTTCTGGCGGATGCAGGCCGGCATGGGTGAGGTCGTGTTCGCTCCGCTCTACCAGGCACTGACGAGGCGCGGCGTCGAGGTTCGCTTCTTCCACCGGCTCGACCGCCTCGAGCTGAGCGCGGACGGCACGCTGGGCGCTGTCCACCTCACCCGGCAGGCTGACCCTGCCCCGGGGCGCGATGGCTACGACCCTCTCATCCGTGTCGGCGGCCTGCCCTGCTGGCCCGACCGTCCGCTGGTCGACCAGCTGACGGCCTACCCCGGCGACGGCCTGGAGGCACACACCTGGGAAGGCCCTGGTGTCGGCACCTGCCAGCTGGTGGTGGGTGAGGACGTCGACGTCGCGGTGCTCGCCGTCTCGCTCGGGATGGTGCCGCACGTGGCCGCCGACGTGCTCGCTGCCCGGCCTTCCTGGCAGGCGATGGTCGACGAGGTGAGGACGGTGGCCACCCGCGCCGCCCAGCTGTGGCTCTGTGCCGACGAGCCAGCGCTGGGGTGGGACGGTCCGGTGGGGATCACGCTCAGCGGCTTCGGCAACACCTTCGACACGTGGGCGTCGATGTCGCACCTGCTGCCGCGAGAGCAGTGGACGCTCGACAGTCCCCCGCGCAGCCTCGCCTACCTGTGCAGCGCGATGCCCGACACCGAGCCCGCAGATGGGGACGCGACAGTCCGGGCGACGCTGCGCGACTTCCTCGACCGTGAGGTCGGCGCGCTGTGGCCCGGCGCCGCGGACGAGGACGGCTTCCGGTGGGACCTGCTGTGGGACGATGCGGGCCGCACCGGCCCCGACCGTCTCGACGCCCAGTACCTGCGGGCGAACCTCGACCCGTCGGACCGGTACGTGCAGTCGCTGCCCGGGTCGGGGCGTCACCGCATCGCCCCAGGCGACACCGGCGTGCCGGGCCTGGTCGTTGCCGGGGACTGGACAGCGTGCGGCCTCGACGCCGGCTGCGTCGAGGCCGCCACCCGGTCTGGCGTTCTGGCGGCGAGCGCAGTGCTGGAGCAGGGCCTCGGCGCGCCGGGGACGACTCGGTGACGACGACCGCTCGGGACCTGGGCCATCTGATCGCAGATGTGCGACGCTTCGGGTTGCTCTCGGCCTCCTCCGTGGTCGACCGCTACATCGACCTCGTGGACCGCCTGCTCGGACCCGACCCCCTCGCTCGCACCGATGGCAGCGAGCGCGTTGGGGGTCCCACCACGCGGGCCTGGTTCGACGGAGCAGTCCGTCCCGGAGGAACGGCCGCGTCCAACGACCTGGGACTGCTCGCCGAGGCGACCGCCCGGATGGCCCAGGCGTACGTGGCGATGCTCGACGCCGCTGCCCATGTCGTGGGGGCGCCGGCCACCACGGGCACCACGGGCGCCGCGGATGGAGCCCCGGCCGTCCTTCCGGACACCGCTCCGGGCGGAACCGCACAGGTCACGCTCTGGCTGCACAACCCGACCGCCTCGGACGTGTGCGATGTGACGGTTGCGGTGACGTCGCTGGTGTCCCCTGAAGGTGCTGCCGTCCCAGTGGCAAGCGTGCACCCAACGCTGCTGCCGGTGTTGGCAGCGGGTTCCTCGACCCCGGTGCGACTGGTGACGGTGCTCGCGCCCGACCAGGCGCCCGGCACCTACCACGGACTCGTGCTGGCCTCAGCCGATCCGGACGAGCCGGTTGCGGTGCGGATGCGCGTCGTCCAGCCTCGCGAGACTGCGCGATGACGGCTGCCACCACGACCGAGTTCCGCGAGCGGCTGGCGGCCTACGCCACTCTGGCGCGGGAAGCAGCGCGCGAGTACGTCGGCGACGCCGACCTGTCGCCCCATCTCGTCGACCCGGCCGTCGACTACCTCGACCGGGGCGGCAAGGGGCTGCGACCAGCGCTCTGCCTGGCCACGTGCGAGGCGTTCGGTGGGCGTGCCGAGGACGCACTGCCCTCCGCAACCGCCTTGGAGCTGCTGCACACCGCCTTCCTCGTCCACGATGACGTCGAGGACGAGAGCGAGTTGCGGCGAGGCCGGCCCACGCTGCACCGACGGTATGGCCGGGCCCTGGCGGTGAACGCCGGGGACGGGCTGGCCGTGTTGGCGCTCGGGGCCCTGCGCGACAACGACCAGCGGCTGGGGCGGCGACTGTCGTCCCGCGTGTGGGCGGAGTTCGAGTTCATGGCCCGGCAGACAGTGGACGGGCAGGCCCGCGAGCTGGGCTGGCAGCGCGAGAACCGGACCGACCTGACCCACCAGGACTACCTCGACCTGATCATGAAGAAGACCTGCTGGTACACCACCGTGCTACCGCTGCGAGTCGGGGCACTCGTGGGCTCGGGCGGTCAGGCCGACCTCGAGCCGCTGCTGCGGTTCGGGTACTTCCTCGGGTCGGCCTTCCAGATCCGCGACGACGTCCTCAACCTCGTTGGCTCGACCGCGCGCTACGGCAAGGAGCCGCTCGGTGACCTGCGCGAGGGCAAGCGCACGTTGATCTTGCTGCACCTGCTGGCTGCTGCGTCCGACGCCGACCGTGACCGGGTGGAGGCATATTTGTCGCTGCCGGGACCCGAGCGCTCGAACCAGGCCGTGGCCGAGATCGCCGCGCTGCTGCACCGCTACGGCAGTATCGCGTTCGCCGACGAGTTCGCACACGGCATCGCCCAGTCGGCGTCGCAGGCCTTCGAGGAGGCGTTCGCGGGTGTCCCCGATTCGGCCCCTCGGCGTTTCGTCGCCGAGCTCGTGCCGTTCATGGTCGACCGCGACAGCTGACCAGCGCGCACGCGACAACGTCAGCCGCCCTTGCGCGACATGGACGCCAGGACGCACGCTGGACCCCCAGCCAGCGCACGGGGCACTGCCGTCACGCTCACCCGTGTCGGTTCTGGACGGGGACCAGTCCGGCCGTCGCGTCGAGTGAGGCATAATGGGCCCACGATCGCGGGTGTAGTTCAATGGCAGAACATCAGCTTCCCAAGCTGACAGTGCGAGTTCGATTCTCGTCACCCGCTCCACCGAAAACCCCCTGCTAGCAGGGGGTTTTCTTCATGCCTGCTGTCGGCGTGCCGGACCCGTTCTGACCCCTAAACACCCTTGATCACCACCGTTTAGCCCCAATACCGTTAAGTTAGAGTCACACGGGTGTAGTTTGGGGTCATGCCGC
>CAYHHE010000075.1:12697-14623 GCA_964356295.1 uncultured Actinomycetes bacterium | reverse complement strand
TGGTTGCGGCCCAGCTTGCGGTAGGGCTCGGTGTCGACGATGCCGTTGGCCCGCAGCGTCGCCGCGACGGCTGCCGCGTCGACCGAGTCGTCGACGTCGATCGTGCCCACGACGTGCGAGCGGGCGTCCGGGTCGGAGACGAACGGCGTCGCGTACGTCGACTTCTCCGCCCAGGTGTACAGGCGCGTGGACGAGTCGTGCGTGCGGGAGGTGGCGAACTCCAGGCCTCCGTTGCCGTTGAGCCAGTCCAGCTGCTCGGCGAACAGGAACAGGGTGGCCACGGCGGGGGTGTTGTAGGTCTGGTTCTTGCGTGAGTTGTCGATCGCGGTGGGCAGGGAGAAGAAGTCGGGAACCCAGCGTCCGGACGCAGCGATCTGCTCGACCCGGTCCAGGGCCCGGGGTGAGAGCACCGCCACCCATAGCCCGCCGTCGGAGGCGAAGTTCTTCTGCGGGGAGAAGTAGTAGGCGTCGACCTGGCTGATGTCCAGCGGCAGCCCGCCGGCCCCGCTGGTCGCGTCCACCAGGACCAGCGCGTCGTCGTCCGCACCGTCCACCCGCCGGACCGGCGCCATGACGCCGGTGGATGTCTCGTTGTGCGCCCAGGCGTAGGCGTCCACGCCCGGCTCGGCCACCGGGAGCGGCAAGGTGCCCGGCTCGCCACGCACCACGCTCGGCTCGCCCAGGAAGGGTGCGGCCGCGGTCACCTTGGCGAACTTCGAGGAGAACTCCCCGAAGGCGAGGTGCTGGGCCCGGTCGTGCACCAGGCCGAAGGCGGCGATGTCCCAGAACGCGGTGGCACCGCCGTTGCCCAGGACGACCTGGTAGCCGTCGGGGAGGGTGAACAGGGCGGACAGGCCCTCTCGGATGCGGCGGACGAGAGACTTCACCGGCGCCTGCCGGTGGCTGGTCCCCATGACGTACGCGCCGGTGGTGGCCAGTGCCTCGAGCGCCTGCGGACGGACCTTGGACGGCCCGCAGCCGAAGCGGCCGTCGGCGGGCTTGAGCTCGGCGGGGATGACGATGCTGGCCGCTGGGGCCGCGTCTGGCATGGGGACTCCCTGGGGGTGGACGCGCAGGCGTCGGGAACGGATGCGACCACGCTGTCGCGGACGATTCTGCCAGCCCACCCCGGGTGGGCTGGCCAGGCGGGTGGGATCGGGGGTCCACGTCCGAAGCCTGGACGGGGCTGCCAGGCTTGGCCCATGTCCGACGTCCCGAGGCAGACCGGCGGGTCCGGGCCGGACCTGGCGGCGATGCGCGTGCGCTACGTCCCGGGTCCGCTGCACGAGGCGGACGTGACAGCCGAGCCGGCTGAGCAGTTCCGCCGCTGGCTGGCCGACGCCGTCACCGCTGGGCTGCCGGAGCCGAACGCGATGGTGCTGGCCACCAGCACCGTGCAGGGCCGTGCGAGCACCCGAGTCGTGCTGCTCAAGGAGCTCGACGATCGCGGCTTCGTCTTCTACACCAACACCGGCTCGCGGAAGGCAGCCGAGATCGAGGCCAACCCCCGCGCCTCTCTGTGCTTCCCCTGGTTCCCGATGGCCCGTCAGGTGCTCGTCGAAGGACCGGTGGAGCCGGTGGCTCGGGATGTCGCGCACGCGTACTGGGCCACCCGGCCACGGGAGTCGCAGCTCGGGGCCTGGGCGAGCGCGCAGTCCGAGCCCATCGACAGCCGGGAGGCGCTGGCCGCGCGGCTGACCCAGGTGAGCGAGCGGTTCGGTGATGGCCCGGTGCCGCTGCCGCAGCGCTGGGGCGGCTATCGCGTGGTGCCCGAGGTGGTGGAGTTCTGGCAGGGCCAGCCCGGTCGGCTGCACGACCGGCTGCGCTACCGGCTGGCTGCGGGCGCCTGGACCCTGGACCGCCTCCAGCCCTAGCCCGTCCTCGAGCGCCCGCCGCCCCGTCCGCGGCCCGCCGGCCCGTCCGCGC
>CAYHHE010000075.1:0-12597 GCA_964356295.1 uncultured Actinomycetes bacterium | reverse complement strand
GGCGGCCCCCACTGATCACGTTTGGCAGGTTGGCGTGGGGTTTGCATGGTGTCGGCACCGTGCAAGGTCCACCTTCGCCGTGCAAAGTGGGGGGACGCCCCGTCCGCGGCCCGCCGGCCCGTCCGCGCGGCGGCCCCCACTGATCACGTTTGGCAGGTTGGCGTGGGGTTTGCATGGTGTCGGTGTCGGGGGCGCAACGAAGCCCGCTACCTCTGTCGGGCGGCCGCACTGTCCGTGATGATCCACGGCGGTCGTGGTGCTCTGCGTCTGTGATCCACGGCGGTTGTGGTGCGCTGCGGGCACCAATGGCGCCGTCGATCTTGCGTCGGGAGCACCGATTCCGCCGTGGATCATCGGGAGGTGCCGCACGGCGCCGAGGGACGGCCGGGTGGGCGGGGCGCGCGCGAGGCGGGGGCTCGCAAGTGGTTCACGCGCGAGAGCGGGCCGCGCGCGGGCCGGGCATGGTTCGACCCGCGGGCTCTTACCCGTCCCCACTGAGGGGGACGGTGCCCGGGTGGACGGCCCGGGGCCCGCGGGTCGGGTGACTGCCTGGATCTGAGCCGGCCGCCTGGCCGGGTCGGATGCTCGTGGCGAGCAGTCGACGTCCTAGATCCGGGCGGCTAGCTGGCAGCCACCTCACGCGTCCAGCTGATACTCACTCGCGGACCACCTCCTTCCTCGTGTACGCCGAACGGTACTTCGCACTCAGGACGGGCGCCAGCGATCAGGGCCACGCGGCAGCACCGACCCGATCCGCCCCGCGCAACCGCGAGTCGCTAGTGGTCGGCCCAGACGCGCAGCACCTGCGAGGCAGCCTCCTCCGCGGTCCAGCCGTACTCGGCAGCCCGCCTGCGCAGCGCCTTGCGGACCGGCTTGGGCAGATCGACCTGTAGCACGACGATCTCCTCGGAGTCGGAGGCCTTGCCCTTGGCGCCCTTCTTGGCGCTCTTCTTGCCCGGCTTCGTGCGCTCGTCTGGCTCCTCGGGCTCCCCTGGCCCCCCCGGTCCCGGCACCACCGTTACCGCCAGCGAGCTGAGCACCGGCGAGGCCGGGTGGACGGTTCCGTCGGCGGCCTTGCGCAGCGCCGGACGAGGCGACGGGGTCACAGGGTGGCTCATCCGCGAAGTCCCTTCGTCAGCGGTGCTTCTGGCCCGGTGGCCGAGGCGACCACGTGGGCGAGGTGAGTGCTCAGGGCGCGCGCGATCTCCCGAGCGCCCGGCGACGGCCAGCGCTGGATGGGTACGTGCGCGCCCGCGGCCGACACGACCGCCGACCTGTCCGGCAGCACCGGCTCCATCACCAGCGGCCCGTAGGCCGACACGAGCTCGGCGTGGCGGTACTGGTGCTCGGCCGATCGCGCCCGGAAGCGGTTGACGATGATCCCGGCCGGACGAAGCCTGAGGTTGAACCCGGTGCGGACGACGTCCACGGCCGTCAGCGCCTGCTGGGCCCCGGTCAGGGCGAACGCGGTGGGCTCGGTGACGACCACCGCACGATCACTGGCAGCCAGCGCGTTCTTGGTGAGCTCGCCCAGGCTGGGAGGCGTGTCGATCAGGACGAGGTCGAGACCGGTCAGACCCTGCATGGTCGTGCGCAGCCGGTGCTCCCCACCGCGTCCCGCCACCGGGTGGTTGCGGTGCTCGAGCGTCGGCTCGCTGGGCACCACCAGAAGTCGCTCGTCCCACGCGGTGCCGGTCACCGCCTGCTCGAGCACTCCGACACGGGCGTCGGCCAGCACGTCGTTGCTGGTGAACTCGACGGACACGGGATCGAGCGCCAGCGTGGCGTTGCCCTGCGGGTCGAGGTCGATGACCAGGGTTCGCAGGCCGCGGGCGGTGGCCGCTCCGGCCAGCCCGAGGGCGACCGTGGTCTTGCCGACACCGCCCTTGAGGCTGATGACCGTGACGGCGAGCATCCGGGCATCTTGCCCTACCGCGCCTGCGATTCCCATCAACGCGTCCGCGAGCCCCCGACCACCGCCCGGTAGCGGAGCAGTGCCTCCTCGCGCTCCTCGGCGTGGTCGACGATGCGTCGGGGGTAGCCGTGGTCGTACCCGTCGGGGCGCTCCCACGGCTGGTGGACCGACGCACCCGCGAGGTGCCGCAACTCGGGGACGTAGCCGCGCACGTACTCCCCGTCCGGGTCGAAGCGCAAGCCCTGCGAGACCGGGTTGAACACCCGGAAGTAGGGCGCGGCGTCGGTGCCCGAGCCCGCGGCCCACTGCCAGCCGTGCTGGTTGGAGGCCAGGTCGGCGTCGCGCAGCAGGCGCATGAAGTGCCGGGCGCCGTGGCGCCACTCCAGGTGCAGGTCTTTGACCAGGAAGGACGCCACGACCATCCGCACCCGGTTGTGCATCCAGCCCTCGGCCAGCAGCTGGCGCATGCCGGCGTCGACGAACGGGAAGCCGGTGCGGCCCTGCGCCCAGGTCTCGAGCTCCGGCCCCGGCTCGTCGTAGGCCATGGCCGCGTACTCGGGGCGGTAGTACTCCCGGGCGGTGCGCGGGTGGTGCCACAGGACGTCGGCGTAGAACTCCCGCCAGGCCAGCTCGGTACGAAAGGTGTCCGGGCCCGGCCCGGTGCGTCCGGCCAGCTCGGCCAGCAGCGTCCGCGGATGGATCTCCCCCCACTTCAGATGGTGCGACAGCGCGCTCGTGCCCGTCAGGTCCGGACGGTCGCGCCGCTGCGCGTAGCCGTCCAGGCCGTCCGGGCCGCCGTCGCGGAACGCCGCCCACCGTCGGCGCGCGGCGCTCTCCCCCGCGGGTGGCAGCCGCAGGTCGCCCAGGTCGGGGTCCGCATCGAGCGGGTCCGGCTCCGACCCACCCGAGGCCCAGGTGACCCCGGACGCAGCGGACGGCGGTGCGGGCCAGCCGTGCGCGCGCCAGGCCCGGCTGAACGGCGTGAACACCGAGTACGGGCCGCCCTGCTTGGTGCGGACGTTGCCAGGCGGCACGGCGTAGGAGCACCCGGTGCGCACGAAGGCGATGCCCGCGTCGGCCAGTGCCTGCTCGACTGCGCCGTCCCGGCGGCGTCCGTAGGGGCCGGTGTCCGCGCTCACGTGGACCGATGACGCACCGGCGTCGCGCGCGACGGACACCACCTCCGAGACCGGGTCGCCGCGGCGCACGTGCAGAGCACCGCCGAGGTCGGCGTCCAGCGCGCGCAGCGAGGCGTTGAGGTAGGCCCGGCGCACGTCCCCCGCCGGCCCCCACAGCGCAGGGTCGAGCACGAAAAGCGGCACCACTGCAGCGTCGCCGGCGTCGGCCGCGGCCAGCAGAGCGGGGTTGTCGGTGAGCCGCAGGTCGCGGCGGAACCAGTGGACGGCGCTCACCCCAGCGACGGTACGAGCACACGGGCCGCCCCGCACTACGCTGAGGTCCAGGCAGACAGGAGGCTGACCGTCGTGAGCGGCGACCTGATCGACACCACGGAGATGTACCTGCGTACCGTCTTCGAGCTCGAGGAGGAAGGTGTCGTCCCGCTGCGCGCGCGGATCGCCGAGCGGCTTCACCAGTCCGGTCCGACGGTGAGCCAGACGGTGGCCCGCATGGAGCGCGACGGCCTGCTGCACGTGGGCGGGGACCGCCTTCTGCAGCTGACCGAGGAGGGGCGGGCCTATGCCACCCGGGTGATGCGCAAGCATCGGCTCGCCGAGCGGCTGCTGGTGGACGTCATCGGGCTGGACTGGCCACTGGTGCACGACGAGGCGTGCCGGTGGGAGCACGTCATCTCCGACGACGTCGAGCGGCGGCTGGTGGCCATCCTCGACCGGCCCACGGAGTCGCCGTACGGCAACCCCATCCCGGGGCTGTCCGAGCTGGTTGCGGACGCGCCGCCGCAGACCGATTTCCGCGACGGCGTCGTGCCCCTCACCGACATCCTGGGCACCGCTGGCCCGGTGGAGGTGACGGTGCGCCGCATCGCCGAACCCCTGCAGGCCGACCACGAGGTGATGGCCGGGCTGAGTCGGGTGGGCGCCGTCCCCGGGGGGAGCGTGCAGGCCGACCGCGCCGCCGCGGGGGCGGTGATCCGGGGATCGGGCCACGTCGCCCCGCTGACGATCGATCAGGCCGACCACATCTACGTGCAGCGGCTGGAGTAGCAGCCCATAATACCCCAGGGGGTATTATGGAAGGCCTACTCCTCAGGAGGTCCTCATGCAGGTCGACCCGGAGGTCGCGCACGACGTGCAGACCCGCCTTCGACGTGTCCGCGGCCAGCTCGACGGTGTCATCACCATGATCGAGAACGGGCGGAGCTGCGCCGAGGTCGTCACCCAGATGGCTGCGGCGTCGCGCGCCCTGGACCGGGCCGGTTTCAAGGTGGTCTCCAGCGGCCTGATGCAGTGCGCGGCCGCCGAGGACCGGGGGGAGACCCCGCAGATGTCGCGAGCCGAGCTCGAGAAGTTGTTCCTGTCTCTAGCCTGAGCTCACTGGTCAGCATCCGCCGTCGATTCCGAGGAGATCCTGGTGCACGTCACAGTGTCCGAGCTCAAGAAGGCCATGGACGAAGGCGCCGTCGTCGTCGACGTCCGAGAGCCGGAGGAGTACACCGCCGGCCACGTCCCGGGGGCCGTGCTGATGCCGTTGGCGACGGTGCCCCTGCGGCACGCCGAGCTGCCGCACGGGCGGACGGTGTACCTGGTGTGCCAGACCGGTGGGCGCTCGTTCACCGCCGCGACGTGGCTGGCCCAGCAGGGCTACGACGTGCGCAACGTGTCCGGAGGCACCAGCGACTGGCTGGCCTCGGGGTTCGAGGTGACGAAGGGCCGCAACCCCTGATGGGTCTGTTCTCGCGCAAGAAGTCCGATGCGGTCCACCCGGTGGAGGCCCAGCGGCTGGTGGACGAGGAGGGCGCGCTGCTGCTGGACGTCCGCGAACCCGAGGAGTGGCGGGCCGGTCACGCT
Organism: uncultured Actinomycetes bacterium; assembly: GCA_964356295.1. Taxonomy (GTDB): domain Bacteria; phylum Actinomycetota; class Actinomycetes; order Jiangellales; family Jiangellaceae; genus CAVQGZ01. The sequence continues at coordinate 7,695 of CAYHHE010000075.1, read as the reverse complement.
CCCAAGGCCAAGCACATCGCCCTCGGCGTCATCGGGCACCGGCAGTCCGAGCTGCCCAAGGACCGCACGATCGTCACGGTGTGCCGCTCCGGGCGCCGCTCCGACACCGCGGCCACCCAGCTGCGCGCCGCCGGCTTCACCGTGCTCAACCTGACCGGCGGCATGCAGGCCTGGCAGGCCGCGGGGCTTGCGGTGGTGGCCAAGGGGGGCAAGCCCGGCCGGGTGGCCTGAGCCGACCCAGGGAGCGTCCTGCCGGTCCCCTAGGGTGGCGTAGGTGGACACCGGTCTGAACGGAAAGGTGGCGATCGTCACCGGCGCATCCCGCGGGATCGGGGTGGCCTGCGCCCTTGCCCTGGCCCGCGAGGGCGCCGGTGTCGTGCTCACCAGCCGCAAGCAGGAGGCCCTGGACGAGGTCGCCCGGCTGATCCAAGCAGAGGTCCCCGGGGCCTGTGCGCTCGCGGTGGCCGCCCATGCCGCAGACCCCGACGCAGCCGCGCGCGTCGTCGATGCGGCCACGTCCGAGCTGGGCGGGGTGGACGTGCTGGTCAACAACGCCGGCACGAACCCCTACCTGGGTCCGCTGGTCGAGCTGGACCTGGCCCGGGCCGAGAAGACCGTGCAGGTCAACCAGTGGGCGCCGGTGATGTGGGCGCAGCTGGTGTGGAAGGCCGGGATGGCCGAGCGCGGCGGCAGCATCGTCAACATGGCCAGCATCGGCGGGATGGCCGTCGAGCCCGGCCTGGGCTGGTACAACGCCACGAAGGCCGCGCTGATCCACCTCACCCGTCAGCTGGCGGTCGAGATGGCGCCGCGGGTGCGGGTCAACGCCGTCGCTCCCGGGATCGTGCGCACCCAGTTCGCTCGCGCGCTGTGGGAGAACATCGAGCCCCAGCTTGCCGCGGCCCTGCCGCTGAACCGCATCGGCGAGCCCGACGACGTCGCCGACACCGTGGTGTTCCTGGCGGGGTCGGCCTCGCGGTGGATCACCGGCCAGACCCTCGTCGTCGACGGCGGCGCCGTGGTCCGCCAGTCGATCGGGTGACGCGTGCCAGCGACCGACGACCCCGCCCCGCGCCCGGACGCCGCGGCTGACCGCGAGCCTGAGGCCCCGCCGGGTGTCGACCTGGTGCGGCTGCGACGACACTTCTCCGCGGTCCTAGCCCAGGCGCCGGTGGGGCCGCTGCGCGCCGAGGTCATCCCCGGCGGCCGGTCCAACGTCACCTACCGGGTCACCGACGGGCGCACCACGTGGGTCGTCCGGCGTCCGCCGCTGGGCGGGGTGCTGGCCACCGCCCACGACGTCGGACGGGAGGCGCGGGTGATGGCTGCGCTGGCCGGCACCGACGTCCCCGTCCCGCCGGTGCTGGACCTGTGCGAGGACAGCAGCGTCATCGGCGCACCGTTCGTGGTCATGGGCTTCGTCGATGGTGTGGTGCTGCGCGGGCCCACCCAGATGGCCGGGTACACGCCGGCGGAGCTGCGTCACACCGGGGAGCTCCTCGTGGCGACCCTGCTGGCGCTGCACGAGGTCGACCCGGGCGCGGTCGGGCTGGAGCGCTTCGGCAAGCCTGCGGGGTTCCTCGAGCGCAACCTGCGCCGCTGGTCCACCCAGTGGGAGGCCAGCCGCACCCGGGACCTGCCCGTCGTGGACCGCATCGCCACGGCCCTGGCCGCCGACATCCCGGCGACCCAGCGCGTGTCGGTGGTGCACGGGGACTACCGGCTCGACAACGTGATGTTCAGCCGCGACCTGTCCGAGGTGGCGGCGGTGGTGGACTGGGAGCTGTCCACGCTGGGCGACCCGCTGTCGGACGTCGGGCTGCTGCTCACCTACACCGAGGTGTCCGGGCAGGTGCTGGGCACCGGGGGAGCGCAGGGCCTGCTGAGCGCCGAGGAGACCCTGCAGGCCTACGCCGCCGGGACCACCCTGAGCCTGGACCGGATCTCCTGGTACGCCGCCTTCGGGGTGTTCAAGCTCGCCGTCATCCTCGAGGGCGTCCACGCCCGCTACCTCGCCGGCGCCACCGTCGGTGAGGGGTTCGCGACCATGGGGCAGTACGTTCCCGTGCTCGCCGAGAGAGCCGCCACGCTGCTGGAGGTGTGAGCAATGGACTTCGCCCCGTCGCAGCGGGCCCAGGAACTGGCCGAGCAGGCCACGGCCTTCCTGCATGAGCAGGTGCTGCCCGCCGAGCCACGGTTCTTCGCCGAGGTTGCCACGCTGGAGCGGGAAGGCGCCTGGGGCACTCCGGCCGTCGTCGAGGAGCTCAAGGGGCGCGCCCGGGAGCGCGGCCTGTGGAACCTGTTCCTGCCCGACCCGGCGCACGGCCCAGGGGTGTCGGTGCTGGACTACGCGCCCACCGCGGAGATCAGCGGGTGGTCGCCGTGGATCATGCCCGAGGCGATGAACTGCGCGGCCCCGGACACCGGCAACATGGAGCTGCTGGCCTTGTTCGCCACCCCCGAGCAGACCGAGCGCTGGCTCGAGCCGCTGCTGGCCGGCGAGATCCGGTCCTGCTTCTCGATGACCGAGCCGGACGTCGCGTCCTCGGACGCGCGCAACATCGCCGCGTCCATCGTCCGCGACGGCGACGAGTACGTGATCACCGGACGCAAGTGGTGGTCCACCGGGGGGATGTCGCCGGCGTGCCGGGTCGCCGTCGTGATGGGGGTGACCGACCCGGACGCCGACGCCTACACCCAGCAGTCGATGGTGCTGGTCCCGCTGGACACCCCCGGGGTGAGCGTGGAGCGCTCCACGACGGTCTTCGGCTACACCGACCGCGCCCACGGCGGGCACGCCGTCATCGGCTTCGACGGGGCGCGGGTGCCGGTGACCAACCTGCTGGGGTCGCAGGGGGCAGGGTTCGCCATGGCGCAGGCCCGGCTCGGTCCCGGACGCGTGCATCACTGCATGCGCCTGATCGGCATGGCCGAGCGGGCCATCGACATCATGGTTCGCCGAGCCGCCGCACGCACCGCGTTCGGCAGACCGCTGGCCGCCCAGGGGGTGGTGCGGGAGAAGATCTCCCGGTCGCGCCTGGCCGTCGACCAGGCTCGGCTGCTGGTGCTGCGGACCGCATGGGAGATCGACCGCGTCGGGGCCAAGCAGGCTGCTGCCGGGATCGCCGCGATCAAGGCCGTGGTCCCCGTGATGGCCTGCCAGGTGATCGACGACGCCATCCAGGTGCTCGGCGGGCTCGGCGTCAGCGACGACGAGGTGCTGGCCGCGCTGTACGCCGCGGCCCGCACGTTGCGCATCGCCGACGGGCCCGACGAGGTGCACCACCGGTCGGTCGCGCGCCAGGAGATGCGCCGGGTGCTGGGGGAGCAGCCCCGGCCGGGATGACCGTGGCCGCGGACGACCCGGCCTCGATGGGGGCACCGAGGGGCCTGCTCACCGACGACCCCGCGGTGGCCACGGCCGCCCTGCGGTCGGGACGGCTGGCCGGGCTGCCCACGGAGACGGTCTACGGGCTCGGCGCCGCCGCGTCCGACCCGCACGCGATCGCCCGGGTGTACGCGGTCAAGGCCCGCCCGGCCGACCATCCGCTGATCGTGCACATCGCCGGCGTCGAGGCACTGGACCGCTGGGCCGCGACGGTGCCCGGGTACGCCCGACGGCTCGCGCACGACTGCTGGCCCGGGCCGCTGACCCTCGTCCTGCCCCGCAGCCGGCACGTCGGGGACCAGGTCACCGGCGGCCAGGACACCGTTGGGCTGCGCGTCCCCGACCACCCGCTGACGCTGCAGGTGCTGCACGGACTGGACGACGGGGTGGCCGCGCCCTCGGCCAACCGGTTCGGACGGGTGAGCCCCACGACGGCGGCGCACGTGCTCGAGGAGATCGGCGACCGGCTCGTCCCGGGTCGGGACGTCGTGCTGGACGGCGGGCCCTGCCGGGTCGGGGTGGAGTCGGCCATCGTGGACTGCACTGGGCCGGCGCCCCGGCTGCTGCGCCCCGGCGCGGTGAGTGCCGAGCACATCGCCTCGGTCGGAGGAGTCGAGGTGGACCGTGCCGCCAGCCGTGTCCGGGCGCCCGGCACGCTCGCCGCGCACTACGCCCCCCGAGCCCGCGTCGTTCTCACCGGCGCCCCGGACCTGCCTGCCGGACCGACGACCGAGGCGCCGGCCGCCGGGCTGCTCGCCTGCGACAGCGTCCCGACCCCGCCAGGGGTGGTGCGTCTGGCCGCACCGAGCACCGTCGAGCAGTACGCGGCGGCGCTCTACGCGGCTCTGCGCGAGGCCGACGCGCTGGCGCTGGGCACCGTGCACGCCGTCCCCCCCGACGGGCCCGGACTGGCGATGGCCATCCGGGACCGGCTGGCGCGGGCAGCGGCTGGCAGGTAGCGGTTACCGGGGCCGGCCGAGGACATCGCGCGCCTGGCTGGGTTCCTGCTGGCGGCGGGCCGCTGTGATGGGATCGGGCTCGTTGAGCGTGGCGACCAGCGCGGCCGTCGCGAGCACGACGACCGCCATCGCGTAGAAGATCAGCAGCATGGCCACCGGTGCCCCGAAGGACAGGTAGCGGGGGTTCTGCAGGGTCAGTGCCACGACGTAGGTCGTCCCGAGCTTGACCACCTCGAGGGCGGCGCCGCCGACCAGGCTGCCGCGCCACCGGTACCGCGTAGGCCGGATGCCGCCGAGCCGACTGATGATGATCGTGATGGTGGCCGCATTGAGCAGCACCGCGACCACGAGCCCCAGCACCAGCACGAGGGCGTCGGCAGCTGTGCCCTCGATGCCGACGGTGGCCAGCAGCGGCCGGAACAGCCCCACCGTCGCCGTGCTGGCGACGTAGGACACGGCCATCAGAGGCGCCAGTACGAGCAGGTAGGCAAGGAAGCGCAGGGTCTTGATCGCGAAGTGGCGCGGCTCGTACTGCACGCCGTAGACCAGGCGGACTCCGTCGTCCATCGCCCGGATGATGCCGACCGCGGAGTAGAGCAGGACGACGGCCCCGATGACGCCGATCGTGCTGCCGATCGAACTGAGCTGGTCAGGGTCGATGCCCTCAGGACCGACGAGTCCGGGCAGGGCCTCGTCCAGCACCTCGAGCAGGAACTCCTCGTACTCCGGGATCTGGGCGGCCACGGTGAAGGCGAGGACCAGCCCGGAGAGCACCCCGAAGAACGCGTAGAAGGCGATGCCTTTGGCCGACAGCGTGCCCCGGCCGTCCCGGAACCGCTCCCACCAGCGCCACATCCACGCGGCCGCACGTGACCGGCGGACCGTCCACGCGACGAGCGTCGCGTCCTCGTCCGGGGGGTCGAGACCGGTGCCCGAGATCGGGTGCAGGACGCGGGCGGTCGGACCCGGCGGGAGCGGTGGGACAGCTGGGTCGAGGTCTGTGCTGTCGCTCACCCGTGGACGCCGCGCACCCTCAACCGGCCCCCGTGGCGACGACCTCGTCCAGGGCGGCCCGCAGGTCCTCCACCATCGCCTCCGGGTCGGGCACGGCACCGTCGTCGATGTTGACGCACAGGTAGGCCCGTCCGTCGTAGGTCATCATCGCCACGTTGACCGACGAACCAGCGCGGGGCGCGAACGGAAGCATAGCCAGCACCTGAGCGCCGGCGAAGTAGACCGGCATGGGCGGCCCGGGAAGGTTGGTGGCGGCGAAGTCGGTGCCCTTCATCAGCCCGGCCGACACTGCTGTCGCCGCTGAGGTCGGCAGGCGGACCAGCAGGCGGTAGACCTGGTCGCTGAGCACCAGGGCGGGCTCGGTCCGCGCCTGCTTGAGGATGGGCTGCAGCGCCTTCAGGTGCGCGCCGGGGTCGGCGACGTCGACCGGCACCACCACGCGAGCCGGGACCCATCGGTTGCCGCCCTGGCTGTCCTCGACCCCGGTGCGCAGGTTGATCGGCATGTTGACCCGGAGTCCGGCCACCGGGGTGCCGTGCCGCTCGTGGTAGCGGTGCAGCCCTCGGGTCACCACCGTCATGAACGCGTCGTTGACCGTCCCACCGTTGGCCTTCGCGGCACGCCGCAAGTGCTCGAAGTCGCAGTCGAGGTAGTCGAAGTGGCTCGACAGGGTGCGATCGGTGAGCAGGGGGCTCTGCGGGACCGATGCCGGGGCGAGCATGCGACTGGCCGAGGCGGCGAACGCAACGGCGTCCATCGCCGACTGCTTCGGGTCGCGCACCGTCTGCATCGCCAGGCTGCCCAACCCGGTCACGGCGGACCGGGAGGTGACGGCCACCCGCCTGGCCTCGAACGCGACTCCGCTGGTCAGGCGTCGCGGCAGGCCGAGGATGCCGCCGGTCGGCGGCGCGGGCTTCTCCCCGAGCTCGGTGTCGGGCTCACGGGCCAGGTCGAGCATGGACGCCGCCATCGCCAGGCCGCCCATCCCGTCGGTGATGGAGTGGTGCATCTTCACGATGAGACCTGCTTGGCCCTGCGGAAGCCCCGACACCAGGGCCATCTCCCACAGCGGGCGCTTGCGGTCGAAGTCCTGCTCGGCCATCTGTTGGGCCCGGGTCAGCAGTGGGCGCAGCCCGGCGTCCTGCTGGGGCGCCGCCACCCAGCGCAGGTGGTACATCAGGTCGAAGTGGGGGTCGACCTCCCACCGGGGCGGGACCATCGAGATCGGGTTGCCGACGACGCGCTTGCGCAGCTTGGGCACCGCGAGGGTCATCCGGTCGATGCGATCCTTGGCGGTCTCGATGTCCGGTGTCGTGTCCAGCAGCAGGATCGCCACGATCACCGAGCGCAGCACCGGGTCGTCCTCGACGTTCCACATCACCGCGTCGAACGCGCCCATTCGCTGGTCCAGCGTCGACGTCATGGTCTCTCCTCGTCTGCCCGCGGTGGCCGATGCGGAGCACCGTAGTACTCGACTGTGGGTCACCGGCTTGCGAGGATGAGCAGCAGCCCCGCCACGTCCACCAGGACGATCGTCGTCGCCGCGAGGATGACCTGGTTCGCAGCGAGCACCCGGTCGCGGCGCTGCACCATCCCGGCGGCGCCGCGCTGCCGGCGCAGGGACGTGACCAGCAGCACCAGCCCCGTCCCGGCAGCGAGGACGGACGCGACCAGGGCGGGCACGAGCTCGCGTCCGAACGCGTAGGCGAGCAGGCCGCTCGGGACTGCGAGCAGCGACAGCCCGATCCGGGCCCAGGCCAGCGTCGTGCGTTCGCCGGCCAGACCTGGGTCGGACGGCCCGGTCGAGCCGGCGGCGGCGCTCACTGGGCCACCATGCTCTTCACAGCGACAGCCCCACCGTCAGCGCGGTGGCCAACGCGAGCAGCCCGAGCCCGAGGGCCAACACCGGGATGGACCGGGAGAGCGGCAGTGCGAAGCCTTGCCGCATGGCGCGCTCCACCACGAACCAGCGCACCAGCGCCCGCACCGCGACAGCCACCGACAACAGCACCCACAGGGCGCCGAGGACCGACAGCGCAGGCACGTCACCTGGGATGAGGGTGCCGACGGCGAGCCCGATGCCAAGCAGGCCCAGCGCGGTGGTCATCCAGGCCAGAAAGGTGCGCTCGTTGGCCAGGGTGAAGCGGGGGTCCGGCTCCTCGCCGACCGCGCGCACCCATCGGTCGAACCTGTTCGTCGCCATCGGTCCTTCCCCCGTCCTGTCCCTACGGCCCAGACGCTACGAGAGGTGCGCGCGGCAGGACGGAGCGGACCACCCGGCATCGTCCGACGTTTCGTGGGCTCTGGTCCTCGATCCTTCGGACGATGAGCCCG
>CAYHHE010000074.1:0-14807 GCA_964356295.1 uncultured Actinomycetes bacterium | reverse complement strand
TAGATGTCGTAGTACAGCTCGAACTCGTGCGGCGTCGGGCGCAGCCGGAACGGGTCGACCTCGTTGGCTCGCTTCCAGTCGATCCACGTCTCGATGAGGTCGTCGGTGAACACGTTGCCCTCGGTGAGGTAGTCGTGGTCGGCCTCCAGCGCCTCGAGCACGTCCGGCAGCGAGCTCGGCACGGTCGCGATGTCGGCTGCTTCCTCCGGCGGGAGCTCGTAGAGGTCCTTGTCGACCGGCTCGGGTGGCTCGATCTTGTTCTTGATGCCGTCCAGCCCGGCCATCAGCAGGGCCGAGAAGGCGAGGTAGGGGTTGCTCGACGGGTCGGGCACCCGGTACTCGATGCGCTTGGCCTTGGCCGAGGTTCCGGTCACCGGGATGCGGACCGCGGCCGAGCGGTTGCGCTGGGAGTACACGAGGTTCACCGGCGCCTCGAAGCCGGGCACCAGTCGCCGGTAGGAGTTGACCGTCGGGTTGGTGAAGGCGAGCAGGGACGGAGCGTGGCGCAGCAGCCCACCGATGTACCAGCGGGCCAGGTCCGACAGCCCGGCGTAGCCCCGCTCGTCGAAGAACAGCGGGTCGCCGTCCTTCCACAGCGACTGGTGGCAGTGCATGCCGGAGCCGTTGTCGCCGAACACCGGCTTGGGCATGAACGTCGCGCTCTTGCCGTGGGCCCAGGCGACGTTCTTCACCACGTACTTGAACAGCATGAGGCGGTCGCCGGCGTGCTGCAGCGTGTCGAAGGTGTAGTTGATCTCCGCCTGGCCGGGGCTGCCGACCTCGTGGTGCGCCCGCTCGACGCTCATGCCCAGTCTGTTCAGCACGAGCACCATCTCGTCGCGCAGGTCGGCGTAGTGGTCGGTGGGGGAGACCGGGAAGTAGCCGCCCTTGTAGCGGGTCTTGTAGCCCCGGTTGCCGCCTTCCTCCTCGCGTCCGGTGTTCCAGGCGCCCTCGATCGAGTCGATGTAGTAGTACCCGGCGTTGGCCTTGGTCTCGAACCTGACGTCGTCGAAGACGTAGAACTCGGCCTCGGGGCCGAAGTATGCGGTGTCGGCGATCCCGGTGGCCTTCAGGTGCGCCTCGGCCTTGGCCGCAATGTTGCGGGGGTCGCGGCTGTACTGCTCGTCGGTGAACGGGTCGACGATGGAGAAGTTCATCGCGACGGTCTTGGCCTTGCGGAACGGGTCGACGAACGCTGTCGCCGGGTCGGGCATGAGCTTCATGTCCGACTCGTGGATGGCCTGGAAGCCCCGGATGGACGAGCCGTCGAACATCAGGCCGTTGCCCAGCACACTGGCGTCGAAGGCGGAGGACGGCAGCGTGAAGTGCTGCATGATGCCTGGAAGGTCGCAGAAGCGGACGTCGATGAACTCGACGCTCTCGTCCTTGACGTACTTCAGTAGCTCGTCACCGTTGGTGAACATCCATCCTCCTGTCCCGGCCCCGTGCCGGGTGCGTGCGAGACGACATGACAGTGCTCGCGCTGAACCAAGCAGCGCAGGTCGAGAACCTAGGCAGGCGCAGTTTCCCGTCGGTGTCCGGCCTGTTTCCCCTGTGTTACGGGCGAGGAGACGCCCTGGACGGTTCGAGCGCGAGATGCGCGACGGCCCGTCGCTCCTACGCTGGTGGGATGCAGCACGCCGAGGAGCCCGCCCCGGAAACCGGGCTGCCAGGGGTCCGGCTCGGCCTGCCCGAAGGCGGCCCGGGTTCGATCGCGGGCTGGGGTCGACGCATCGGTGCGCTGTTCCTGGACTGGTTCGGGGCCAGCCTGCTGGTGCTGCTGATCATGCGTGACACCTCGGCCTGGACCCCTGGATCGCTGCTGCAGCTGCTGCCGCTGGCGGCCTGGGTGCTGATGGTGACGGTCAGCACTGGGCTCACCGGTGCCAGCCCGGCTCAGCACGCGCTCAACCTTCGGGTGATTCGCCTGGACCGCCGACCGGTAGGTCTGTGGAACGGCCTGATCCGGACGCTGCTCATCGCGCTGGTGATCCCGCCGCTGGTGGCTGACCGGGACCGGCGAGGCCTGCACGACCTTGCCGTCGGGACCGCTGTCGTCAACGGGCCGAGGGAACAGCGGACCTCCCCGCAGCGTTAGCACTCTTGGAGGCCGAGTGCTAACTCGGTCGTGGAGGGTGTTCGAAGGGAGGAAGGCAGATGGCACTCATCCGGTGGGATCCGTTCACGGCTCTGAGCAGGCTGGACACGGACTTCGACGAACTCGTACGCCGGACCTGGGGCGGTTGGCCCGAGGTGACCGGGTACGTCCCTGCCGTCGACATGGTGCGGGATGGCAGTGACGTGGTGATCACTCTGGAGCTGCCCGGCGTCGACATCGACAAGGACGTCGACATCGAGGTGGCACCGGGTCGACTGAGCATCTCCGGGGAGCGCACGAGCGAGTCGGAGAAGACCGAGGGCCGCTTCGTGGTGCGTGAGCTCAGGTCGGGCTCGTTCCGTCGTGAGTTCGCGTTGCCCGAGCACGTGTCGGCCGACGACGTCGAGGCCACCTACGACCGCGGCCTGCTGACCGTCCGGGTGCGCAACGTCGCCCGTCAGCAGCCTGAGCCGACCAAGGTCGCCGTGACGGCGGCTGCCACGGACCAGCCCGCTGTGGAGTCCTGACAGCCAGGCCGAGCGCTGGAGGCGAGCAGGGTCTCGCCTTCGGCGCTCGTTGCGTCCACGCGGACGTCAGCGTGGTGGGACAGCCCCCTTGGGCAGCTTGACGTTCTTGGGCAGGGGCCCCTTCGGGATGGGCAGCTGTGCCGCCCCGGTCGGCATTGCCCGCAGCCGGTTGCGGGTCTCGGTGACCTGAGCGGCCGAGAGCGTCTTCGGGAGCTTCTGGACGGTGCGACCCAACTTCCGTAGGGGGACCTGGCCCTCGCCGGTGCCGACGAGGAGCTCGGTGATCGTCACATCCGCGGCGATCCGGGCATGACGCTTGCGCTCCTGGGCGAGCAGGCTGCGCACCCGGCCGGGGGTTGCTCCCTCCCCGATGAGCACGATGCCCGGCCTGCCCAGCACCCGGTGCACCACGTCCTGCTGCCGGTTCACCGCGATCGCCGGTTCGACGAACCATCCCCGCCTCAGGGTCTGCAGCGCGGACGCGGCGGCGCCGGGTTGGCCCTCGATCTGCTTGTACACCGCGGCCTCGGCCCGACGGCTGAAGACGATGGTGCCGACGAGGAAGGCGAGCGGCAGACCGGTGACCACCCAGAACCACCACGGGCCGACCAGCCACGCCAGCAGGCCGCTGAGCAGCGCGGCGATGCCCGCTGAGCCGAACGTGTACAGGCCCAGCCGCTTGTCGGTGCGGGAGGCGATGCGATAGGCCTGCCCGATCTGGCGCAGGCGCGCGAAGCGCACCTTCTTCGGTGCGGACGGGTCGGTCTTCGACTTGGAGCGGGCCATGAGGTCGCCAGGGTAGCCGGGTCGCAGCCTCAGGCGGTGGGGACGGCCTGCTGCGCTCGGCGCTGCACGGCCTGCCGGTACAGCCGACCCGCCCGGTAGGACGAGCGGACGAGCGGGCCGGACATCACCCCGGCGAACCCGATCCGCTCGGCCTGCGTCGCCAGGTCGTCGAACTCCTCGGGCCTCACCCACCGCTGCACCGGGTGATGCCGGGGCGACGGGCGCAGGTACTGGGTGATCGTCACCAGGTCGCAGCCGGCCTCGTGGAGGTCCAGAAGTGCCTGGACGACCTCGTCCACCTGCTCACCCATGCCCAGGATGAGGTTGGACTTGGTCACCAGCCCGGCCTCGTGGGCCTGGGTGAGCACGTCCAGCGAACGCTCGTAGGCGAAGGCCGGTCGGATCCGACGGAACAGCCGCGGGACGGTCTCGACGTTGTGCGCGAACACCTCGGGGGAGGCGTCGAAGACCTGGCCCAGCAGTTCGGGCTTGGCGGAGAAGTCCGGGACGAGGATCTCCACCCCGGTGCCCGGGTTGTGGGCGTGGACCATCGCGACCGTCTGCGCGTACAGCCAGGCGCCCTCGTCGGCCAGGTCGTCACGCGCCACCCCCGTGACGGTCGCGTAACGCAGCTGCATGGTCCGCACCGACTCGGCGACCCGGCGCGGCTCGTCGAGGTCCAGCGCGGCCGGCTTGCCGGTGTCGATCTGGCAGAAGTCGCAGCGCCGGGTGCACACGCCCCCGCCGATGAGGAAGGTGGCTTCCCGGTCCTCCCAGCACTCGTAGATGTTCGGGCAGCCGGCTTCCTGGCAGACGGTGTGGAGGTCCTCCTGCTGCACCAGGGACCGGATCTGCGCGTACTCGGGGCCGAACCGCGCCCGGGTACGGATCCACTCCGGCTTGCGCTCGATCGGCACGCTGGCGTTGCGCACCTCCAGGCGCAGCATGCGCCGTCCCTCCGGAGCGACCGTCACGACCTGAAGCCTACGGCGAGGCCGCGCCGACCGCTGCCGCGGCGAGGCCCCCGCCCAGGTACTCCCTGAGGTGTCCCTCGACGGCCGCGGCCACCTCGAGCACGGGCACGGGGCGGTCGAGCTCGTCCGACAGCGACGTCACGCCGGCGTCGGCGATGCCGCACGGCACGATCCGTGAGAACCAGTCCAGGTCGCAGTCGGCGTTGATCGCGAAACCGTGCATGCTCACCCCGCGCGAGACCCGGATCCCGATCGCGGCCACCTTGCGTTCGCGACCTCGCTCGTCGGCGGGCACCCACACCCCGCTCCGCCCGGCCACGCGTCCGGTGCGCAGGCCGAGATCGGCGCACGCGTCGATGATCATCCCCTCCACCTGGCGCACGAGGTGCACGACGTCCAGCGGTCGGGGCAGCCCGAGGATCGGGTACCCGACGAGCTGACCGGGCCCGTGCCAGGTGATCTTGCCGCCGCGGTCGACGTCGATCACCGGCGCGCCGCGTGTGGTCCCTGGCAGCGGGCGTTCCAGCGGCAGCGTTCGGCGTCCGGCGGTGTACACCGGCTCGTGCTCGAGCAGCAGGACGGTGTCGCCGGTCGTGCCGTCCACGCGGTCGGCGTGCAGCCTGCGCTGCAGGTCCCAGGTTGCCCGATAGGGCTGAAGTCGGCTTCCGAGGTCGAGCCTTCGTACCGTCAGTGGCTGCAGCGCCGGCAGCGTCGGGGTACCGACCTCGCTCACCTGGTCAGCGTACGCCCGGACCGCGGCGCGAGATGGTCGATGATCGCGAGCAGGTTGCGACGCAACGCGGCCACGTCGACGACGTCGCCGAGAAGGTGGCGCTCGGCCGCGGACATGTCTGTTGCGTTCGCGTACGCATGCTCGCCGGCCGGGGTGAGGCGAACCTCGACCCGCCGGCGGTCCAGAGTGGACCGGCGGCGCTGCACCATTCCGTCGCGCTCGAGCCGGTCCAGCGTCCGGGTCATCGTTTGTGGGGTGACCTGGCACCGCCGGGCCAGCTCGAGCGCCGGCAGGACACCGGCGGCGGCGAGCGCGTGCAGGGCCATGAGGCCGGCGTGGGTCAGTCCGTGCTCGGCAAGCCGGTCTGCCCAGACGCTCTCCACGAGCCTGGCGGCCGTGGACAGCAGCCGTCCCGTCGGCCAGTCGGCGCGGTCCTCGGCGGGGAGGTCAGGACGTGGCGATACCTCCGAGGTCGCCGGGAATGGCGGTGTCGGGTTCGAGGTTGCGGCGGTTGCCATCACCCACCATGCTGATGCTTCGCATGCGAATGTTCAACTGGACAACTACTCGGAGTACTCATGACCTCGACGGATGAGGTGCGCCAGGACGAGGCGGCCGGTGCGCAGAGGGCCCGGCGGCTGCGCTGGCTCCTGCCGGCTCTGCTGGTGCTGGTGTGGCTGTTCGCCGGTGGCCCGCTGGGCCAGTACGCCGGCCGGCTGGCCGAGGTGCAGGAGAACGACAACGCGTCGTTCCTGCCGGCGCAGGCCGAGTCCACACAGGTCAGCGAGCTGTCTGCGGCGTTCGCCAGCGACGACGTGATCCCCGCGGTGGTCGTGTACGAGTTCGATCGCACCCTCACCGCGGCGGACCTGGCCGCCATCGCCGAGGACGTTGCCGCGATCGCCGAGGTCGAGGGGGTCGTAGGCGAGCCCGTCGGCCCGATCCCGTCTGATGACGGCCAGGCCGCGCAGGTCGTCGTGCCGCTGGACGGGTCCGAGGGCTTCGAGGTGAGCGTGTACGTCGAGGAGCTGCGCGCGATCGTGGGCAGCGACGGCTCCATCGAGATCGACGGCGCGACCAGCTACGTGACCGGGCCCGCCGGGTTCCTCGCCGACTTCGGCGAGGCGTTCGGGGAGATCGACGGGCTGCTGCTGCTGGTCACCCTGGTCGTCGTGCTCGTCATCCTCCTAGTGGTCTACCGCAGCCCGATCCTTCCCGTGCTCGTGCTGTTCTCCGCGGTGCTCGCGCTGGGGGTGGCCTCGGCAGTCGTCTATACGCTGGCCGACAACGACGTGCTCACCCTCAACGGGCAGAGCCAGGGGATCCTGTTCATCCTGGTCGTCGGTGCTGCCACCGACTACTCCCTGCTGCTGGTCTCGCGGTACCGCGAGGAGCTTCGACGCCACCACTCTCGCTACGACGCCATGCGGGCCACGTTGAAGGGCACCTACGAGGCCATCCTCGCCTCGGGCGGCACAGTGGTCCTCGGTGTGATGGCGCTTCTGCTCAGCGAGCTGAACTCCGTCCAGGGCCTCGGCCCGGTGGCCGCTGTCGGGATCGTCTTCGCGATGCTCGCGGCCCTGACCTTCCTGCCTGCCGCGCTGGTCCTGCTCGGCCGAGCGGCGTTCTGGCCGTTCCGTCCCACCTACGGCTCCGCCCCGACCGAGGTGCGGGGGTTGTGGGGGCGGGTGGCCCGTTTCGTGGGCCGCCGATCCAGGCCGGTGTGGATCGCGGTGACCCTCGTCCTGGTCGGGCTCGCCGCCTTCCTGCCCCAGTTCAAGGCCGACGGGGTCGCCCAGTCCGACTTCTTCCTCACCTCGGTGGAGTCCACGCAGGGGCAGCAGGCGCTGGCCCGGCACTTCCCGGCCGGTACTGGGAGCCCGGCCACCGTCATCGGCCCTGCCGACCAGACCGAGGCGATGCTGGCCACGATCACCGCCGAGGACGGCGTCGCCGCGGCCCAGCCGGTCGTCGACCCGGTCAGCGGTCAGGTCGTCGTGGTGGACGACCTGGTCCAGATCGACGTGACACTGCAGGCGGCGGCGGACTCCGACGAGGCCGAGGCCACCGTCCTCGCCCTCCGCGAGAGCCTGGACGACGTCTCCGCGGACGCTCTGGTAGGCGGTCTGACCGCCGTCCAGCTCGACTCCCAGCAGGCCGCTCAGCGCGACCTTCGAGTGATCATCCCGATCGTTCTGCTGGTGATCCTGCTGGTGCTCATGGTCCTGCTGCGTTCGATCCTGCTTCCGGTGCTGCTCGTCGGGACAGTCGTGCTCTCCTTCGCGGCCACCCTGGGGCTGGCGGCGATCGTGTTCAACAACGTCCTCGACTTCCCCGGCGGGGATCCCAGCGTGCCGCTGTTCGCCTTCGTGTTCCTGGCCGCGCTCGGCATCGACTACAACATCTTCCTGATGACCCGGGCCCGGGAGGAGACGCTGGTCATCGGCACCCGGCGGGGCATCCTCAAGGCCCTCGCAGTGACCGGTGGGGTGATCACCAGCGCCGGGATCGTGCTGGCGGCGACGTTCGGGGCGCTGTTCGTGCTGCCGATCCTGTTCCTGGCGCAGATCGCGTTCCTGGTCGCCGTCGGGGTGCTGCTGGATGCGCTCGTCGTCCGGTCGCTGCTGGTGCCGGCGCTGGTGTTCGACATCGGCCCGCCTGTGTGGTGGCCGAGCCGGCTGGCCCGACAGCGCGAGCCCTCCGCTGCGGAGCAGGCCCGCGAGATGCAGGAGGTCGGCTGAGGCTCAGCCGGGCCCGAGGTCGGTGAGGACGGCCGCGGCGGCGCGACGTCCGGACACCAGGGCCCCCTGGATGGACCCGGTGTCGCGGTGGTCGCCGCAGAGGTAGATCTGCTCGGCCAGGCGGACGGGCTGCCGCAGCGACAGCGGTGGCGGCATCGCGGGCAACGCCTGCGGCACCTGGACCCGTGCCACCAGCTGCCAGTCGTCGGTGGCGCGCCCGTACAGGACCGCCAGATGGGCCAGGACGGCCGCCTCGTCCGCCGCTGCCCCGGTCGTCCCGAGCACCGAGCTGGACACCAGCGTGGACCCGGGCGGTGCGTAGGTGGGTGCAACGGTGCTGAGCACCGACGAGTTGACCACCGGGCCTCGGGCCTGCCCGTCGACCACGAGTACCGGACGGCCGCCGAGCAGGTCGCGCCCAGGCACTCCGGGGGTGGTGTGGTACCAGGTCGTGACGGCCCGCATGCGTGGTGCGGCGAAGCCGGGCAGCAGCGCCGCGGCCCGTGCGGGGTCGGTCGCGACGACGACGGCGCGGCCGGTGATCCTCGAGGAGTCCGCCAGGCTCACCTCGCCAGGGGCGAGGGCGACCGTCGGCGTCGACAGCCGCACCACATGGGGCGGCAGCGGTCGGGCCACCTCCTCGGGTAGGGCCTGCATCCCGGAGGCCGGCAGCCCCGGGCCCCCCTTGACGAACGAGCGCAGCACGAGGTCGAAGAACCGCGAGGAGGTCGCCAGGTCCGGCTCGAGGAAGACCCCGGACAGGAAGGGCCGCAGCAACCGCTCCACGGTGGCGGTCTCGATGCCCCGGTTCCGCAGGGCTTCCGCGGTGGTCGACTCCGGCAACGACAGGTCGCTCGCGACATCCCGCAGAGCCACCTGGACCGCCATCGCCGCCAGCCTCATCTTCCCGGCAGGGCTGCCCACCGGAGCCCGCAGCGTCGACAGCAGCGCCCGTGGGTAGCGGGTCGGGTCCGCGACGAGGTGCCGGCTCGAGCCGATCGCGACGACGACTCCAGCGAGGTAGGACCGCAGCCGCAACCGCTGGATGTCGACCGTGTCGGCAAGCGCCGGGTAGGAGGGGTTGAGCACCTGGAAGCCGCGGTCGAGGCGGAAGCCGTCCACCACGTCGGTGCGGACTCGTCCGCCCACTGCCTCGGAGGCCTCCAGCACGACGACCTGCAGGCCGGCCTCGGTCAGTCGTCGAGCGCAGGCCAGCCCGGACAGCCCGGCTCCGACGACGACGGTGTCGACGTCGGCCGATCGGGGGGACGGTGCCATGCTGCCGGACCGTACCGGGTGACCCGACGCGGCGGTGGACGGCGGCCGACCCCGAATCGTCTGGTTTGAGACGATGGGGCGGTGTCGACGCCAGCGACGCCCGAGGGCCAGGGGTTCCCCGAGGTGCGGGGCTTCCTGGTCACCGGCGCCGACCCGCTCGGCGAGGACCCCGACCGCTTCGCTGCCGTCGCGGAGGGGTCCCGGCGGCGGGTCGCGGTGCGCGTGCTGCCGCCGCTGACCGAGCAGGAGCGCACCGCCATCGTCAGCCTGCTCGCCGAGTTCGCGGCCATCGAGCACGAGCACCTCGCCGAGCCGGTGGTGCTGGCAGCGGATGCGGACGCCCTCGTCCTGCCGGTCGCCTCGCAGGCCAGCCTGGCACGTCTGGCGGAGCCGCCACGGACCGCCGGCCAGGTGGCGACCGCACTGGCGCCCGTCGCATCGGCGCTGGACGCCCTGCACCGTGCCGGACTGGCCCACGGAGCTGTGGGGCGCGACGTGGTCGCGATCGACCGGGACGGTCGTCCCACGTTGGTCGGGGCGGGTGTCCAGGCGGTCCTGCACGAGCTCGCCCCGCGCGAGGTCGACGACCCCACCCCTGCCACCGACGTCGCCGCGCTGGTCACCATGCTCCAGCGAGCGGCCGGCGACACCGACTCGCACGCACTGCATGCCGCATCGACCTCGCTGTCCTCCCCGTCGGTGAGCGCGGACGAGGTCGCGAGGACGCTGCTGGAGGTGGCCGAGCCGGAGCCGCTGGGGTCAGTCGGGGATGGTGAGGCCTGCGACCCGGACCAGCCCGAACGTCCCGCGTCCGCGGGCACCGGTGGCGACTTGGAGCCGGACCCTCGTCCCGCGACCGGCCGGACCCGTCGGGTGGGCGCTGTCGTGGCCGCCGTGATGGTGCTGGCGGTCATCGCGGTCGCTGTCGTCGCGGTGTTCGGCGGACGAGGTGGCACCACGGACACGCTCCGGGTGAGCACCTCGCCTACCCAGTCGGCGGCTCGTCCGTCCGCGCCGGCCGGTCCGCCGACCCAGCCGGCGCAGCCGACGTCCCAACCGACCGTGGGGGCGACACCCGATGCCGACACTGACGAGGCTCCGGCTGTCGCCGGGGTCCCGGGCGGGGTCGAGCTCTGCGGATCTCCCGGCGCCGCCGCGCAGACCACCCCACCGATCCCGCAGGACTGGGCCAGCGTCATCGATGAGCTGTACACGCGACGGTCGGCGGCGCTGGTGACCGGGCAGCAGCAGCGGCTGTGCGAGGTGTACGACCCTCGCAGCCCTGGCCTGTCCGCCGATCTCGAGCTCGACACCGCCTACGCCGACCAGCGGGTGCGACCCGACGGGCTGGTCTTCGTCGTGGAGGAGGCGGCGGTGGTCCAGCAGCAGGGCGCCCTGGTGGTCCTGGAGATCACCGACCGGCTCGAGCCATACACGCTGCTGGATACCGACGGCACGGTCGTTGCGGAGCTGCCCGGCCTGCCGTCATCGACCTGGCAGGCCCGCCTGGTCCCGGACCCCACCGGGCAGGAGTGGCGCTTCGGCTGAGCCGTCGACGCCTCAGCCGACGGCGGCAGCCACGATGCTGCGCGCGTCCGGATGCTCGAAGGTGAAACCGGCGGCGGTGATCCTGGCGGGGACGACGTTGAAGTCGGCGAGGATGTCGTCGGCGAGCTCGCCCTGAACGATCTTCAGGGCGAAGCGCGGCACCGGGAGGACGGTCGGCCGGTGCACGGCTTGGCCCAGGAGCCGGGTGAACTCGCCGTTGGTGGTGGTGGTGGGCGCGGAGACGTTGTACGGCCCGGAGGCGTCCTTGTTGGTCAGCAGGAACTCCAGCGCTCGCACGACGTCCTGGACCGAGACGACGCTCCAGATCGTCTTCCCGCCGGCGAGGGGGCCGAGGATGCCTGCCTTGGCCAAGGGGAGCAGCCTTCGGCCCAGCGTCCCTCCGGAGGACCCCATGACCAGGCTGAGCCGGGGGAGGACGACCCGCACACCCGCGTCCGCGGCCGGCGCCGTCGCTGCCTCCTTGTCGGCCACGATCCCTGCGGCGAAGTCGCGACCCGCCGGGGAGTCCTCGGTCAACGGCACCCCGCCGGTGGCGTTGCCGTAGTAGCCCATGGCCCCGACGCTGACCAGGACCGACGGCGTCGGGCTGGCCTGCGCTGCCGCATTCGCCAGGGTGGCCGCCGACCCCACGTGGCTGTCGTAGAGGGTGCGCTTGTACGCCTCGCTCCAGCGCTTGTCGCCGATCCCGGCCCCGGCGAGGTTGACGATGGCGTCCACCCCGGCCAGCGCGTCTAGGTCGACGGTGCGGGAGGCCGGGTCCCATCCGACCGTGTCCGGGCCGGACGCCTGAGCGCGCACCAGGCTCACCACCTGGTGCCCGTGGGCGGTCAGCGACGGCTTCAGGGCGCGACCGATGAAGCCGGAGCCGCCGGCGATCGCGACTCTCACTACAGGCCCAGGTCGCCGTCGAAGGCGCCCTCTTCCAGGCGCTGCTTGACCGCGCCGAGGAATCGGGCGGCGTCGGCGCCGTCGACAAGACGATGGTCGTAGGTCAGGGCGAGGTACATCATCTGCCGCACCGCGAAGGAGTCCTGGCCCATAGCGTCGGTGACCACGACGGGCCGCTTGACGATCGCTCCGGTGCCGAGGATGCCGGTCTGCGGCTGGTTGATGATCGGGGTGTCGAACAGCGCGCCCCGGCTGCCGGTGTTGGTCAGCGTGAACGTGCCGCCGGACAGCTCGTCTGGGGTGATCTTGTTGGTTCGGGTGCGCTCGGCGATGTCGGTGATCTTGCGGGCCAGCCCGGCGATGTTGAGATCGCCGGCATCCTTGATGACCGGCACGAGCAGGCCGCGCTCGGTGTCCACGGCGATGCCGAGGTGCTCGGCGTCGGAGTAGGTGACCTGCTTGGTGTCCATGTCGATCGTGGCGTTGAGTCCCGGGAAGACCTTGAGTCCCTCGAGGGTGGCCTTGGCCAGGAACGGCAGGAACGAGAGCTTGACGCCCTCGCGGGCCTCGAAGTCGGTCTTCGCTCGGGCCCGCAGTCGTGCGACCGGGGTCATGTCGACCTCGACCACGGTGGTGAGCTGAGCGGAGACGTGCAGGGACTCGACCATCCGGTCAGCGATGAGCTGGCGAAGGCGCGACATCTTGACCGTGGAGCCACGCAGCGGGGACGGGGTCAGCGCTGGTGCGGCGGTGGCCGGAGCCGGGGGGCCGGGGGCGGCGGCGGGTGCCGGGGCGGCCGCCGGAGCCGTCGGGGGAACTGGGGCGGGCGCGGCCGCCTTGGCCGCCTCCGCGGCGGCCAGCACGTCCTGCTTGCGGATACGCCCGCCGACCCCGGTGCCGGTGATCGTGGACAGGTCCACTGCGTGCTCGGCGGCCAGCTTGCGCACCAGAGGCGTCACGTACGGCGACGGCCCCCCGGCGGTGGCTGCCGGTGCCGGTGCCGGTGCGGGAGCGACTGGGGTGGTGGCCGGAGCCGCCGCAGCTGGCGCGGGGGGAGCCGAGGGTGCCGCGGCGGGTGGCGGGGGTGGCGGAGCGGTGGGCGTATGCACTGCTGCCGGTGCCGCGGGCGCCGGGGGTGCCGCAGTCGCGGGTGTGCCCGGCTCGCCGATGATCGCCAGCTCCGTGCCGACCGGGACGGTCTCGTCCTCGGGCACCTTGATCTCCAGCAGCACGCCGCCGGTCGGGGAGGGGATCTCGGTGTCGACCTTGTCGGTGGAGACCTCCAGCAGCGGCTCGTCCGCGGCCACGGTGTCACCCACCTGCTTGAGCCAGCGGGTGACCGTGCCCTCGGTCACGCTCTCGCCGAGCTGAGGGAGGGTGACGGCCTGGCCGGAGGCCGGGATACTCGTCGCGGGCGCCGCGGTGGGCTCGGCTGGTGCAGGCGTCGGCGGTTGGGAGGCGACCGGTTCCGGCGTCGCAGCAGGTTCCGGCGTCGCGGCGGGCTGCGCGGGGGCCGGTGCCGGAGCGGCAGCGGAGCCGGAGGCCTCGCTGGGATCCCCGATCATCGCCAGCTCGGTGCCGACGGCCACGGTCTCGTCCTCGGGCACCTTGATCTCCAGCAGCACGCCGGCAGCCGGGGAGGGGATCTCGGTGTCGACCTTGTCGGTGGAGACCTCCAGCAGCGGCTCGTCGACCGCGACCGCCTCACCGGGCTGCTTGAGCCAACGGGTGACCGTGCCTTCGGTCACGCTCTCGCCGAGCTGGGGGAGGGTGACGGGGGTTGCCATGCCGGTGAGCCTCTCTGTCGTGACACTCGGTACGTCGGGGACTGCCGCTACCCGTGCGCGTGGAGCGCTTTGCCAGCCAGCGCCAGGTGGGCCTCGCCCATGGCCTCGCTCTGGGTGGGATGCGCGTGGACCAGCTGGGCCACCTCGCTGGGCAGAGCCTCCCAGCTGTAGATCAGCTGCGCTTCGCCGATGAGCTCGCCGACACGGCTGCCGACCATGTGGATCCCGATCACCGGGCCGTCCTTCTCGGCAACCAGCTTGATGAACCCAGCGGTCTTGAGGATCTGGCTCTTCCCGTTGCCGGCGAGGTCGTACTGCAGTGAGACGACCTTGTCCTTGCCCAGCCGCTCGATGGCTTCGGCCTCGGTGAGGCCGACCGAAGCGACCTCTGGCTCGGAGTAGGTCACGCGAGGAATAGCGGACTCGTCGATCGGGACCGGGTTGAGCCCGGCGATCTCCTCGGCGACGAAGATGCCCTGCTGGAAGCCGCGGTGCGCCAGCTGCAGGCCTGGAACGATGTCGCCCACGGCATACACACCCGGCACGTTGGTGCGAGTCCGATCGTCGGCGAGGACGAACCCACGATCCATCGCCACGCCCACCTCCTCGTATCCCATGTCGGCAGTGTTCGGCCCCCGCCCGACCGCGACCAGCAGGATGTCGGCGTCGATCGACTCGCCGTTCTCCAACGACACGGTGACGCCGGAGTCGGTGGAGTGAACCCCAGCGAAGCGGACACCGGTCTTGAAGGCGATCGTCCGCTTGCGGAACGCTCGTTCGACTGCCTTCGAGCACGCCTCGTCCTCGGCAGGGACGAGCCTCGGCAGAGCCTCGACGATGGTGACCTCGGCGCCGAAGGAACGCCACACGCTGGCGAACTCCACACCTATGACCCCACCGCCGAGCACCACGACCCGGTCGGGCACGTAGTCCAACCTGAGCGCCTCGTACGACGTGAGCACCCGCTGCCCGTCGATCTCCAGACCGGGAAGCGACCGCGCGTAGGAGCCCGTCGCCAGCACGACCGCCGACCCCTCGAAGCGGGTCCCGTCGACCTCGACAGCATTGGGTCCGACCAGTCGGCCGCTGCCCTCGACGTAGGTGATCTTGCGACTCTTGACCAGGCCCTGCAGGCCCTTGTAGAGGCGTGCGACCACACCGTCCTTGTAGGAGTTGACGCCGGCCATGTCGATGCCGTCGAACGTCGATCGCACGCCGACCTCGGAGCCGTGCCGAGCCTCGTCAGCGACCTCCGCTGCGTGGAGCAGGGCCTTGGTGGGGATGCATCCGTAGTGAAGGCACGTCCCGCCGAGCTTGTCCCGCTCGATCAGTGCGACAGACTTGCCCAGCTGAGCCGCCCTCAGGGCGCATGCGTAGCCGCCGCTGCCACCACCGAGCACGACGATGTCGAAGGTCGTCACCGGGT
>CAYHHE010000073.1:9007-14991 GCA_964356295.1 uncultured Actinomycetes bacterium | reverse complement strand
TGGTGGTCGTTGTGAGGATGATCAGCGCGCCTTTGGTGTCGTCCCAGCGACACCTGGGGCGCTCTGAACCGCCGAACAACGACACCTACGGCGCGTTGATCATGCTCGAGCGACCCCGCAGGCGCCCTGATCATGCTCGAGCGACACCCAGCAGAACGACGTGCTACGCCCTGCGCCAGACCGCAGGCTGGGCTGCCGCCAGGCGGCGCTAGGCCTTTGGCTAGACCCTTGACGGGGCCGCCCGGAGGGAGTACGCCGAAGGTAGCGCCGCACGCTGGTGCGCAGTGAGCGAGAAGGGAGACGTGTGATGGCTGAAGACATCAGCACGATGGACCCGGACCTGCTGCTTCAGGAGCTTCGCGCACGTGCCACCGGAGCAGAGGGGGGTCCACCCGAGGCAGCGGTAGCCATCGCCGGTGCTCCGGGAGCGGCAGAGGGCTCAGGAGGGTTCGACCGGGTCCCGGAGCTGGCCGAGATCTCGGACGAGGACCTGGCCGATGCCCTGCGGCTCGGTCAGAAGGTCATCTACGGCACAGATGACCGTCAGGACGTCTACCAGGTCGCCGATCGGCGGCTGCGGCGCGACGCCGCCAGCGTGGTGGCGCTGGTCAGTCCCTCGAGCCTGGTCGACAACGGCGACGGCACGTCCACATTGACCGGGCAGACGCTCGGCGTTCGGCGCAACCTGTGCGCCAGCGAGCCGTTCCGTGACCAACCGTCCATCGCGTTCTGCTCGGGGTTCCTGGTCGACCCGAGCATCGTCGTGACCGCGGCGCACTGCGTGGACGTGGGCACCCTCGCCGACGTCCGGTTCGTGTTCGGTTACGAGATGAGCAATGCCACCACCGCCGTGACGCGGATCCCCAACGGCGAGATCTACCGGGGACGGCGCATCCTGGGCCGAGCCATCGGCAACCAGGGAACGGACTGGTGCGTCGTGCAGCTGGACCGTCCAGTGCTCAACCACCCGTACGTCCAGGTGCGCCGCACCGGCAAGATCCCCGACGGCGCGGGTGTCCACGTCATCGGTCACCCGTCGGGCCTGCCGAAGAAGATCGCAGGCAACGCGACGGTTCGGGACAACACGCCCCCGCGGTACTTCGTGGCCAACCTCGACACCTACGGCGGCAACTCCGGGTCGCCGGTGTTCCACAGCGGCACACACGTGGCTGAGGGCATCCTCGTCCGGGGCGAGACGGACTACGTCACGGTCGGCAGCTGTGTGCGCTCCAACGTCTGCCCGGCAAACGGGTGCCGCGGCGAGGACGTGACCCGTGCCACGGAGTTCGACGAGCTCGTCCCGCGCAACCAGCACGACGTCATCCCGTTCAACCCCGCCAACGCGCGCGTCGTGTCAGCAGGCGGCCGGTGGAAGATCGAGGTGGACGGGATGTGGCTGCTCGACTTCGCCGGCAACCAGTCCGAGGCCCAGCGTGCGCTGGCCATCATCCAGCAGTACGGGTTCAACGCCCAGTGCTTCGTCGGACGGCCGAACCCGTCCATGGAGTTCTACCTGGTCAACAGCCAGGCTCCACGGGGCTCGATGCCAGGGGAAGACTGCATGGGCTTCGACCCTGCCAATCTCGAGGCCACGTATGTGGCCGGACGCTGGAAGGTGGTCGAGGGCAACCACTGGCTGCTGGACTTCGACCAGGAGCAGCATGAGGCCCGTCAGGCGCTGAGCTACATCCTGCGCTACCAGTTCCGCTCGATCTGCTTCGTGGGACGTCCTGGGCCGTCGCTGACCTACTTCAAGGGATGACCAGGCCCGCTAGCTGGGTGGACCATTGGACGAGGTGACCAACGGGCCCGCCCAGCCAACCTGGGCTGCGGAGTTCGACGCGCAGGTGGCTGCCGCCGTCAGGCCCGGGTCCACCCTGAGGGAGGTGGCCGATCGGATCCGGTCGCAGTCCGGCGTCCGCAGCGCCACGCTGCGCGAGGGTCTGGTGAAGACCGACCCGCCGATCGTGGAGCTCCTCGTCGAGTACGAGGTCGACCCGGGGCAGCACGCGACGCGGGTGCACGACCTCATCCTTGCGCCGGACGGGACGGTGACCTGGGCCGGTGCCCATCCGGCCTGAGGAGCCTCCGACGACGCCCCGACACCGACACTCGGCGGCTCAACCCCGGGACACCGCACGCACTGCCCCGGCCAGCGACAGCATGCTCGTCGGGCCGAGCGCGCCGAACTTCAGCAGCGCTGCCCGCCGGGCCAGCAAAGCCGGTCGGTCGGCATGCGCGGGCTGGAGACCAGGCGTCTGCAGGGTACGCAGCGCGCGGTCCAGCGCGGCGTTCTCGGTGTAGTCGGCGGCTGCGGCTGCGACGACGAGTGCGACTACGGCCGCTCGCCACGGCGGGTCGAGCAGGCTGGCTCCGAGCAGCAACGGAACCGAGTACACGACGACGTAGCCGTTGTCGTAGCGCAGCAGCCTCCGGTGGGTCGCCAGTCCCTCCGACGTCCCACCGGCGGCGACCAACAGCGCTCGGCCCGACCCGGCGAGCTCGACGGCGACCACAGATCGCCATCCCACGACGCGACCGGTGACGCGCCCGAGGAGTGTTGGCCCGACGAGGGCAAGCCCCCCGAGGGCCAGAGCCGCCAGACCTCGTCCACGCGCACTCATCTGCGAGCCCCCGAGTCGTTCGACGCCTCCGGCGGCGAGACCCGGGTCACGCGTCTGCCGCCTCACTCGCGTAGGGCAAGTCCCCGAACTCCGAGGGCACGCCCGGTGGCGTCAGCGCGGCGATGTAGTGGTGCGGCAGATGGTCGTCCAGGGAGTACCGGAACGGAACCCGACGCAGCAGCTCGATCCGTCGCGACAGGTAGGACATCGGCATCTCCAGCAGCCCCGCCAGGTTCGCCATCTGCTGAGTCGGTCGGGTGGCCGCCCATCGCCTCCCGTCGAAGCGGCGCTGCGCACCGAAGTGCTCGAAGTCCCCGGAGTCCCTCGGCGGCAGGTGCGGCACGACATCGTCCTGGTACACGTAGCGGACGACCCGTCCGGACAGGGACGTGTCGGCCTGGCAGGCCTGCGCCAGCTCGGGGCTGCCCACCATCGGCTGGCCGAAGGTCGCGACCATGCGCATCCGCTCGCCCAACGCTGCGAAGTCCGGGTCGGTGCGGAGCATGATCGCCAGCAGGCTCGCCATGGCCCCGCCGAGGCTGTGCCCGGTGAGGTAGAGGACCTCCATCGGGTGCTGTGCCGGCTTGTCCCGCTCCAGGATCGATTCGCCGGCGGCCGCGCGCTCGAGCGTCCGGAGCACCTCGAATCGCGTCGCCCGCACGTTGCGGTAGAAGCCGGCGTGCACGGAGAAGTCTCCGTCGCTGCCGGGGATCGGGAAGCGCACCCGTTCCGGGTACACGTCCGCGTCGGTCAACCAGTTGATCAGGCTCATCGGCTCGGTTCCCCGGTAGCAGACGATGACCACCCGCCCGTCCATGCTCTGCACCACGTTGGCAGTCGAACGGATGAACATCGGATCCACCACCATCGTCACTGCACGGCAGCGGTTCCCCTCCATCCCCATCCGCGCCATCATCATCGTCACCACATCCGGACCGGCGTACGCGTACCCCGAGCACACCGCCAGCGCATGCGCCGCGATGGCATCCGGCACGTCACCTGAGGCGACCATCCGGTCGACCAGGTCCGGGTACACCGGGAACCCCGGCATCGTCGGTGGACGCATCGGCCGCAGCTCCGCGAACGACGGGGCTCTGCTTTCCTCCACACGAATCATCGCTACTCACTTTCTTTCTGCTAGTCCCAGTGACGTGGCGCCATGTGTCGCAACGGATGTCAGCAAGCTGGGCGCAGCCGCAGGTGCCGGCGCCGTGGGCACAGCGTCCTGGAAGCGCGGCAACGGACCATGGCCCGTCTGCCAGTTGAGCACGATACGGAGGTTCGGCTCGGACGCCAGGCAGCGCAGGGTCGCCTCCAGCCTCCTGCGTACGGACGTGCGCCTGTCCGCTGGCACCCACTCCAGCATGCCGTCCCGGAAGTCACGCTCACGGCTGCCCGCCGGCCACAACGGGTGAAGGTCGTGCTCCAGCTCCTTCACGGAGTGCCTGTTCAGCGGGGCGTACAGGTCGAGCAGATCGGTCGCGGTGCGAACGCCGAGACACGTCAAGGTCCGACGGAACAGCTCCTCGTCGTCGGTCTCGCTTGCCCGCGCCGGGGCACCGGCCCGCCGACCGGAGCCGGCTTTGGGCCCCCTCCCTCGGGGAGGAAGGTGGTTGATGAGCAGAGCCTGGTCGATCCAGTCGACGATCCGTCCGACCGGTGCGCGTGAGTGCAGCACGACGTCCACGATGTTGGCGGTGGACAGGTTCTGCACGTTCTCCACGCCCTCTTCCAGCAGTCGGGCCTCGTACCAGACGTTCATCCCGTCGATCTCCGACAACGGATGGCGGGTCTGCAGAACCTGCACCCGCTTGCCCATCCGGTCCGAGGCGATCTGGACGAGCCACTCCTGGCCGACCAGGGGGAATGTCCCGATGACGAAGGCGATGACCGGCTCCATTCCGGCGAGGCTCGGAAGTGCTGCCCAGACCACGTGCGCCACGCTCACCAGGATCAGCGCGACGCCGAGTCGCTCCATGATCGCAACGTACGTTCCCGAGCGGAGGTCGTTCTGGAAGAAGGCTCGGACCGTCAGCTGGACGCTGAAGACGTAGACGCCGAGGAAGGCGAACCGTAAGGCGTCAGCGAGGTCGACACTGCCGAGATCCCCGCTTATGAAGCCGGGCTCTGTGAAGATGGTCAACCATCCGGTTGCGAAGGCGAGCCAGCAGACCACCACGGGAAGCAGGCTGCCGAGACCGCAGAACCTCGTCACACCCTGCTTGTCGTCTCGCCGGTCCCCGTAGTAGGCGTCGAACTTCGCGTCGTAGACCGTCATGCCGGGGATCGGCTCGGCGCTCTCGGCGTCGCGAGGGTGCCGGGTGTGATGCCGCTTCGTGGCGTTCGCCCACGTCTCGTGGTACTCCGACGTGTACGGCGGCTCGGGGAGGAACTCCGGTCTGTCCACGCCCAGCCGATGCAGGTTCAGCACATACTCGACGTAGATCGATGTCAGCTTGACGCTGAGGAAGCGCGTGTACAGCCAGGTCGGCAGACACGCCAGGATCAGGTAGACCGTCAGGAACAGCAACCACCGGATGTAGTCGTCCTGCGCTCGTGGCGTGGCCAGCCAGAATGCGCCTGCGCTCGCCAGGGCCATGAGCGGGAAGGCTGCTCGGGCGACGAGTTCGGCGAGGCTGTACCGACCCCCCTGCCCGGACGACCGTGTCATCGCACACCTACCCTCCCGACGAACCCTCCCCTTCTCCTCGGCCCTGCCTGGGCCAAGAACTCGACGGCAGCGCGGTCTCTTCCGTTGTGTGCCTCGATGACGCCCAAGGCCAGAGGCCTTCGACCCGTCCCGATGGCCTCGCCTTCCGTGGCATCGACGGGGTGCTGTTGCCGGCGACCGTTGGGCTCCTTGTGGTCGTGATCAGCCCCGACGCTCGGGCCAGCGAGGAGGATCGCCCGGACCCGGCAGCCGCGACCGTGCGGCCGGACCGGAGGTAGCCGATCGCGGGTCGCGACGACGCGACGCTGATGATCCGATCCTGCAGCGGAGCACCGACTCCGCTGGTACGGAGGCCTCGGTGGCGCTGATCTCGGCAGACGTCGATGCCGTTGGCGTCGGTGGACGATCACCACGTCGCCGTGCTGCTCATGATGGGCGAGGCGATCGGCACGTTCGTATGCATGAGCGGCTGGGGTAGCGACCTGGGGGCGCCGGCCCTGCTCTGGGCGCGCGTCGGCTCGCCGGCGCTTCGGCAATGCGAGGAGTGCGCCGTGCCCGGACTGTGGGAGGCCTTCGATGCCATCGTGGCCAGGTGACCGGGGTGCTCGGGCGACGCCCGGGGCCGTCCGGTTGCGCGAGTGGTTGCGCGGGTGGTCACGTCGGCGTGGTGCTCATCGCGATGATCAAGG
>CAYHHE010000073.1:0-8907 GCA_964356295.1 uncultured Actinomycetes bacterium | reverse complement strand
TGATCATGCTCGACCCACACCAAACCCGCGCTGATCATGGTCAGCGATTGCCGGGACGGCTGGTGCGGAAGTCCTGGTCCCTGATGGGCACGTCGGCGAGGAGGATCAGGTTGCCAGTGGCCCGCACGCGGCGATCGCCTGAGGTCGAAGACTGAGCCAGGCGCTGCTGCTCGCCACCGGAGTCACGACCTGACGGTGCTGCTGCCCGGTGCGACCGAGCAGAGCGTTGGTCACGGCCCGGCTGCGACGTCACGTCACGGTGATGATGACCTTGCCGTGGCTGTGGCCGTCCCCGTAGTGCTCCAGCGCCTTGGCCGCATCCGCGAGGGCGTACGTGCTGTCGATGACCGGCGTCAGAGACCCCTCCTCGATCATCCTGGTCAGCTCGGCGAGATCGGCGCTGCTCGAGCGGGCGAGGAAGGGCCGCAGGCGCTGGCTGACGAAGGGCGTCTCGACAAGCGAGTGGATGACGCGCCCGAGCCCGCCTAGCACATCGCCTCCGGAGTTGGCGCTCGGGATGAGAGTGCCCTTGGCGGTCAACGCTCTGCGCAGGTGGGCCATCGTGCGGTTGCCGACGTTGTCCAGGATCACGTCCCACCGCTGCCCGCAGTCGGTGAAGTCCGTGACGGTGTAGTCGATGACCTCGTCCGCCCCCAGCGATCGGACGAGATCGACGCTGCCGGTCCCGCAGACGCCGGTGACATGCGCCCGGAAGGCTGCCGCGATCTGGACGGCGAACGTGCCGACCCCGCCCGACGCGCCGTTGATGAGCACCCGCTGGCCGGGGCCGACTCGCCCGATGTCACGCATGGCCTGGAGAGCGGTCACACCGACCAGTGGGACCGCAGCGGCCTGCTCGATCGTCAGATTGGACGGCGTCCGCGCGGCGGCCGCGGCGGGGACCCTGGCGTACTCGGCGAAGCCGCCTGCGCTCACCTCGGCGTAGACGGTCTCGCCGGGGCGGACGTCGGCAACGGCGGCTCCCACCTGCTCGACAGTCCCTGCGACGACGAGCCCCATGACGGGGTTGCGGGGTTTGGTCAGCCCGACGACGAGCCGGAACAGGTACGGGACACCGCGCACGAGGAACCAGTCCCCGGGGTTGACCGCGCTGGCGCCGACACGAACCAGGAGGTCGTTCTCACCTATCGCGGGGACCGGGACGTCCTCTACCTCGACGACGTCCCGGACCTCGCCGTACCGGTGGAGGGTGACCGCCCGCATGGTTGCCATCGTTCCGCTCCTCAATCATCGCCTCTAGTGTCCGTACACTGTACGCTACGCCGTACACCGTACGTCGTCAAGGGGAAGGCTGACTGCGGGCACGCTCCGCGCGGATCTGGCGAACCGTCACGCGGACTACCCCAGATCGTCGAGGGCGACGTCCTCGTCGACCAGGCGGCGTCGCTCGACGGGCGTCTCGGCCTCGACAAGGCTCTTCAACGGCTCGATCCCCGGCTCCCAGCGGTTGACGTGCATCGCGGCTTCGACGACGACGGTGTCCCCGTGCGCCGGGCGCACCCAGAACGCCTGATAGCTCCCGCTGTCGAGGTCGCCGCGGACGAGCACGTCCGCGTCGGGGTCGCTGTGGCCTGCGTACTCCATGCCGAGCTCGAACTGGTCGGTGTAGAAGTAGGGGATCTTGCGGTACTCGACGTCTTCGCCGAGGATCGTCCGGGCCGCCGCGGGGCCCTGGTTGAGCGCGTTAGCCCAGTGCTCGACCCTCACGTGTCGGCGGTAGCGCGGGTGGAACGCGTTGGCGACGTCGCCGACGGCGAGCACGTCGGGGTGCGAGGTGCGAAGCGCCGCGTCGGTGAGCACGCCGTCGTCGACGGTGAGCCCGGCGGACTCGGCCATTCTGGTCTCCGGTCGCGCGCCCACCGCCAGCAGGACGAGGTCGGCGTCGACGCTGGAGCCGTCGGCCAGCCTGACCCCGTGGTCGGCGATCTCGGTGACCTCCACCCCGGTGCGCAGGTCGACACCGTGACTGCGGTGGGCCTCGCCCCACGCCGCGCCGATCCGGGCGCCGAGGGCCCGGGCAAGGGGGGCCCGACCTGACTCCAGCATGGTTACCCTGGCCCCGCGGCCGATGGCGGCGGCGGCGGTCTCCAGTCCGATCCAGCCTCCACCGATGATGGCTACTCGGGCGTCGGGAACCAGCCGCACCCGCAGGGCGTCCGCGTCGGCTCTCGTTCGCAGCACCGCGGCGGTGCCCGCCCCCGGAAGGGCCGGCCTGATCGGGGTCGCGCCGGTGGCGAGCACGAGACGGTGGTAGGTCAGAGCGCTGCCGTCGCCGAGCTCCACGCGGTGCCGGGCCGGCTCGAGGCCGGTGGCGGTGGTGCCACGCCGCAGGTCGACGTCGTGCTCGTCGTACCAGGCCAGGTCGTGGATGACGGCCGTGTCGAACGGGTCCGTGCCCGCCAGGTATCCCTTGGACAGCGCAGGCCGCTCGTAGGGCAGCTCTGACTCGGCAGCCAGCAGCACGACCGCACCGTCGTACCCCTCGCCGCGCAGCGTCTCGACCACCTTGGCCCCGGCCAGGCCACCACCCACGACAACAACTGGATCCGTCACATCGCCAGTCAAGCCCAGCCACCCCCCGGCCGCCAGGCGGGCGAGGGCAGCAACGTAACCGCAGCAGCAAGACAGCAGACCAGCGTCCACGTGCCGCGCGGCCGTCGGGTCGAGCCGTCGGAGACGCTCTCCACACCTCCCGGGTGAGCTGCGTCGGTACCCCTAGGACGAGAGACGACGGCCGGAACAGGGCCGGTCGCTGACCCGGCGTCAACCGACACGGACGCGAACGTCGGCCGGTTCCCCGGCCACGGGACCGGAACCACAGCACCACCGGCGTCCCGTCCAGGCTCACCGCCTCGAAGGAGCCGCCGTCCAGCGCGCCGTCGTGGCCAGCAGCGCGACCAGCGCTGCGAGCGCGGCACGTCCGCGGGTACGCACGGCTACGGCTGCACGCGGACGCCGCGCCAGAACGCGACGTACCCCGCGATCTCGGCGGCAGCCGGCTTGGGTGACGGGTAGGACCAGGCCGCATCGTCCGCCTGGCGGCCACCGGCCTGCACCGACCAGTAGCGAGCTGCGCCCTTGCTCACGCACAGGCTGGTGTGCGGGCTGTCCACCAGGTGCTCCCATCGCACCGAGTCAGGCGGGAAGTAGTGGTTGCCCTCCACGACGACGGTGTCGTTGCTCTCGGTGACCACGGTGTCGTTCCAGACGGCTCTCATCAGGTGTCTCCTTCGTGTCGGCTCGGTCGGTTCACGTCTACGCGGCGCTGCCTGCCCACCCACGGTCGTCGATCGACATCGTGGTGAGCACAGTCAGGCCGGACTCGAGAGTGCGGTGGTCGGGCAGCGGTCGGAGATACCCAGCAGAGTGGCTGCTGACCATCATGAGCAACACCCACATCAACCGCATCCCCACGGGACAACGAGACCTGGTCGCTGACGGCGAGTCCGCCCAACGGATCCTCGAGCAGACCGGACCGGCCGCCCCCTCCAGCGAGGACGTGGCGCTGGCCGACCTGCCTGAGGAGTTCCGTGTCGTCATCGACCTCGTCGACCGGCAGGGACTGAGCGACGCCCAAGCCGCCGACCGGCTCGACATCCCCAAGGGCACTGTGATGAGCCGGCTGCACAGGGGCCGCGGACGCATCCGCGCCACGCTCGACCAGGACGGTCTCGTGCCCCACCCGCGGAGCAAACGATGGCCATGCTGGATCGGCTCACCGGACGGCGCTCCCACCAGGTCGCCAAGGTGCTGCAGGGCTACCTCGACGGCGAGGTCGACCCCGCTACCGCCCACATGGTGCACGAGCACCTCGAGGTGTGCCGGCGCTGCGGGCCGGAGGCCAGCACCTACCGCGCCATCAAGACCGCGAGCCCGATGGCTCATGCGACCCCGGTCCCTGTGGAGGTCGACCCGCAGGCCGTCGAGCGCCTGCGCCGTTCGCCGACGAGCTGTCACGGTCGACCGACACCCCCGAGGCGTGAGGGCTGCACAACCGAGTCGGTCAGCGCCGCGCCGGAATCTCCGCGGCGTCCCGGTGAGTTGCACCGACGTGAGTGGACGGACCGACTGGGACGCCTACCTCGCCCAGTTCCACGCCCACCGTCCCGGCATCACCGAGCAGGCGTTCCACCACGCCGTCCACCCCGAGCTGGGCACGCCGTACTCCTGGCTTGCCGCCTCGCTGCCGGACTCCCCTGGTGCCGTCCTCGACGTCGCCTGTGGCAACGCCGCCGTCCTGCCGTGGCTGACCGGACACGACACCTACCTCGGAGTTGACCGCAGCGACGCCGAGATCGCCCATGCCCGCCTGCAGAACCGCGGACCCGTCACCCTCGGCGACGCCCGCCGGCTCCCCGTCCCGGACACCTCCGTCGACACCGTCGTGTCCTCGATGGGACTCATGCTCGTACGGCCGATCCGGGCTGCCGTCGCCGAGCTCGCGCGAGTCCTCCGCCCGGGCGGTACAGCCGTCCTCCTGCTGCCCGCGACCTGGCCGGTCCTCCCCCGCTACCTCGCCCTCGGCGCGGCGCTCGCACTTCCTCTGCGCGGCCCAGGCTCCATGCCGACCCACGTGAGTCCCCGCCGCGTGCGACGGCTGCTCACCGGGGCCGGCCTGAGCGTCGTCGACATCGCCCGGCAACGATTCCCGTTCCCGTTGGTTACCGCCGACCACGCCGCCCTTGCCGTCCGCTCGCTGTACACCCCAGGCCGCACCACCGACCAGTTGCATCGGGCGCAGGCAACACTCGCGCGACTGGCCGGTCCCCGCGCTGAGCTGCCCGTCCCCCTGATGCGGGTCGTCGCCCGACGGGCGTGAGGTCGGGGAGCAACGTCGACACGTGTCCGGCGGCCCGTAGCCTGGCCCGGTGGCGCTGAGCGTTCTGATCGCCCCCGGGGTCTACCGGATCCCGCTCCTGCCCTACGACCTGCTCAACGTGTACGCCCTGACCGACGACGACGGGCAGGTCACGCTGGTCGACGCGGGGCTCCCGACGTCGTCCGGGCGCATCATGACGGCCCTGGCCGAGATCGGCGCAGGCAGAGTCGATGTCACCCGCATCATCGCCACCCACAACCATGTCGACCACGTCGGTGGGCTCAAGGCCGTGGCCGGGCGAACCGGGTCACCGGTGGCCGTGCATGCCGACGATGCCCAGGACGTCCGCGACGGCCGCGGCTCACCGATGGACCCGGCGATCCCGCTCGGGCGGCTCCTGCACCGCCAGCCGGTCGGCTCCGGCGGCGTGCCGGTCAGCGAGGAGCTCCACGACGGTCAGCTACTGCCTGTCGCCGGCGGGCTCGAGGTGGTGCACACCCCCGGGCACACCCCCGGCCACATCTCCCTGCTGCACCGGCCCACCGAGACGCTCATCACCGGGGACGCCATCTGGAACATGAACTCCCGGCGCACCTGGCCGATCTTCGCCTCGTGCTCCGACGGTCAGCAGACCAAGCAGACCGCCGAACGACTCGGCGACCTCGAGTACCGCACCGCAGCCTTCACCCACGGACCGGAGATCCGCGACACGGGCCGGGAGGCGATCCGCTCCTTCCTCGTCCAGCCGCGCGGCTTCAGACTGGGCGTCTAGGTCAGGCGAGGTCGAAGCGGTCGAGGTTCATGACCTTGTCCCACGCGGCTACGAAGTCCCGCACGAACTTCTCCTGGGCGTCGTCGCTGGCGTAGACCTCGGCCACGGCCCTGAGCTCGGAGTTCGAGCCGAAGACGAGGTCGGCGCGGCTGCCGGTCCACCTCACCTCACCGGTCGCCCGGTCACGGCCTTCGAAGGTGTCCTCGGCCTCGGACGTGGCCGACCACTGCGTGCCCAGGTCGAGCAGGTTCACGTAGAAGTCGTTGGTCAGCGACCCGGGGCGCGCGGTGAGGACGCCCACCTGCGACTGCCGGTGGTTGGCGTCGAGCACCCGCAGGCCACCGACGAGGACGGTCATCTCCGGAGCGCTGAGCGTGAGCAGGTTCGCCCGGTCGATGAGCAGGTACTCGGCGTCGAGCCGGTTGCCCTTGCCGAGGTAGTTGCGGAAGCCGTCTGCGTTGGGCTCGAGTGCGGCGAAGGACTCGACGTCCGTCTGGTCCGCAGCGGCGTCCATCCGTCCCGGCGTGAACGGAACCTCGACCTCGTGGCCGGCGCTCCCGGCCGCCTGCTCGACCGCGGCGCACCCGCCGAGGACGATCAGGTCGGCCAGCGAGATGCGCTTGCCACCGGTCTGCGCGGAGTTGAACGACTGCTGGATGCCCTCCAGGGTGCGCAGCACGATGGCGAGCTCGTCGGGGTCGTTGACCTCCCAGTCCTTCTGAGGCTCCAGGCGGATGCGCGCCCCGTTGGCGCCGCCGCGCTTGTCGCTGCCGCGGAACGTGGACGCGGACGCCCACGCGGTGCGAACCAGCTGGGCGACGGACAGCCCCGAGGCCAGCACCTGCGCCTTCAGCGCGGAGACGTCCGCGGCATCCACCAGCTCGTGGTCGAGTGCCGGGATCGGGTCCTGCCACAGCAGGGTCTCCTGCGGCACCAGGGCCCCGAGGTAGCGCGCCACCGGTCCCATGTCGCGGTGGGTCAGCTTGAACCACGCCCGTGCGAAGGCATCGGCCAGCTTGTCCGGGTGCTCCATGAAGCGCCGCGAGATCTGCTCGTAGACCGGGTCCATGCGCATCGCCATGTCCGCCGTGCTCATCATGGGCGCGTGCCTGACCGACGGGTCATGCGCATCGGGGACGGCGTCCGCCCCGGCACCGTCCTTCGGGACCCACTGGAAGGCACCGGCGGGGCTCTTCGTCACCTCCCACTCGTAGCCGAACAGCGTCTCGAAGTAGCTGTTGTCCCACGTGATCGGCGTGGGCGTCCATGCGCCTTCCAGCCCGCTGGTGATCGTGTCGTCGCCCGTGCCGGTGCCGTAGCTGTTCATCCAGCCCAGGCCCTGCTCGGCGAGCGGTGCCGCCTCGGGCTCGGGACCGACGTACCTGTCCGGCACGGCCGCGCCGTGGGTCTTGCCGAAGGTGTGGCCCCCGGCGGTGAGCGCGACGGTCTCTTCGTCGTTCATCGCCATGCGGCGGAACGTCTCGCGGATGTCGCGGGCCGAGGCCAGCGGGTCCGGGGTGCCGTTCGGGCCCTCCGGGTTGACGTAGATCAGACCCATCTGGACCGCGGCCAGCGGGTTCTCCAGCTCTCGCTCGCCGGTGTAGCGCTGGTCACCGAGCCAGGTCTCCTCGGGACCCCAGTAGACGTCCTCGTCGGGCTCCCACACGTCCTCACGCCCCCCGCCGAAGCCGAAGGTCTCCAGGCCCATCGAGTCCAGGGCGCAGTTGCCGGCGAACACCATGAGGTCGGCCCAGGACAGCTTGCGGCCGTACTTCTGCTTGACCGGCCAGAGCAGCCTGCGGGCCTTGTCGAGGTTTGCGTTGTCCGGCCAGCTGTTGAGCGGGGCGAAGCGCTGCATGCCGGCCCCCGCGCCGCCGCGACCGTCGCTGATGCGATAAGTGCCCGCGCTGTGCCACGCCATCCGGATGATCAGCGGGCCGTAGTGCCCGTAGTCGGCCGGCCACCAGTCCTGCGAGGTCGTCAGGACCGCCACGATGTCGCGCTTGACCGCGTCCAGGTCGAGGGTCAGGAACTCCTCGGCGTAGTCGAAGCCCTCCCCCATCGGGTTGGACGCGGGTGCGTGCTTTCGCAGGATCTTGAGGTTGAGCTGATGGGGCCACCATGCGCTGTTGCCTGCACCCTCCGTGGGGTGGACGGGGTGCGCGACCGGGCAGCCGGCCTGGCTCTCCTCGGTGTTCACCTCTGCGAGACGCGTCTCATGCTGCTCGGTCATGGCGTTCCTTCCTTGTCGGGTCTTGCGGGTCGGGGTCAGCCGGTGCGCCCGGTCGTGCACGACGGGCAGAGCCCCCAGTAGATGACCTCGGCCTCGTCGATGGCGAATCCGTGGTCGTTGGACGCGGTCAGGCACGGAGCATGACCGACGGCGCAGTCCACGTCGGCGATGACCCCACAGGACCGGCAGACGACATGGTGGTGGTTGTCCCCCACGCGCGACTCGTAACGCGCCACAGCGTCCGACGGCTGGATGCGTCGCAGGAGACCTGCCGCGGTCAGCGCCCGCAGCACGTCGTAGACCGCCTGGTGGGACACCTCGCCGAGCCGGTCGCGGACGGCGCGAATGATCGCGCCCGTGTCAGCGTGCGGCCGGTCCCGGACCGCGGCCAGCACAGCGACCCGCGGTCGCGTCACTCGAAGGTCGGCCGCGCGCAGCGCGTCCTCGAGCTCCGAAGGCGCCGACACGGCCCTCAGTCTCGTCCGTTTTCTTGAGTCAGTCAAGAGTGCCTCCCGACACCGCCCTCGCGCGCCGAGCTCCGCTGGGCCGCCGGCGATCTTGACGCAACCGCCGTGCCTGGCGACCTCCTCAACGCGATCTTGACGCAACGTCCAACCCCGCGGGCTCGACTCGGCCGGATCGTCAAGATCGCGCCGGCGCGGCGGGCGGAAGCCACCGAAGGGTCAAGATCGTCGTGGGACGTGTCGCGGGGCCGGACTCATGAGCCCGCAACAGCGACGGCGGCCAACACCTCATGAGGCTTCGCCTCTGACCGCCGAGGTGCGGGGCTGGCGGGGCTTGGCGGGTGCGGCCATGCTCGGGTCATGGCGGCGGTGGTGACGGTGACGTCCGCGAGGGTCATGTGGGGCTGGACCTGTAGCGGCACCGCCCTGGCCACCATCGACCGGCACCTGACCACCTCCCTCGACCAGGCATGGAGCGAGCGTGGCCCGGCGATTCGCCTCGGGCAGGCGAGGACGGTGTCACGCCCCACACACATAGTCGGCTTAGGGCTATTCATCTGACCGGACTATCCCTTAGGAGTCTCGCGCCAGGGGCGGT
>CAYHHE010000072.1:0-15080 GCA_964356295.1 uncultured Actinomycetes bacterium | reverse complement strand
CGAGCTCGAGGTCCGCTCCCTGACCGGGGCGGGGGCCGAGAAGGCGGTCGTCCACTGACCACCCTGCCCTGACGGGTGTGGCGCCGCGTGTCGTCCCGTCGCGCGGCGCCACACCCCCGCCCGGTCCGCGGTTCCTGGTGGGCCGGGGCCCCTGCACAGGTATCCGCGTTGCACGGTGCCGGCACCGTGCAACGCGGATACCGCCGTGCCGAACGTGATCGGCGCCGGCCGCCGCGGGCGTCAGCATGGACGGTGTGATCGTCCCCGCCCCCGCTGCCACCCCGGTGCTGCGGCTCGGACACCTGGATGTGGGGCCGCCTGTCGTGCTGGCGCCGATGGCCGGGGTCACGAACGCGGCGTTCCGCCAGCTGTGCCGCGCGCAGGGCGCCGGCCTGTACGTCTGCGAGATGATCACGTCCCGAGGCGTCCTCGAGCGCGACGCGAAGACGCTCTCCATGCTCCGCTTCGACCCGGGCGAGACGATCCGGTCGGTGCAGCTCTACGGCGTCGACCCGTTCTTCGTCGGCGAGGCGGTGCGCGCCCTCGTCGCCGAGTTCGACGTCGCGCATGTCGACCTCAACTTCGGCTGCCCCGTGCCGAAGGTGACCCGCAAGGGCGGGGGAGCGGCGCTGCCGGTCAAGCGTGGTCTGCTCGAGCAGATCCTGCGCTCGGCGGTACACGCCGCTGCACCGGACGGGGTGCCGGTCACTGTCAAGACCCGTATCGGCATCGACGCCCACCACGAGACCTACCTCGACCTCGGGCGCATCGCCCAGGAGGCCGGGTGTGCGGCAGTTGTCCTGCACGCCCGAACCGCGGACCAGCACTACTCCGGGCAGGCCCGGTGGGCGGCCATCACCGGGCTGCGGGAGTCGGTCGACATCCCGGTGCTCGGCAACGGCGACATCTGGGAAGCTGCCGACGCCCTGAGAATGGTGAACGAGACCGGCTGTGACGGCGTCGTCGTCGGGCGGGGCTGCCTGGGCAGGCCGTGGTTGTTCCGTGACCTCGCCGCCGCCTTTGCCGGTGACCCGGCCCCGCCCTTGCCCTCGCTGGGTGAGGTGGCCGACATGGTCGCCCGGCACGGCCAGCTGCTCGCCGACCTCATGGGAGAGGACCGCGGTATGCGCGACCTGCGCAAGCACATGGCCTGGTACCTCACGGGCTTCGCCGTCGGCCAGCACACCCGGGCCGCTCTCGGGCTCGTCTCCACCGTGGCGGAGCTCGAGGACCTGCTCGGCTCTCTCGACCGCGGCCAGCCCTTCCCCACTGGCGTGCTGGGACGTCCCCGGGGCCGCCAGGGAAGCCCACGGCGGGTGGCGCTGCCCGACGGCTGGCTGGAGGACACCGACGGGCGCAACCTCGACCTCGCTGCCGCTGAGCTCGACTCCTCAGGTGGCTGAGGGGCGCTCGAGGGCAGTCGCTCGCGGTGGCCCTCACCCTCGCTGGCCCAGGCGTCCGGGATGATCGGTGCGCGTTCGAGCCCAGCCGGTGGTGCTCGATCGCGCATGGATCATCGCGAAGGCACCCGCTTTGGCATGACCAGAGCGGGACCGTCGGAGGCCGCAGACGCGATTTGGCGGGGAGGGGCCGTGAGACGGCCCCACTGGCCCTAGAGTCTGGTGTCCAGTACTGCGAGGACCGGATCTGAGCATGGAGGGCTGATGCCGAAGTACGTCTACGACTTCACCGAGGGCAACAAGGACCAGAAGGATCTGCTTGGCGGCAAGGGCGCCAACCTGGCGGAGATGACCAACATGGGCCTGCCGGTGCCGCCCGGGTTCACCGTCACCACCGAGGCGTGCAAGTACTACCTGCACCACGGGGCGTCGCCGGCCGAGCTGGCCGAGGAGGTCACCAAGGCCCTCGCCACGGTCGAGCAGCGCACCGGCAAGGGCTTCGGCGACCCCGCCGACCCCCTGCTGCTGTCGGTGCGGTCCGGCGCGAAGTTCTCCATGCCCGGGATGATGGACACCGTCCTGAACATCGGACTCAACGACACCACCGTCGCCTCACTGATCGACCTCACCGGCAATGAGCGGTTCGTCTGGGACTCCTACCGGCGCCTCATCCACATGTTCGGCGACACGGTGCTAGGCGTGGACGGCGAGCTGTTCGAGGAGGTGATGGACGAGGAGAAGGCGGCCAAGGGCACCACCAACGACCTCGACCTCACCGCCGAGGACCTCGAGCGCGTCACGCAGCGCTACAAGGACATCGTCAAGGAGCAGACCGGCGAGCCCTTCCCCGAGGACCCGCGCACCCAGGTCGATCTGGCCATCAAGGCCGTATTCGACTCGTGGAATACTGAGCGGGCCATCCTCTACCGGCGTCAGGAGCGCATCCCTGGCGACCTGGGCACCGCGGTCAACGTGCAGACCATGGTCTTCGGGAACCTCGGCGACCAGTCCTACACCGGTGTCGCCTTCACCAGGGACCCCGCGACCGGCGATCCGGGCTCCTACGGCGACTGGCTGGAGAACGCCCAGGGCGAGGACGTCGTGGCCGGCATCCGCAACGCCCACCCGCTCAGCCAGCTCGAGACGGCGAACAAGGTCGCCTACGACGAGCTCATGGGCATCATGGACCGGCTGGAGAACCACTACCGCGACCTGTGCGACATCGAGTTCACCATCGAGCGCGGCAAGCTGTGGATGCTGCAGACCCGCGTCGGCAAGCGCACCGCGGCGGCTGCCTTCATCATCGCTGCCCACATGGTCGACGAGGGCCTCATCGACATGGACGAGGCGCTGCGCAGGGTCAACGGCGCCCAGCTGACCATGCTGATGTTCCCGCACTTCGACAGCAGTGCGCCTCGCAACGAGCTGAGCAGGGCAGTCGCTGCCTCCCCGGGGGCCGCCGTCGGACGGATCGTGTTCGACTCCCACACCGCCGAGGAGTGGGCCAACCGAGGCGAGACGGTGATCCTGGTCCGGCGCGAGACGACGCCCGACGACCTCAAGGGCATGGTCGCCGCCAACGGCATCCTCACCACCCGAGGCGGCAAGACCTCGCATGCCGCTGTGGTCGCCCGCGGGATGGGCAAGACGTGCGTCTGTGGGGCGGACAACCTCGACCTCGACCTGTCGGCCAAGCGGCTCACGGCCCCCGACGGCAGCACGTTCACCGAGGGCGACGTGCTGTCCATCGACGGCATCACCGGCCAGGTCTTCAGCGGAGAGGTCCCGGTGCAGGACTCGCCGGTCGTCCAGTACTTCGAGGGCAAGATCACGGCCGAGGACAGCACGCTCGTCGCCGCCGTGCACCGCATCCTGACCCACGCGGACGAGCGCCGGCGGCTGGCGGTGCGGGCGAACGCCGACACCCCCGAGGACTCCCAGCGGGCCCGCCGCTTCGGCGCCCAGGGCATCGGCCTGTGCCGTACCGAGCACATGTTCCTCGGCGAGCGACGCCAGCTGGTGGAGAACCTCATCCTCAGCGACACCGCCGAGGGACGGCAGGAGGCGCTGGACGCCCTCAAGCCGCTCCAGAAGGGCGACTACCTGGAGATCCTCGACGCGATGGACGGGCTCCCCGTGATCGTGCGGCTGCTCGACCCGCCACTGCACGAGTTCCTGCCCGGTCTGACCGAGCTGGAGGTGGAGTCGGCGCTGGCCAAGTCCCAAGGCACCGGCCTCGACGCCGACCGGACCCGGGTGTACGAGGCCGTCCACCGCATGCACGAGCAGAACCCCATGCTCGGGCTGCGCGGGGTGCGGCTGGGCCTGGTGATCGAGGGCCTGTACGAGATGCAGGTGCGTGCCCTGGCCGAGGCGACCGCCGAGCTGGTACAGGCCGGCAAGGACCCCCAGCCTGAGGTGATGATCCCGCTGACCGCCGCCGTGCAGGAGTTCGAGATCATGCACGATCGGACCGTCCAGGTCCTCCACGAGGTCCAGGACGCCTACGGCGTGGAGCTTCACGCTCCCATCGGGACCATGATCGAGGTGCCACGGGCCGCGTTGACCGCCACCGAGATCGCCCAGCAGGCCGACTTCTTCTCCTTCGGCACCAACGACCTCACCCAGATGACGTGGGCGTTCTCCCGTGACGACGTCGAGGGCGCGTTCTTCGGTCGCTACATCGAGCTGGGCATCTTCGGGGTGTCCCCGTTCGAGTCGATCGACCCGCAGGGTGTCGGGCGGCTGGTGAAGCTGGCCACGCAGGACGGCAAGGCGGTCAACTCCGAGCTCGAGGTCGGAGTGTGCGGCGAGCACGGCGGTGACCCCGCCTCGATCCACTTCTTCGACAGCGCCGGCGTGGACTACGTCTCCTGCTCCCCGTTCCGGGTGCCGATCGCCCGTCTGGAGGCGGGCCGTTCGGCGGTGGGGGAGTCCGGCGCCGACACGCGGTAGCAGCAGCCACGGCGCGGTCGAGGTCGGTCAGCGCGGGAGTCGGGCACGTCAGCGTCGCTGACCCCCGGACGAGGTCCCCCGGGCACCGGGTCCGTCTGCGCTCATGGCAGGCTGCCGTTCTCGGCGTGCGCGCCGACATCGCAAGGTGGGAGGGAGAGGATGGACGGCACCGACCTGAACGACTGGGTGGGGAAGCGGGAGGAGCGCTCCGCCGTCCTGTACTCGACGCCGGCGATGCTGCTGGCGCTCACGCTGGACCAGGACGGGCTCGACCTCGAGGACGGCAGCCCGCTGCCGGACCTGTGGCACTGGCTGTACTTCCTGCCGATGGTCCCGACGTCCGGGCTCGGGATCGACGGCCATCCCCAGCGTGGCGGGTTCCTCCCACCCATCTGGCTGGAGCGGCGGATGTGGGCCGGCGGTCGTCTGCAGTTCAACCTCGGGCTGCACGTCGGCGAGCAGGTGCACAAGACCTCCGAGATCGTGACGATCAGCCAGAAGGAGGGCAAGGCCGGAGCGATGGTGCTGGTCACCGTCCGGCACACCCTCCTCTGCGAGCGTGGGCTGGCCATCGAGGAGGAGCAGGACATCGTCTACCTGCCGATGCCGGAGTCCTACGCCGCACCCCGGCCCGACCCGCTGCCCGACGACCTGGAGTGGACGAAGGAGCGCAGCGTCGACGCCGTGACGCTGTTCCGGTTCTCAGCACTGACCTTCAACGCCCACCGCATCCACTACGACCTTCCCTACGCCACCGACGCCGAGCACTACCCGGGCCTGGTCGTGCACGGACCGCTGCAGGCAATGCTGCTGATGGAGTCCGCCAGAGCGCACCGTCCGGGTGCCCACCCCAGCACGTACTCGTTCCGGGCCTCCCGCCCGCTGTTCGACTTCGAGGCGTGCGTCGTCGCGGGCCAGCCCACCCCCGACGGCGGACTGGACCTCTTCACGGCCAACGGCGACAGGAACGTCGCCATGCGGGCCCACGTGACCTGGAGGTGAGCGTGTCCATGCGACTGGAACGCTCGGTGCTGCTGGTGCCGGGATCGAGCTGGAAGATGATCGAGAAGGCGTCGGCGGTCGGGGCCGACGCTGTCTGCATCGACCTGGAGGACGCCGTCGCCGTCACCGAGAAGGAGGCCGGTCGGGAGAACGTCCGCCGAGCGTTCCGCGAGCTCGACTTCGGTCGGGCCCTGCGGATGTTCCGGATGAACGGCCTGGACACGCCGTTCGCCTACCGAGACCTCATCGAGATCGTCGAGGACGTCGGTGACCGGGTCGACCTCGTCGTGGTGCCCAAGGTCGGCACACCGGGCGACGTCGAGTTCGTCGACCGGCTGCTCACCCAGATCGAGAGCCACCGTCGGCTCACCCGACCCGTCGGCGTCGAGGCGCTGATCGAGACGGCTGCCGGTTGCGTCAACGTCAGGGAGATCGCAGCGTCCTCGTCTCGCCTGGAGGCTCTGGTCTACGGCTCGGGGGACTACGCGGCTTCGGTCCAGATGCCGATGGAGTCCATCGGAGAGATGGACGAGCACGACGCGATCTACCCCGGCCACCGCTGGCACCACGTGATGCACGCGATCGTGAGCGCGGCGCGGGCCAACGGCAAGCGGGCCATCGACGGTCCGTTCGGCGGCGTGAAGGACGCCGCCGGGCTCGAGCGAGCCTGCAAGGTGGGCCGCGCGATGGGCTTCGACGGCAAGTGGTGCATCCACCCGAGCCAGGTCGACACGGTCAACAGCACCTACGTCCCGTCCGAGCGTGAGCTGTCCTGGGCGCAGACCGTCCTGCGCGAGTACGAGGCAGCGCTGCGGGAGGGCAGGGGCGCCGTCAGCGTGAATGGCAAGATGATCGACGTGGCATCGCTGCGGATGTGCCAGGCCGTGGTCGAGCGGGCCCGCCTGGCCGGGGTGCTGCCATGACGGCGGGCGGACGGACCATGGCCGCGTCCGGACGACGGCCGGCACGCAGGGACTGAGGCGAGACGATGGCAGACATACTCAGCGGGCTCCGGGTCATCGAGGGCTCGGCCTTCGTGGCCGCGCCGTTCGCCGGCATGACGCTGGCCCAGATGGGTGCCGACGTGATCCGGTTCGACCGACTGCGTGGTGGCCTGGACCACCACCGCTGGCCGGTCACAAGCGACGGCGCCAGCCTGTTCTGGGCGGGCCTGAACAAGGGCAAGCGCTCCATCGCCGTCGACATGACCACGCCGGCTGGCAGGGAGATCCTCACCGACCTCATCTGTGCGCCGGGGCCCGGAGGCGGGATCTTCCTCACCAACCTCCGGGTGCGCGGCTGGATGGACTACGAGCACCTCCGGGCGCACCGAGAGGACGTGATCATCGTCACGGTCCTCGGCACGAGGGACGGCGGCCCCGCCGTCGACTACACCGTGAACCCGGGCCTGGGCTTCCCGAACGCCACCGGCCCGGAGGGGTCGACCGAACCGGTCTGCCATGTGCTCCCGGCCTGGGACTGCATCACCGGGCAGACCG
Organism: uncultured Actinomycetes bacterium; assembly: GCA_964356295.1. Lineage (GTDB taxonomy): Bacteria > Actinomycetota > Actinomycetes > Jiangellales > Jiangellaceae > CAVQGZ01. Next base: position 8,224 of record CAYHHE010000072.1, on the reverse strand, counting down.
CCGCGATCGGCCTGCTCGCCGCGGAGCGGCACCGGCGGCTGACCGGCCAGGGCCAGGAGGTCGACATCGCGCTCAAGGACGTCGGTCTGGCGATGCTGGGCAACCTGGGCATCATCGGTGAGGTGGTCGTCAACGACGAGGACCGGCCCAAGTACGGCAACGCCCTGTACGGGGCGTACGGCGAGAACTTCGTCACCGCCGACGGGCGCCGCGTGATGCTGGTCGCGCTGACGAGGCGGCAGTGGGACCAGCTCAAGACGTGCACCGGTCTAGGTGACGAGCTCGACGCCCTCGGCCAGCGTCTCGGGGTTGACCTGAACCTCGAGGGGGAGCGGTTCAAGGCCCGCAAGGAAATCACGGCAGTCCTCGAGCCGTGGTTCCGCGCGCGCACTGCCGAGGAGTTCGGTCCGGTGTTCGACGCCGCGGGAGTGACCTGGTCGCTGTTCCGGTCCTTCGGGGAGGTGGTGCGCGAGGACCCGGACTGCTCCCCGGACAGCCCGATGTTCTCCGTGATCGAGCAGCCGGGGATCGGCGCCTACCCCGTGCCAGGCACCCCGCTGGAGTTCAGTGCCTTCCCGCGCCGGGAGCCGAGGCCGGCCGCCGTGCTCGGCGAGCACACCGACGAGATCCTCTCGACGCTGCTCGGCATGAGCGATGCCGAGATCTCAGCCCTGCGCGAAGCCCGAGTGGTGGGTGGCCCGCGACCCTGATCGCGACCCTGATCGCGGCCGGGACGGTCGGCTCAGGCCGGCGGCGGGCTCACCGGGTAGGTGAAGCCGGCAGCGTTGTCACCCTGGGCCTCGTCGGTGTCGGCCAGCGGCGTGACGGTCGCGTTCACGCGCAGCGTGCTGGCCCCGGCTGGCACCGACACCGTGACGGCGACCCGCTCCTGCGCTCGGGCAGCCACCTCGGCCAGCGGGCAGGTGAGCTCGACCCCCTCGAACGCGCAGCCGGTCGCCGAGGCAGTGACTCCCTGCGGTACCTCGACGGTGAGCCGTATGCCGCTGGAGTCGGCCGGACCGTTGTTGCGCACCCCGATGGGCACGACTGCGGTCCCGCCTGACGGCACCGGCGACGGCTCGGCGGGGAACAGGGTGACGGCGAGGTCCGTGACCACTGGCCGGTCCGGCGGGTCCCCGGTGCCCTCTCCGGTCAGCTCGACGACGGCGTGCTCCACGCCTCGCGCGTCGACGGCGGTCACCGTGGCCAGGTGGGTGCCCGAGCGGTCGGCGGTGAACGTCAGGGATGCCCGGCAGTCCAGCCCGTCGCACCTTGTCGGGTCGACGGCGAAGGCGTCGGCGTCGGGCCCGGACACCACCAGGTCGAGCGGGGTCGCTGCCGGCCTTCCGGCGAGATCGAGGGTGAGCGTGCCGCTGGCGGAGTCCCCGATGGAGGCCACGCCCAGGTCGACGTCGCTGCGGACGACAGCCGGGGTGGTGTCCTGCCGGAGCATCGGTACGGCCAGGAGCACGCCGGCGATGACGGCGGCAGCGGCGACGGCGATGATGGCCAGGCGACGCCAGTCCGAGAGCAGGGAGGACAGCCACGGCACGTCCTTCTCGACGGGCGCGTCGGTGGACGGCTCGGAGTCCGGCGCAGAGTCCGTCCCCTCGCCTGCCGTGCCGTGTGCAGCGTCGACCGCGATCCCGGGCGACGCCGCGGGGTCCCGCTCTGCGACTGCCCCGCCATCGACACCGCTCCGGCTGGCTGCCACGTCTGCGACCTCTGAACCAGGACCGGTCGCCTCGCCGCCGGCGGGCTCGCCGGCAGTGGACGTGGAGGTGACCACGACGTCCACCGGTGGTGGCGGCGGGGCTGCCCACTCGTACCCGCGATCGAGGATCGCTCGGGTCCCCAGCAGGTCCTCCAGGCCGAGCCGGTCCAGCGCCGCGCCGGCGAGTCGTCGCGTGGTGGATCGATCGTCGGCCGCCACCCGGTCGGCCACCAACGCGCTCACGCTGGCGACGACGAAGATGTCGAGCCGAGCGGGATCCTCCCCGTCGAGCCAGTCAGCCACGCGTTGCGCTACACCGGCGCGGATCGGCTCGCTGACCTCCGGCACTCCGACCGCCGCCGTCCATCCGTCGCGCCCGTCGGTGCAGGCCAGTCCCAGCAGGGACAGCCGGCGCATCCGCCGCGCTGTCTCCTCGGCGTCCAGCCCGCAGGCAGCCGCGACGACCCCGGTGGGAGCCGGCACCTGTCCGAGCGCCCGAAGATCGGTCAGCGTGGCGTGCAGGTCGTCGTCGAGTGCGTGCTGCAGGGCAACCGTCAGGGCGGCCGGGTGCGGCGGGTCGCCGAGCAGCTCCCGGATCTCGGTGAACGTCAGCCCCCCGTCCCGGACGCCGGCGGCGGCCTGCAGGAGCCAGACTGGTCGGCTTTGCACGGCGGTGGCGACGAACCTGGCCGCACGACCCTCGTCGATGGACAGCGGACGACCCATCGCGGCCTCGACCAACCCGACGGCGTGATGCTCGGACAGGCCGGGCAGCACCATCGGCGTGAACGCGTCCCCGCTGGGCGCGTCCCCCAGGGTCTCCTCGCCGGTGACCACGAGCACGGATGAGGCGAGCTGCTCCTGCAGGGCCGCCAGATCGGCCGGGGAGGCGTCGCGGTCGTCCATCAGGACGAGCAGCCGCCGCTGCTCCATCGGCCCGTCGTCGCCGACTAGTCGGCCCAGGACCGCGCCGAGGTCCGCGACCGGGAGGCCCACGGGCAGGGCGACGGTTCCGTCACTGCTGCCCGGTCGGGCCGGCTCGGCGCACAGGACGCGAAGCAGCGCCGTGGTCCCCGCACCTCGCGGTGCGCACAGCCGCACGCAGCGGCGCGCATCGATGTGACCGAGCAGGCGTCCCATCTCGCCGCTGCGTCCGATCAGTCCGGACAGCGGCCGCAGTCCCGGCATGCCTGCCCGGGTCGGCGTCTGGACGGCCTGGCTCATGTGGCCCTCCCTGCTGGCGGTGCACCGACCGCGAGTGTGGTTCTGACCCACTACTGTCCCCCTGATGTCCGCGCCATCCGGGTATGACGCGCCGGACGTGGCCAGGTTCGCCGAGGAGCCGGTGAAGAGGCTTGGACGATCGGCCTTCGAACGTGACCGCGCCCGCGTGGTCCACTCGGCTGCGCTGCGCCGCCTGGCGTCCAAGACGCAGGTGGTCGGGCCGGCCAGCGACGACTTCGTGCGCAACAGGCTCACTCACTCCCTCGAGGTGGCGCAGGTCGGTCGGGAGCTGGGCAAGGCGTTGGGCTGCGACCCCGACGTGGTCGACGCCGCCTGCCTGGCACACGACCTCGGCCATCCGCCGTTCGGCCACAACGGTGAGGCTGTGCTGGACGAGGTGGCCCAGCCTTGCGGCGGGTTCGAGGGCAACGCCCAGACCCTGCGGGTGCTGACCCGGCTGGAGCCCAAGGCGTTCGGTCCCGCGGGGACGTCGGTGGGGCTCAACCTCACCCGGGCCACTCTCGACGCGGCCACCAAGTACCCGTGGGCTCGAGGGGACGCGCCGGACGGGTCGGGCAAGTTCGGGGTCTACGGCGATGACATGGAGGTCTTCTCCTGGCTTCGCCGGGGGTCGCAGCCGCACAGGCGCTGCGTCGAGGCACAGGTGATGGACTTCGCCGACGACGTGGCGTACTCCGTGCACGACGTGGAGGACGCAGTGGTCGCCGGACGGGTCGACCTCGGCGTTCTCGACAGCACCGAGACTCGCCGACTCGTGGGCGACATCGTCCGGGACTGGTATCTGCCCTGCCTGGACCAGGGGCGGGTCGACGGCGCGCTCGACCGGCTCACATCGCTGCCGTGGTGGGTTCGTGGGCACGACGGGTCGCGTCGGGCCTCTGCGGCGCTGAAGAACCTCACCAGCCAGCTCATCGGGCGGTTCTGCACGGCGGTCGAGGCGGCCACCCACGACGCCTACGGACGGGGGCCGCTGACCCGCTTCGCCGCCGACCTGGTCGTGCCGCCGGCGATCGGGGACGAGGTTCTGGTGCTCAAGGGGGTCGCGGCGGCGTTCGTGATGGCCGCGGAGGACCGGCGCCCGGAGTACGTCAGGCAGCAGCAGGTGCTCCGCGAGCTGGTGGAGGCGTTGGAGCGGACCGCGCCTGGAACCCTGCAGCCCGAGCTCGTCCAGGACTGGGACCACGCTGCGGACGACAGCGCCGGGTTGCGGGTGGTCGTGGACCAGGTCGCCTCGCTGACCGACGCGTCCGCACTGGAATGGCACCACCGTCTGAGGCGGCCGTGACGGCCGGGCCCGGGCACGTCGCCTTCGGGGCGCCCGGCGTCCACGGGTGGCGTATGTGGAGGCCTCAGATCGGGTCGACCCCGAGTCCTTACGCTAGGCGGCGTGCCGGGCCGAATCCGCGATGCTGACATCGCTGAGCTGCGCGAGCGGGCCCGGATCGACGACGTGGTCGGCGAGTACGTCTCGCTGCGCAACGCCGGTGGCGGCTCGCTGAAGGGGCTGTGCCCCTTCCACGACGAGCGCAGTCCCTCGTTCCACGTCACGCCTGCCCGGGGCCTGTGGTACTGCTTCGGCTGCGGTGAGGGCGGGGACGTCATCTCCTTCCTCGAACGCATCGAGCACGTGTCGTTCGCCGAGGCCGTCGAGCGGCTGGCCGAGCGCACCGGGGTGCAGCTGACCTACGAGGAGACCGGCGGACGCCCATCCCGGGGTCCCCAGCGGGAGCAGCGCACCCGCATGCTCGAGGCCCATCGGGTGGCCGCGGAGTTCTACGCCGACCACCTGACCCACCCGGATGGGCGTCTCGCGCGGCGTTTCCTGTCCGACCGGGGCTTCGACCGTGAGGCCGCCGAGCAGTTCGGGGTGGGCTACGCCCCGCGAGAGTCCGGAGCGCTGCGCACGCACCTGCTCTCCCATGGGTTCACCGACGACGACCTCGTCGCCGGTGGCCTGGTGGTCGCCGGGCAGCGCGCGCCGTACGACCGCTTCCGCGGTCGTCTGGTGTGGCCCATCCGCGACCTCATGGGCTCGGTCGTGGGCTTCGGCGCCCGTCGCCTGTACGACGACGACCGAATCGAGGCGAAGTACCTCAACACCCCGGAGACGCCGCTATACCACAAGGGCGCCATCCTGTACGGAGTCGACCTGGCCAAGCGGGAGATCGCCCGCGAGTCACGCGCCGTGGTCGTCGAGGGCTACACCGACGTCATGGCCTGCCATCTGGCCGGCGTCCGTACCGCAGTGGCCACCTGTGGCACCTCCTTCGGTGAGGAGCACGCGAAGGTGCTGCGACGCCTGCTGATGGACCAGGACGAGTTCCGCGGCGAGGTCATCTTCACCTTCGACGGGGACCAGGCCGGGAAGAAGGCTGCCCTGCGCGCATTCGAGGGCGACCAGCGCTTCGTGGCGCAGACCTACGTCGCCATCGAACCCGACGGTCGAGACCCGTGCGACCTGCGCCTGCAGGACGGCGATGCCGCGGTCCGTGAGCTGGTGGCGCGGCGGCGACCGCTGTTCGAGTTCGCGATCACGTCCAGCGTGGACGAGTACGACCTCGACGTCCCCGAGGGCCGGACCCAGGCGCTGGACCACGCGATCCCGCTCGTGGCGCGGATCAAGGACCACGCGTTGCGGGACGAGTACGCGCGCCGGCTGGCCGGGTGGGTCGGGGCCCCCGACGAGCTCGCGGTGGTCCATCGGGTGCGCTCGGCGTCCGGCGGACGGATGCGCCGCACCAGCCCGGTGCGTCCGGCGGCGCAGCCGTCACTGCTCGCCGACCACGGCTCGGTGGACCCTTACGTCCTCGACGCCGAGCGCGAGGCGCTCAAGGTCGCGCTGCAGCGTCCGGCGCTGGCCGGGCCGCTGTTCGACGACCTGGAGCCCGACGCGTTCGCCTCGCCGACCCACCGCTCGATCCGAGAGGCCATCGCTGCTGCGGGCTCCGTGAGCACCCAGTCCGGCGGACCGGCCTGGGTGCAGTCGGTGCTGGACAAGGTGCCGAGCGAGGCCGCCGCCGGGCTGGTCCGCGAGCTCGCGGTGGCGCCCATCGCAGCCGACGAGGAGGCGCTGGGTCGCTACGTCGTCTCCTCGCTTGCCCGGCTGCACGGGATCTGGGTCTCCCGGCGGCTGGTGGCACTCAAGGCCCGTCTGCAGCGGACCGATCCCGAGGCGGACGCCCCGACGTACAACGCGCTGTTCGGAGAGCTGATGGCCCTGGAGCGGATGCGTCGCACGCTTCGCGAACGTGCCATCAGCGGCCTGTAGGACAGGTGGCAGGACGTGTTGGCGATCAGGTCACGCATCCTGTCGAGGGACCTTCGTCCGTGAAGAACCTGGCGGAAGTCGTTCCGATGACCAGGATCACCGGGCATGCTGGGCTCTGGTGCCTTTTTCCCACGCCAGGGCAGGGGGTGGTGCCGGTGACGCGCACCATGACGCGCGCCCCGAGCGTCCGGGCGCCCGGCGTGACCGAGGCCTCGGTCGGGCCTGACGACGATCGTGACCCCAGTCCTGAGGACCTGGCCGGCGTGCCCGAAGCCTCCCGGGGTGAGGAGGAGATCAGCCCGCCGGACGGCCGGGTAGACACCGAGGAGGCCGACCTCGACGAGGACACTCGTGCGGGGCTGCCCGACGTCGTCCGCCAGTACCTGCGCGAGATCGGGCGCATACCATTGCTCTCGGCCGCAGACGAGGTGCAGCTTGCCCGAGCAGTCGAAGCCGGGCTCTTCGCCGAGGAGGCACTGGCCGGTGAGTTCAAGGGGCCCGAAGCCGACCGCGCCGAGCTCCTGGCCATCGCCGAGGCTGGTCGTGCCGCCAAGCGGCGCCTCGTGGAGTCGAACCTTCGCCTCGTCGTCTCGGTCGCCAAGCGCTACGTGGGACGTGGCCTGCCCCTGCTCGACCTCATCCAGGAGGGCAACCTCGGTCTGATCCGCGCCGTGGAGAAGTTCGACTATGCCCGCGGGTTCAAGTTCTCCACCTACGCGACGTGGTGGATTCGCCAGTCGGTCACGCGAGCGATCGCCGACCAGGCGCGGGCGATCCGAATGCCTGTTCATGTCGTGGAGACGCTGCACAAGGTGCTGCGCGTCCACCGCCAGCTCTCGCAGACCCTGGGGCGCGACCCGTCATTGGACGAGGTCGCAGCAGTGGCCGGTATCGAAGTGGAACGCGTCGCCGAGCTGTTGTCGCTGGCACCGGAGCCCGTCAGCCTGTCGCTGCCCGTGGGGGAGTCGGAGGAGAGCGTGCTCGGCGACCTCATCGAGGACGCCGACGGCAACGACCCGGAGGAGTACGCGACCGAGCATCTGCTCACCGACTACCTCCGCAGCGTGCTCGGCACGCTCGGTGATCGTGAGCAGCGAGTGGTGCGGATGCGTTACGGCCTCGACGACGGGCAGCAGCACACGCTCGAGGAGGTAGGTCGGGAGTTCGGCGTCACCCGGGAGCGGGTGCGCCAGATCGAGGCGAAGAGTCTGTCCAAGCTGCGTCACGGGCGCCACGCGCAGGGCCTGCACGAGTTCCTGGAGGAGTAGCGCGTCCGGGCTCGGTGTCGGCTGGCATCGTCGGCCACGCCTACGCTGGCGAAGGTGGGGGTCTTCAGACGCGAGCGCCCGCAGAAGGCGATGGTCCGTGAGCGTGTCGCTCTCGGTGGATCTGAACGCGTCCTGATCGCTGCCGAGACGGAGTCCGGGACCGTGGTAGCCACCACCCACGCACTGTGGCTGCCAGACGGTCCCGACCTGCGCCGGGTTGGGTGGGAGCTGGTCGACGAGGCCACGTGGAGCCGGGACGCCTCCACCCTGCTGGTTCGCGAGGCAGCCGTGCTCGGTGGACGACCGCGCGTGTGGCGCCTCCGGATGGGCGACGACCGCGACCTGCTGCTGGTGATCAAGGAGCGGGTGCGGGCCACGGTGATCACGTCCCGAAGGGTTGATCTGGACGGACCCAGGGGAGTGACCGTCGTGGCGCGACGCCCTCCTGGCCAGGATCGGCTGACCTGGTCGGTGTCGGTGGATGCCGGCGTCGACGTCGATGACCCTGCGGTGCGAGCAGCGATCGACGACACGGTGAGCAGCGTTCGGGCCGAGCTGGGTCAGTGAGGTCCGTCCGCGACGCAGGGCGCGGCTTGCGAACCGGTGGCTGCCGACCCCGCTGGTAGTCTTGACCACCGCCCACGATGGGCGTCCTTCCCGCGTAGCTCAATCGGCAGAGCGTCCGGCTGTTAACCGGCAGGTTGGAGGTTCGAGTCCTCCCGCGGGAGC
>CAYHHE010000071.1:13490-15326 GCA_964356295.1 uncultured Actinomycetes bacterium | reverse complement strand
ATCGGCGACAAGCGTCCCTACCTGACCGCCCTCATCGGCATCGAGGAGGACACGGTCGGGTCGTGGGCCCAGCAACGGCGCATCCCCTACACGACCTACCGGGACCTGTCGGAGAAGGAGGAGGTGCTCCGACTCGTTCAGCAGCTCATCCTCGAGGTCAACGAGCGGTTCGCCCGGGTGGAGAACATCCGCAAGTTCCGGATGATCCCCAAGGCGCTCGACCACGAGGACGGTGAGCTGACTGCGACCCAGAAGGTCAAGCGCTCCTCGCTGATGACGCTGTTCGAGACACTGGTGGACGACATGTACGCCAACCACGACCAGCTGGCAGGTGGCGACCAGTCCTCGCTCATCGTCCCTCGCCACGAGCACGCGGTCGCCTGATGGACGTCTTCCTCGCCGCTGTGATCCAGGGCCTCGGTCTCGGCAGCGTCTACGCCCTGCTCGGCGTCGGGTTCGTCATCATCTACCGCGCCACCGAGGTGATCAACTTCGCTCAGCCCGCTCTGATGATCCTTGGCGCCTACGCCGCGAGCGCCTTCGCCACCCAGGTCGGCCTTCCGTTCTGGTTGTCGGTGGTTCTGGCCATGGTCGTGCTGGCGGCGATCGGCATGCTCACCGAGCGCGTCGCGCTGCGCCCGATGGTCGGCCGACCCTCGTTCTCCGCGGCCACGGTGACCGTCGGTGTCTTCATCGTGCTGCTGATCGTCGCCTTCCGTCTCATCGGCGCCACCATCATCAACGTGGGCGATCCGTGGGGGCTGACCACGGTCGAGTTCCTCGGTGTCACCGTGTTCGCCCTCGACATCGCCAAGATCGTGATCTCGTTGACCGCTATCGCGGCGGTGGGGTTGTTCCTGACGAGGTCGCGGATCGGGCTGGCCATGCGGGCCACCGCGGTGGACCAGGAGACCGCACTGGCGCAGGGGGTCGACGTCGGACGGATGTTCGGCATCTCCTGGGCCGTCGCGGCCGCGCTGGCGGCTCTGGCGGGGGTGCTGATCAGCAGCGGCGCCAGCGGCGTCGACGCCACGATCGCGCTGCTGGCGCTCAAGGCGCTGCCGGTCATCATCCTGGGTGGCCTGGACTCCATCAAGGGCTCGGTCGTCGCGGGCCTGCTCATCGGCGTCGCCGAGACTCTGACCAAGGTGTACCAGCCGCAGTACGCGCCGTGGCTGGGGGCCAACTTCGACCTGGTGGTGCCCTACCTGATCATGATCGTGGCGCTCATGGTCCGGCCCTACGGGCTGTTCGGCACCAAGGAGGTGATCCGGGTATGAGCGCCCCCGAGCTCACCTCGGCTCGTCGTCCGGGACGGGGGAGCGTTGACGAACGGGCGTCCCGGCGCACCCTGCGTGGGCGACCGCTGCTGTACACGCGCTACGCCGACGAGCTCGCGCTGTTCAGCACGACCACCAAGCGCGCCTGGACGATCGCGTTCCTCCTCGCCATGGTGGCCCTGCCCTTCGCCCTCGAGCGCGACAGGGTGAGCCTGCTCGCCACCGTCGTGGTGTTCGCGATCGGGGGCATCGGCCTGAACATCCTCACCGGGTATGCCGGACAGGTGTCGCTCGGCCACGCGTTCTTCCTCGGACTCGGTGCCTACACCGCAGCTGTGCTCGGGGGTGAGGCGCGCGGTGAGGTCATTGGGCTCGGGCTGGACATGGTCATCTGGCTTCCGCTGGCCGGGCTGGTTCCGGCGCTGGTCGGTCTCGCGGTGGCACCGCTGGCCGCCCGGGTGCGCGGGCTGTACCTGGCGATCTTGACCCTGGGACTGGTGTTCATCGGCGAGCACATCTTCAAGGAGGCCGACCCGATCACCGGTGGCGCCGGGGT
>CAYHHE010000071.1:1768-13390 GCA_964356295.1 uncultured Actinomycetes bacterium | reverse complement strand
TCATCGGCGAGCACATCTTCAAGGAGGCCGACCCGATCACCGGTGGCGCCGGGGTCGGGCGAGCCCCGGCGGAGCCGGTCTTCCTTGGGGTCGACCTGTTCACCAACCGCGAGATCCTCGGGGTCGGGGTCGACCGATTCACCGTCTTCTACCTCGCCTGCCTGATCATCCTCGTCGTGATGGCCGTCGCCGCACGCAACCTGGCGCGATCCCGGTTCGGTCGGGCCTTCGCCGCCGTCCGCGACCGGGACGTCGCCGCCGAGGTGATGGGAGTCTCCCTGCTGCGGACGAAGACGCTGGCGTTCGCGGTCTCGTCGTTCTACGCCGGGATCGCCGGTGCGCTGTACTCGGTCATCCTCGGACGGATCACGCCGGAGAACTGGAACCTGTTCCTGTCCATCGACTTCCTCGCCATCGTGTTCATCGGCGGCCTGGCCACGATCAGCGGCTCGATCATGGGCGCGGCGTTTGTCGTGCTGCTGCCCAAGGTCGTCGAGTGGGCCTCGGACTACCTCCCCCTGGTCTCGGACCTCAGCGGCGGCGGCGGGCTGTTCAACGTCTTCCAGCTGCAGACGATCCTGTTCGGTGTGCTCATCGTGGTGTTCCTGGTGCTCGAACCACGGGGTCTGTACGGGCTGTGGGTTCGGGTGCGCAACTACTTCAAGGCCTGGCCCTTCTCCTACTGACACCCACTGCGGCGTCGCTTGACCCGTCATCGTCCGACAGATCGAGGGTCATGACCCTCAGGGGCTCGGACGATACGCGGGGGGACCTAAGTCCCGGCCGGCTGGCCGTCCCGACCCTGCCGGTCGCGCGCAGCCGTCCAGCACAGTGGTGCCGCGGGCCCTCGTCGGCGACCCTGCCGTGCGGGGTGACACCGGGGGCAGCAGGGAGTGGCCATGCCGTCGTCGCGCGGCTTTCTCGAGAGGTTCCGGCCCGGCGGCACCCCTGGGGCCGCGGCCGGCGCCGGGGTACCCGCGGACCGGGTCGCCGAGCGCGAGGTGGAACTGGCGGCCCTCTTCGAGCAACTCGCTGGCGCCGAGCAGGACGCCGCCAGAATCCGCGCCGAGGGGGAGCGCCTGGCAGAACGGCGCCGCACCGCCGGGACCACCCAGTCACGTCGCCTGCTGGCCGAGGCGCGCCAGGAAGCCGAGTCCGAGCGACGGTCGGCGGCCAGTCGGATCGCGACGCTGGCCGACCAGGAGACCACCCAGACCGTCGAGCAGGCCGAGCGGGAGGCCGAAGCCATCCGCGTCCACGCCGCAGCAGTGATGCCGCAGTACGTCGAACGGGTCCTCGGGGAGGTACGCCGCCAGCTGGAGATGGACCAGGGGCCGGCGAGCGGGCGATGAGCACCGCGTGGGTCGCGGCCAGCGTGCGAGCCCGCGCCCTCGCCCGGCGCCGGCTCGGTGCGGCCGGGGTGCGTCGCCTGGTCGCGTCGAGCTCGACCGAACAGGCCATCACCTCCCTCGCCGAGACCTCCTACGGGCACGACGTCCGAGCCGGGGACTCCCTGGCCGAAGCCCAGCACGCGGCCGCCGCCGGCCTGCTGTGGAACCTGCGGGTGCTCGGTGGGTGGGTGCCCAGGTCCGGTGTCCCCGCGCTGCGAGCGTTGGCCGCCGCGTTCGAGATCGCCAACACCGACGAGCACCTGCGCGCGCTGCACGGGGAGTCGGCGGCCCCCCCGTTCCGCCTCGGCTCGTTCGGGACCGCTTGGACCAGGATCGTCGCCACCACCAGCACCGGAGCCCTCAGGGAGGTGTTGAGCACGTCGGCCTGGGGCGACCCGGGCGGGGAGGGCACCCGGACGATCCGGTTGGGCATGCGGATGAGCTGGGCGGCACGGGTGTCCCGGGTGTTGCCGCTGGCCACACCGTGGGCCGCTGGTGCAGCGGCCCTGCTGGTCGTTCGGGAACGGTTGGTGGCCGACCGGTCACTGCCCGACCTGGTCGTCGCGACGGGCGAACCGCTGCTCGGAGTCGCCTGGGCGCAGGCCAGGGGACCCGCTGCGCTGGTTGCTGCCCTGCCCGCCGAGGCTCGCTGGGCCGTGGAGGGCGTCACCGCCCCGACGGACGCCTGGCGGGCCGAGGCTGCCTGGTGGCGGCGGGTGGAGCGCGACGCCTTCGCGTTGCTCCGCGGCTCCTCGTTCGACCTGTCCCCCACGGTCGGCGCTCTCGCGCTGCTCGCGGTGGACGTGTGGCGGGTGCGAGGCGCCCTGGAGGCCGCCGGCGCGGGGCTGGAGACCCGGGAGCTGTTCGATGCCATGGCGTGAGACCGCCGAGCCGGTGCGGATGCAGCGAGTGGCGCTGGTGGGCCCGCAGGAGTCCTGGCGCGACGTGCTCGTGGAGGTGGCCGACTCCGGCTTGGTCGAGATCGACCGCGTCAACGACGCCACGGAGACCGCGCCCAACGAGGCAAGCCGGCGGCTGCAGCGGCTCGGTCTCGATCAGACGCCCCCACCCGTGGTGCGACGAGAGCCCCCGGACCTCGACGCCCTCGAGGCCGGACTACCGACCCCCGAGCTCGCGGCACTGCTGGCCGGAGAGGCCGAGCTCGCCGATGTCGCCTCCGACACGCTGCGGCGAGGCTCGGTTGCCGCCCTGACCGGGTGGGTCCCCGCCCGGGACCAACCGGGCGTTGCCGCCCGGATCGCTGCTCACGGCGGGTCTCTGGTGCCACTTCCCACCCCGCGAGGCACCGACCCACCCACGCTGCTGGCCACCCGTGGACGCCTGGGGCGGTCTTTCGAGCCGCTCGTGCGCACCTACGCCACCGTGCCGTACTCCGACGTGGACCCGACGATCGTGGCCGGGCTGGCCTACGTCTTGATGTTCGGGATGATGTTCGCCGATGCCGGGCACGGCCTGCTGTTGGTCGCTGCCGGGCTGCTGCTGCGCGCCGGGCGGTTGCGGCGGGTCGAACGGTTCTCTCACGTGTGGCCGTTCGTCGTCGGAGCGGGCGTCACGTCGGTGGTGTTCGGGGTGCTGTTCGGGGAGTTCTTCGGACCGACCGGGGTCATCGAGCCACTCTGGCTGGACCCGCTGGAGGACCCCATCACGCTTCTGGGGGCCGCCATCGGTGTCGGCGCGGTGCTGCTGGCCGGGGCGTACGGCATCGGGACGGTGAACCGGTGGCGCGAGCACGGCTGGCAGGCGGCACTCGTCGCGCAGAGCGGGCTGGCCGGCATCGCGCTGTTCCTCGGCCTCGGTGTCATCGCCTGGGGGGTGGCCGCAGACCTCACCCCGCTGGTCGTGGCCGGGGCCGTGGTGGGCCTCGCCGGGATCGTGCTGACCTACCTGGGCCTGTTCGCGGCCTCCGGCGGTGGAGGGGCCGGGGCCGCACAGGCCACCGTCGAGGTGTTCGACGCGGTCATCCGACTGGGCACCAGCCTGGTGTCGTTCGCCCGGCTGGCCGCGTTCGGCCTGGCACACGCCGCGCTCACCGCCCTGGTGTGGCAGGGCACGACCGCGCTGGCCGAGCAGGGCCCGCTGGGCTGGGTGGCCGGGGTGGTCGTCTTCGTCCTGGGCAACGCAGTCATCTTCGGCTTCGAGGCGCTGGTGGCCGGCATCCAGGCGCTTCGGCTGGAGTACTACGAGTTGTTCTCCCGCGTGTTCGAGTCCGAGGGACGTCCGTTCCGTCCGTGGAGCATCCCGCTGGACCGACAGGCACAACCGGAGGTGGTCTGAGTGTCCCCGTGGCTGCTGGCCCTACCCGTCGTCCTCGTCGTGGCCGTGGTGGTGCACGCGCTCCTGCGCCGACGGGGTCGGACAGCCCTTCGCGCCCTCGTGGTTGCCGACACGCTGCTCGTCGTGGTCGCCCTCGGAGTCTTCCTCGTCGTGCTTGCCGGTGCGATGGGCGGCACACCCGCTGAGGCCACCGACGTCTCGGCCGCACCTGCGGGAGCCCCGGAGGTGGTCGGCCAAGAGGAGGCCACCAGCACGGACTCCTCCGTCCGCTCGTCCGCCCTCATCGGCGCGTCCATCGCCGTGGCCGGCTGCGGCATCGGGGCAGCCATCGGTGTCGCCTACACCGGAGCCGCGGCCCTGGCCGCCATCAGCGAGCGGCCGGAGATCTTCGGACGGGCCATGGTGATCGTCGGGTTGGCCGAGGGGATCGCCATCTACGGACTCATCGTCGGGATCATCCTCATCGGGCAGGCGTGATGGGAGACGTCGCCGCGATCGGAGAGGCAACCCGGGTGAGCGGATGGGGTCTGGCGGGTGTATCCGTGCTGCCGGTCGGCACCGCGGACGAGGCGCGCCAGGCCTGGCGCGAGCTGCCTGAGGAGGTCACCCTCGTCATCGTCACCCCGGAGATCGCGGACGCTGTCGCGGGCATCGGCGACGGCCGACTCATCGCGGTGATGCCGCCGTGACCACCACCGCCCCCGCAGCGCCCGAGCAGCGCCCGGCGGCCGACGAGACAGCGGTCGGGGACGCTCTGACCCCAGTCCGTATCGCGCTGCAGCGGGCCGCGCAGCGCGATGCGGACACGGTCGTGGCGCAGGCCGAGCGGGAGGCCGCGGAGACACTGGCCCGCGGGAGGCACGAGGCCGAGCAGATCCTCCAGCGGGCACGCACCGAAGGGGAGCGGGACGCCGAGCGGCTGCGGGTGGAGCAGCGCGCCAGGGCGCGACGCCGGGCCCGCAGCGTCGTGCTGAGCACCCAGCGCCAAGCGTTGGACCGGTTGCGCGACCAAGCCCGCCAGGCAGCCCGTGCGCTGTGGGCCGACCCGGGGACTCGTCCCGCGGTACGGGAGCAGCTGGTCGCCCGCGCCCGGTCCGACCTCGGGACGTCGGCCACCATCGTCGACCACCCCGACGCAGGCATCGTCGCAACGACTGATCACGCCCGAGCGATCTTCCTGGTGGCCGACCTGGCCGACCGCGTCGTCGACTCGCTGGGCAGCGACCTCGAGGGGCTGTGGACGCCGTGACCGACTCGGCGCCGGCCCCCTCGCACACCGCTGGTCGGGTGGTGCGGGTGGCTGGGCCACTGGTCGAGGTCGAGGGGCTCACCGGCCTGGCGATGGCCGACATCGTGCGGCTCGGCCCGGACCGACTGCCCGGCGAGGTCGTCGCTCTGCGCGGTGGTGTGGCCACCGTGCAGGCCTACGAGTACACCGGCGGTCTGTGCCCAGGTGCCCCGGTGGAGCCTGCGGGCGTCCCGCTGGTCGCTCCACTTGGCCCGGCCCTGCTCGGCTCGGTCGTCGACGGCCTGCTCCGGCCGCTGAGCACGGCTGGCGCGTGGCTGACCGCGTCCCGGGCGCAGGAGGAGCCGGACCGGCGGTGGCATGTGGTGCCGGCTGTGAAGTGCGGAGACGACGTGGCCGCTGGTGCCGTGGTGGCCACCGTGGACGTGCCGGGAACTGTCGAGTTCCGGGTGCTGGTGCCTCCGGCGACGTCGGGTCGTGTCACCGATGTCGTCGTCGAGGGCGAGTACCCCTCCGAGGCCGTGGTGGCCTGGCTGGACACCCACACCGGGGGACGGGCCGCTGTGCCGTTGGTGCAGCGCTGGCCGGTCCGGCATGCGCGCCCCTACGCAGACCGGCTCGACGAGGTGACCGCGTTGCAGACCGGGCAGCGGGCCCTCGACCTGCTCTACCCGATCGCGCGCGGCAGCACCGCGGCGGTCCCCGGCGGGTTCGGCACCGGCAAGACCATGCTGCTCCAGCAGGTGGCCAAGTGGTGTGACGCCGACGTGATCGTCTACGTGGGATGCGGGGAGCGCGGCAACGAGATGGCCGACGTGGTCGCCGACCTGGCCGAGCTGGTCGACCCCCGCACCAGCACGCCGCTGGCCCACCGGACGGTGGTCCTCGCCAACACCTCGAACATGCCGATGATGGCCCGCGAGGCAAGCATCTACAGCGGCGTGACGGTGGCGGAGTTCTTCCGCGACATGGGCTACCACACCGTGGTCATCGCCGACTCCACCTCCCGCTGGGCCGAGGCGCTTCGCGAGTTCGCCTCCCGCTCGGGCGCCCTGCCGGCCGAGGAGGGCTACCCCGCCAACCTCGCCTCGGCGCTCGCGGCGTTCTACGAGCGGGCGGGGCACGTGCGAACCCTGGGAGGCCAAGAGGGCTCGGTCACCGTCATCGGCGCGGTGTCGCCGCCGGGGGGCGACCGGACCGAGCCGGTGACGGCCAACACCGAACGCTTCGTCCGCTGCGTCTGGTCTCTGGACCGCGACCTCGCCTACGCCCGGCACTACCCCGCGGTGTCGTGGACCGGCTCGTTCTCGCGCGACGCCGCCGACCTGGGGACCTGGCACACCAGGACCGGCGACCCCGGATGGTGGAGCCGTCGCTCGCGCGTCATCGCCATGCTGGCCGAGGCCGACCGGCTCTCCGCGCTTGCCGACCTGGTCGGGCTGGGGTCGCTGCCTGCTGCCGAGCGAGTCGTGCTGCTCGGTGCCCGGCTGCTGCGCGAGGGCGTCCTGCAGCAGAGCGCCTTGTCCGAGGTGGACGCCTCGTGTGCACCGGAGAAGGGGGCGGCGCTCGTCCAGGCGGTCCTGGACGTCGTGGCCCGCTGCCACACGCTGGCCGATCGTGACGTGCTGGCCTCGACGATCGAGGAGCAGGACTTCTCCAGGCTGCTGCGCGCCCGTGAGGAGTCGGGCGCCGACGACGTCGATGCGGTGCACGCCCGACGCGAGGAGATCCTGGCCAGGCTCGACATGCTGGACGGGCCGCCGCCGGAACGCCTGACCGGTCTCGTGGACGTGCCGTGACGACCGCCTGGGGTCGGGTCGAGCACACCGGGGTGTCCGAGGTCCGCGACCCGCTCATCGTCGTGCAGGGCGTGGACGGCGTCGGATGGGACGAGTTCGTGGTCGTCCGGGTGGACTCCGCCGCGTCCAGGCACGGGCTTGTGCTGGAGGTCGACCACGACCTGGCCGTCCTCGAGGTGTTCGAGGGGACCGACGGGATCGACCCGGATCGCACCAGCGTCGTGTTCTCCGGTGGGCCGCTGCGCATCCCCGTGGGGCCGGCCTGGCTCGGGCGGGTGTGCAACGGCCGCGGGGACCCGATCGACGGCGGTCCGCCGGTGCTCGCTGCGCAGTCCTCCCCCACCCTCGGCCTGCCGATGAACCCCCTGCTCCGCGAGCCGCCGGCGGAGCCCGTCCTGACCGGGGTGTCGGCGATCGACGGGTTCGCGACGCTGGTGCGCGGGCAGAAGCTGCCGATCTTCTCCGTTGCCGGGCTGCCGCATCTGGCGATGGCCACCCAGATCGCCGCGCAGGCCTCCGCCGGGGGGGAGCCGTTCAGCGTCGTGTTCGCCGCCATGGGACTCACGCACGCCGACGCGGCGTCGGTCCGGGACGCCCTAGAGGAGCGATCGGCTGCTGGCGAGCTCGTCACGTTCCTCAACCTGGCCGACGACCCCGTCATCGAACGGCTGCTGACCCCGAGGCTGGCCCTCACCGTCGCCGAGCACCTGGCGTTCGTCGAGGGACGTCACGTGCTCGTCGTCATGGGCGACATGACCAGCTACGCCGAGGCACTTCGGGAGGTCTCCTCCACCCGAGGCGAGATCCCGGCCCGACGGGCCTACCCGGGCTACCTCTACAGCGACCTCGCCTCGCTGTACGAGCGCTGCGGCCGGATCCGCGGCCAGCCCGGTTCGGTGACCGTGCTGCCATTCCTCACCATGCCCGCCGGCGACATCACCCACCCGGTCCCCGACCTGACCGGGTACATCACCGAGGGGCAGGTGGTGCTGTCCGCGGACCTCGCCGCCCGCAACGTCTACCCGCCCGTCGACCTGCTCGGCTCGCTGTCGCGGCTGATGCGCAAGGGTGTCGGCGCCGGGCGCACCCGGCCGGACCACCTCGACGTCGCCTCCCAGGCACTGGCCGCACTCGCTCGGGCGCGGCAGGCCCGGGAGCTGGCCGACCTGGTCGGGGAGGAGGCGCTGAGCCAGACCGACCGGATGTTCGTGGCCTTCGAGGAGCGGCTGCACGCCGACCTCATCAACCAGGCACCCTCGGAGAACCGATCGCTGACCGCCACCCTGGACGGGATCTGGGCAGCACTGGCCGTCCTGCCTCGCCGGGAGCTGACCATGGTGACACCCGAGCAGGCGGCGGCGCACCTGCCGGGGCATCCTCCCAGCGACGGGAGGGCGGCCTCGTGAACACGATCCGCGGGCAGCCGCCGGGACGGGCGGGCCGGGTCTGGTTACGTCGTCGGGGCGAGGTAGCGCAGCGCGGAGCCGGCCTGCTGGAGTCCAAGCTGCGGATCCTGGCGGCAGAGGAGCAGCGCTTCGCCCTGCTGGTCACGCGGACCGAGCGTGCCTGGGTGGCTGCGGTCGAGGAGGCCGAGCGATGGATGCGGCGCGCCGTGCTGCTCAGCGGCCAACGCGGCCTGCGCCTTGCCACCGATGCCCGGCCGGCCACCGTCGACATCGCCTGGGCCACGACCATGGGAGTCCACTACCCGGAGCGGGCGCTGCTGCACCTGCCGGAGCCCGCGCCCGATGCAGCCACCGCGGACAACTCGGCCCTGATCCAGGCCCGCCTGGCCTACCGGGAGGCACTCGACACCGCCGCTGCGCACGCGGTCGCCACGGCAGCGCTGCAGGCCGTCCAGTCCGAGGTCGCGGCCACGCGACGGCGGCTGCGGGCCATCGAGAAGCGGTGGATCCCGCGCCTGGACGAGGCACACCGCCGGCTCAGCGAGACCCTGGAGGAGCAGGAGCGCGAGGACGGGGTGCGGATGCGACGAGGGGCCGGCCGGGGTGCTCCGGGCAGCCGACGCGCACCAGGACCCTCGGAGGTGGGAGGGACGCAGGCATGATCACACGGATACTGGTCGCAGTCGACGACTCCCCGGCTGGGCTCGCGGCGGCACGGGTCGCGATGGACCTGGCCCGGGTCTGCGGCGCTTCGGTGCGCGCGACGACGGTGCTGCTCGACGGACGCCTCGAGGCTGCCCTGGCCGGGCTTCCCGGTCACCTCGAGTCCTCCGACGCTCTGCGCGCTCGGCGTGGCGGTGGTCAGACCGCTGTGCTGCGCTACGTCGTGGAGCTCGGCCTGGCCCGCGACGTGGAGACGGAGACCACCGCTTTGATGGGCGAACCCGCGCGTTGCATCCTGGACGAGGCGCGCGCCTACCGGCCCGATGTCATCGTCATCGGTCGCTCGGACCGCCGCGCCGCCGGGCAGCCCTACGTCGGCTCGGAGGTGCGGCAGGTGCTGGAGTTCGCCGAGCAGCCCGTCCTCGTGGTCCCTGCCGACGGCAGCGCCCCTGCCGAGCCGCGCTGACCGCCCGGCTACTCACGAAAGCGCGCGTCCCCCAGATGCTGGTCGGCGTGGGAGGCTGGGTCCTCCAGCGGCTCCAGATGGGTGAACGTCGTCACGCCGGGCAGCGCCACGGCTATGTCCCGCTCCAGCTCTTCCAGCAGGTCGTGCCCCTGCTGCACCGTCCAGGCGCCAGGCACCAGGACGTGGACGTAGACGAACCTCTGGCGGCCCGCCTCGCGGGTGCGCAGGGCGTGGAACGTGATGCCACTTTCCTGGTACCGGCGGAGCACTGCGGCGATCCTGTCCTGGTCGGCCGCCGGCAACGCCACGTCGAGCAGACCGGCCCCGGAGCGTCGCAGCAGCCCGAAGCCGGTGACGAGGATGTTGATCCCGACGGCGAGAGCGAGGATCGGGTCGAGGCGGTTCCAGCCTGTCAGCGCGACCACGCCGACACCGACCAGCACGCCCACCGAGGTCCACACGTCGGTGAGCAGGTGCTTGCCGTCGGCCTCCAGGGTGATGGACCGATGTCTGCGGCCCTGGCGGATGAGCGTCAGACCGACGACCAGGTTGATCACGGTAGCGGCCGACGATATGAGCAGGCCGACGCCGAACTGCTCCACCGGCTGGGGGGTGATCAACCGCTCGATCGCCGTCCAGACGATCGCCACCGCGGCGACGAAGATCATGCCGCCTTCCGTCCCCGCCGAGAGGTACTCGGCCTTGCCTCTGCCGAACGGATGACGGTGGTCCGGCGGGCGCGCGGCCGCTCCCAGCGCGATCAGCGCGACGACCGCGGCCACGAGGTTGACCGCCGACTCGAACGCGTCCGAGAGCAGACCCACCGATCCGGTCACCCACGCCGCGACCGACTTCAGGGCGATCGTGACGACCGCAGCGGCGATGGACAGCCACGCAAAGGCCCTGAGGTCGGTCTCTTTCTGGGAGGGCGCCCTGCGTTGGGGCTTCATGGCGGCCTCTAGGTCAGTCGCGGGTCAGAGGATCAGCCGCACAATCGTCCCACCGCCCGGACGCGGCTCGAACCTCAGGTCGGCATTGATCTTGCGGGCCCGCTCCGACATGATCTCGAGCCCGAAGCTGTCCGGACGCTTCTGGCCGGTCAGACCCACACCGTCGTCCTCGATCGTGATGACCGCGTGCGGGCTGGCGACCCGGCAGGTCACCCAGAGGTTCTTCGCGTCCGCGTGCCGGCGGGCGTTGGTCAGCGCCTCCTGCGCGATGCGCAGCACCTCGGCCTCGATGCCTGGTCGCAGGCGTCGCGCCGACTCGTCCAGCACGACGTGCACCTTGGCCTCGTCGGTGTCGAACATCCGTCGAGCGTAGTCGCTGATGCCAGTGCCCAGGGTGTGGCTGGTCGGCGCCTGCTCACGCCATGCGTACACCGACATCCGCAGCTCAGCGACCACGCGGGTGATCTGCTTGCGGAGCTCGAGAGCCAGCTCGTGCACCGGACCTTCGTCAGCCACATCCACGATCTCGTCCGCGGCGTACCCCAGGAAGGCGATGTCTTGTGCGATGCCGTCGTGGATCTCTCGGGCGATGCGGCCACGCTCCTCGCTGGTGGCCAGATGGCGTACCGCGTCGAAGAGCAGTGCCGCCTCCAGCGGTACGGCGCCCTGCGCAGCGGTCTTCATCACTCGTTCGACCTGCACCGGGTCGAGGTCTCCGCTCGGCTGGAGCAGCATCACGAACCCGACCAGCCGCTGACCGACCCGCAGCGGCACGACGACGGACCGGCCGTCGGAGCCACCGAGGGCGAGGGGCTCCTCGGAGTCGCTCAGCAGCAGCCACGCCTCGACGTCGAGGTCGTCTGGCATCCACTCCCCGGTAGTGACAGGCGTGCCGGCGACCGGGATGAACTCGCCGGACTGGTCTCGTGCCACCACGGCACCGCGCTCCGCAGGCACCAGACTGATCATCTCCTCGAGCAAGCCCTGTGCCATCGTCCCGACGTCCAGCCCTGTCGGCAGTCTCCGGGAGATCTCCTCGAGCTCGGTCAGCAGCCGGACGGCTTCGCCGTACGACTCGGCCACCGGGTCAGCGGCGCGTCGCTCCTGCCTCTTGATCCAGGCCCCCATCTGGCCCAGGCCCAGGGAGAGCACCCCCCACTGGACCAGGCTGACCAGCGACAGGGGGTCGAAGTCGCTCTGCTCGCGCTCGATCAGCAGAAGACCGGCAACGACGGGAAGCGCGGTGCTGGCCAGACTCCAGCGGTAGCCACCGCGCATCCCGGCGGTCAGCCCAGGCGCGAGCCAGTAGACCAGCACCGGACCGCCTGCCGGTTCCGGGATCGTCGCGATCGTCACGACGGCCATCGCCTCGACCAGCGCGGCACCCGGGGTCCTCGCGGCCCTCG
>CAYHHE010000071.1:0-1668 GCA_964356295.1 uncultured Actinomycetes bacterium | reverse complement strand
GTCACGACGGCCATCGCCTCGACCAGCGCGGCACCCGGGGTCCTCGCGGCCCTCGCGGGAACCGACGCGACGATGGCGACCAGCAGCAGCGACACGAACGACCACTGCAGCCGACTCAGGCTGCCGGTCGCGGTCGCCAGCAGCACACCGCCGATCAGCAAGGCGAAGCGCAACGCGACGAAGATCCGTTCGTCGCGACTCGGCCACCAGCGACCGAAGCTGCCCACGGTCGGTGACCTGCGAGTCCCTGGCTCCTCCTCCAGGCGGGGCAGCGTCATGGGCGGCCTCTCCCCCAGCACTGCCGTGGCCCGCGCTCCTGTGCCCTGGGCGCCGCACGAAGCGCCCACTCATGATGATCCACGGCGCTCCTGGTGCTCTGGACTGATGATCCACGGCGGATTCGGTGCTCGGAGAGCACCAATCCCGCAGTCGACCAGGTCGGCTGCGGGAGACAGCACGGGCACTGGCACCACCGCGCGCATCGTACGCGCCCCCGCCGGGGCGCCCCGATGCTGAAGGCTAACCCAGTGCTTGACCTGGGGATGGCTGCTCCTGCGCAGGCACCGAACAGATCGCGTAAGCGTTGAGGATCATCTCGACCGTCTGGCTTCCGGTGACTGTCGCTCGCGCCTCCACCACCCAGCTTTGGGTGGTCGGGTCTGGGTAACTCCCGGTGAGACTCGCGGTCTGGAAGGCCTGGGCCGAGGAGAACCGCACGCTACCGCCACCGCCGATGACGGTCGCTCCAGCTCCGCACTGAGCAGTGATGGTAATCGTGTCACCGTCGGCAACCTGCTCCGCCTTCGTCACGGGTCCGACAACCGCAGTCGAGATCGTCCCGGGATCTCCCTTCTCGCCCTGAGGTCCCTGCGGTCCCGCCGGACCGACCCCTCCCTGGGGGCCTTCCGGCCCCGGGGGTCCCGGCACACCCTGGGGGCCACGCAAGGACTCGAGGTACTCAACAACCGTTCCGGAGTTGCCGGCGGCGAGCCAGACCTCGTACGCGGACAGGCCCTGCCCGCCCTGAGGCCCCTGCCCGCCCTGAGGCCCCTGCTCGCCCTGGAGGCCCTGATCGCCCTGGAGGCCCTGCTCGCCCTGGAGGCCCTGCTCGCCCTGCGGACCCGCGGCGCCCGTTTCTCCCTGCGCTCCGGCGGGCCCGGTCTCACCCTGCGGACCCGCGGGGCCCTCGGACCCGGGTTCACCCGCCTCCCCGGGCTCGCCCGGCTGCCCACCCGTACCCGGCTCACCAGGCTCGCCCGGTGGACCCTGCTCACCCTGCGCGATGATCTCGGTCTGCTCCCGCGTGCTGGTGGCCGTGACGACGAACCCCGCCGCGATGCCGACGCTCAGCAGGACGGCTGCGATGACCAGCGCAGCCGTCGCACTGATGGCCCCCCGCGTCGCAGAGAGCCTGGGGTTGCCAAAGATGACCGACTCCTCGTCAATCGCGGCCAATAGAACGACCTGCTGAGGCTACCGCTCGGGCATTCGTCGGCAAGTCCACCGAACGGGCGAGTCCCCGCACTTGCGGACTCAGCGCGCAGGCTCTCACAGAGGGGATCGCGGACGGGACCGCTCGGGCGAGTAGCAGCGTGGCCAACCCCACGAGGCCTAGCCCTTGGAGACCCCCACCCGAGCAGGGATCATTGAGTCGTGACAGGCATGGAC
>CAYHHE010000070.1:0-15509 GCA_964356295.1 uncultured Actinomycetes bacterium | reverse complement strand
GGGCTAACTACCAGCCGGTCCCGCGTCAGGCCTGAGAGTCGTTCTCGTCCGGTGCACCGGAGTCGCCGCGGGTCAGCGCCGCGACCCCGGTGAAGGCGATGATCCAACCGATGAACACCATCCCAGGGATGAAGTCACCGAGCACGAAGGCCGTGACCAGACCCACGCCGACCAGGATGACCCCGAAGCCTGCGGGAACCCGAAACGTGGGCATGTCACCTTCCTACCCCAGGTCCGCCCCCCCCCGCGCGAGTCGGGGAGCGCACCTGGATCAGCAGCGGCTCCGGACGCCGCCGAGCCGGGAGTCCGTCCTAGAAGGCCTCGATCGGCAGGTCCATGATCGAGTTGTCGGTGGCCTCGGCGATGACCCGCTCCGCAGCGAGCTTCGGCAGCACCTGGTGCACGAACCACTGAGCTGCGGCGATCTTGCCCTCGTAGAAGGACTGGTCGGCCTCGGACACCTCGCCGGCCAGGGCCCGCAATGCCACCTCGGCCTGGCGCAGCAGCAGCCAGGCGACGACGACGTCGCCGGTGGCCATGAGCAGCCGGGTGGTGTTGAGCCCGACCTTGTACAGGCTGCGGATGTCGCTGCCGTCGGCCTGCGGGTTGGCCGCCATCAGGTAGCCGAACACCGTCCCGAGCATCCCCTGGACGTCCTCGAGTGCCTTGCCGAGCATCTCGCGGTCTTCCTTGAGCCGTCCGTTGCCCGCATCGCTGGCGACGAACTCACCGATCTGCCCGGCCAGCCAGGTCAGCGCCTTGGCCTGGTCCTTGACGATCTTGCGGAAGAAGAAGTCCTGGCCCTGGATCGCGGTCGTGCCCTCGTACAGGGTGTCGATCTTGGCGTCGCGGACGTACTGCTCGATCGGGTAGTCCTGCAGGAAGCCTGACCCACCGAAGGTCTGCAGGCACTCCGAGCCCAGCAGCACCCACGCCCGCTCGGAGCCGTAGCCCTTGACGATGGGCAGCAGCAGGTCGTTGACCCGCTCGGCCAGGTCGTCGTGCTCGCCCTTGGCCTTGGCCATGGCCACCGCATCCTGCATCGACGCGGTGAACAGGACCAGGGCCCGCATACCCTCGGCGAACGCCTTCTGGGTCATCAGCGAGCGGCGCACGTCCGGGTGGTTCGTGATCGGGACGCGCGGAGCGGCCTTGTCCGCGGCCCGGGTGAGGTCAGCGCCCTGGATGCGCTGCTTGGCGTACTCGAGCGCGTTGAGGTAGCCGGTCGACAGCGTCGAGATGGCCTTGGTGCCGACCATCATCCGGGCCTGCTCGATCACCTGGAACATCTGGGCGATGCCGTCGTGCACGTCACCCACGAGGTAGCCGATCGCGGGGGCGCCGTCCCCGAAGGTCATCTCGCACGTGGCGGAGACCTTGATGCCCATCTTGCGCTCGACGTTGGTGGCGTACACCCCGTTGCGCTCCCCGAGCTCACCGGTGTCCCAGTCGAAGAGGTACTTCGGGACGATGAACAGCGACAGGCCCTTGGTACCCGGGCCGCCGGCGCCCTCGACGCCGACGGGCCGGGCAAGGACGAGGTGGACGATGTTCTCGGACAGGTCGTGCTCACCTGCGGTGATGAAGCGCTTGACGCCCTTGATGTGCCAGGTGCCGTCGGGCTGCGGGTGGGCCTTGGTCTTGCCCGCGCCCACGTCGGACCCGGCGTCCGGTTCGGTGAGCACCATGGTGGCGTTCCACTGGTGCTCCACCATGAGCCGCGCGACCTTCTTCTGCTCCTCAGTCGCATTGCCGTTCAGGATGGCAGCGAACGCCGCGCCCATGTTGTACAGGAACACCCCAGGGTGGGCACCGAGCACGAGCTCGGCCATCGACCACACCAGGGTCGCCGGCGCGGGCTGGCCTCCGATCTCATGCGGGATGCCGAGGGACCAGAAGCCCGACTCCATCCAGCTCTGGTACGCGCTGCGCATGCCCTCGGGAACGGTGACTGTGCGGGCCTCGGCGTCGTAGACCGTCGTGTTGCGGTCATCCGCAGCGAACGACTCGGCGAGGTCCTCCCTCGCGAGCCGGTCGACCTGTGCCAGCACGTCGCGCGCCATCTCGACGTCGGTCTCCTCGAACGGGCCATGGCCGAGCACCTCGTCCCGTCCCAGCACCTCGAAGAGGTTGAACTCGATGTCGCGCAGGTTCGAGATGTAGTGCCCCATGGTGTCCTCCACCGTCGGTAGGTATGCGGGAGCGCGGCGGGTTACTCGCCAGTAACATATGATCCTACTTACGAGTAGCTTCCGCAAGTGCCCTATGGCACAGGGGGTTTCGGGCCCTTGTGCCGTCGACGGGGGCCGCTTGTCACGGGTTCGGTGCCGGTCAGCCGGCCCTGCCGGTGATCCACGGCGGGTCTGGTGCGCTGCGGCGGTGATCCACGGCGGTTTCGGTGCCCGGAGCGCACCAAAGGCTCCGTGGATCATCCGCCGGGGGCACCGAATCCGCCGTCGATCATGGACGGGGGGCCGGACGGGGGCCGGACGGGGGCGGGGGCCGCTGCCGGGCCCGATCGCGCGGGGCCGATCGAAGGTCCACCGGGCGCGAACCCGGTCGGGGCTCAGCCGGACAGCAGCGCAGCGAGTCGGGCCACCGAACCCTCCCAGGTCCACTCGCGCTGCACCCACTCGCGTCCGGCGGCACCCAGAGCAGCAGCCCGAGTCGGGTGCTCGAGCAGGCCGGCGATGGCGTCGGCGACCTGCTCGACGTCCTCGCCGTGGACGACCTCGCCGGTGCGTCCGGGCAGCACGGCATCGGGGGCACCCCCGGAGCGTCCGGCCACCACCGGGCGCTCGGTGGCCGAGGCCTCCAGGAAGACGATGCCCAGACCCTCGACGTCGAGCCCGAGGTGCCGGGTGCGGCAGGGCATCGCGAACACGTCCCCCGCGCGGAAGTACGCCGGCAGCGCCTCGGACTCCACGGAGCCGGTGAGCACGACGTGATGGCCCATACCGGTGTCGCGCGCCAGCGCCTCGAGTCGCTCGCGCTGCGGCCCGCCGCCCACCAGCAGCAAAGCGGTCTCCGGGACGCGCAGGCGGACCCGGGGAAGGGCCCGGATCAGCACGTCCTGACCCTTGCGGGGCATCAACCGGGACACGCAGACGACCACCGGCCGATCGGTCAGACCGTGGGCTGCGCGGACGGCGGCACCGTCCGCGCCGGGATGGAACACCGCGGCGTCCACCCCCGGCGTCAGGCGCTGCATGCGCGCTGCCGCCGCCGGGCTGAGCACCCGGCTCATGCGCTGGCGGGTGAAGTCGCCGAGGTAGGTGAGCACGTCCACGCTCTCGCCCACGCGCCGGATCACCTGCCGCGCCCCCGGGTACCCGGACCAGCCGGCCTCGTGGCCATGGGTGATCCCGACCGAGCGAGCGACTCCGGCCTGGCGCAGGGACGGCGCGAGCAGGCCGAGCGGTGCAGCGGCGCCGAACAGGACGGCCTCGGCGTCGTGGCGCCTGGCGAGCCCGATGGCCCGGGCGCGTGTTGATGGGGTCGGGAGCAGGACAGAGGTCTCCTGACGGACGACCTCGAACGGCGCGGCAGCGTCGAACGCCTCCCACCCCGGGAAGCGGGACGCGTAGACCAGCACGTCGTCGGTGGGAAGTCGCCGGACGAGCTCGTGGACGAAGGTCTGGATGCCGCCCGGACGGGGAGGGAAGTCGTTGGTGACGACGAGGACCCGCGTCACCGCTCTGCGCGGCCGATCACCGGTACTCGGGGTTCGGGTGGTCGAACCGCTCCCCGGAGTCCCACGCGGTGCGCACGTTCCCCCACGCCGGGATGCCGTCCCCGCGCGCCAGCAGTGCTGCCAGGTGCATGAGGTTCCAGGTCATGAAGGTGGCGTTGCGCTGGGTGGACCTCTCACCCAGCCAGATCGGGGTGCCCACGACCAGCATGTTCGCCGCCTCGATCCTGGGCCACAGCACAGGCCAGTCGTCGCGGGTGGCGGGCGTGCCAACCGGCGGGTTCGTCATGTCGGGGTAGACGCCAGGGGCGATCTCGTGGTCGACCGCCCGGATCTCGTCCACCTCGACCCCGTGTGCGCGCATGATCGCGGTGCTGACAGCCATGAGCCCGGCGGTGTGCGACAGGTCCGGCGACCGTTTCAGCGTGCAGTTGACGTACACCGCCCGCAGGTCGGAGAAGTCGTACTCCACGCTCGCCACGCTACCGGCGCCCCTCCCCACGCTGCGCGATCTTGACGAAAGCGCCGACTACCCGGGCGCTGTGCGGCCGTAACGTCAAGATCGGCGGAGGGCGCGCCGCCGGGGGGCGCGCCGCCGGGGGCGCGCGCTCTACAGGGCCGGGAAGGACCGGCCGGTGGCCTCGCCGAACTCGTAGATCTCGTGAGGCGGGCCGACGATGCTCGGGTCGGGGTCACCGACGATCGACTCGTCCTTGTCGTCGTAGGGCAGCTTGTCCAGGACGAAGCGCATCGCCTCGACGCGGCCCCGCTTCTTGTCGTTGCTGCGCACGACGGTCCACGGAGCCCAGTCGGTGTCGGTGTAGTAGAACATCGCCTCCTTGGCGTCGGTGTAGGTGTCCCACCGGTCCAGGGACGCCAGATCCATCGGGGACAGCTTCCACTGCCGCACCGGGTCGATGCGCCGGATGGTGAACCGGGCGATCTGCTCCTTGCGCGACACCGAGAACCAGAACTTGATCAGGATGATGCCGTCCCGAACGAGCATGCGCTCGAACGCCGGCGCCTGGCGCATGAACTCCTCGTACTGCTCGTTCGTAGCGAACCCCATCACCCGCTCGACGACGGCGCGGTTGTACCAGGACCGGTCGAACATCACGATCTCGCCCTCGGTGGGCAGGTGCTGGATGTAGCGCTGGAAGTACCACTGGCCCTTCTCCCGCTCCGACGGCTTGACCAGGGCCACGACCGAGGCGCCGCGCGGGTTCAGGTGCTCCATGAAGCGCTTGATGGTGCCACCCTTGCCGGCCGCGTCCCGGCCCTCGAAGACGATGGCGATGCGCTGGCCGGTCTCCTTCACCCAGGTCTGCATCTTCAGCAGCTCGATCTGCAGCAGGCGCTTGCTGTACTCGTACTCGCGTCGGCTCATCCGGTGCTCGTAGGGGTAGCCCTCGCGCCAGGTGTCCACCGGACGGCCGTCCGGCCCGAGCAGCACGGGGTCGTCCACCTCGTCCCAGGTGCCCTCCACCGACAGCCCGCTCAGCACCAGCTCCTCGGCCGAGAGGTCCTGCAGCGAGGAGATGATGTCGGCGAGATCCATCACCGTCTCGACGTCGACGGTGTGGTCGTGGCGGCCGCTCGCGGGCGGGTCGGCGGTGGGCTGGTCCACGTCGGCGGGACCGGTCTGCTCGGCGGTCATGGGGGCACCTCCAAGGGGCAGTCTGGCCCACGTTGTGCGGGTGTGCCCGCAGATTCACCGAGAGTTGACCCCCGGACGCGGCCGGGCGCTACCGCGACGGGCTGATCGTGGAGGCGCCACCGGTCTGGCTGTCCACGTCGGCGGGGCTGCCGGAGTAGCGGATCGTGGACGCGCCACCGGCGCGTGCGGTGAGCACGTCGGTCACGGTGAGCTCGACGGTGCTGGCCCCGTTGGCCTCGACGTCCGCCTCGGTCACCGGCAGCTCGACCATCTCGATGGTGGACGCCCCGTCCGCCGAGGCGGTGACGGAGCGTGCCTCGCCGTTGAGGTTCACCACGCTGGCGCCGTTCGCGTCCACCGTCACGTCCTGGGACGACACCACCAGGAACACGCGGCTCGCCCCGTCTGCGGCGATCTCCACCGATGGGTCAGTGACCGTCTCGGTGGCCGTTACCGTGGCGGCACCGTTGACGTCTAGGGACGCCAGCCCGTCACCGGGGACGGTGACCTCGGCCTGCAGGGTGGCATCGCGGACCCGGCCGGACAGCCCGATCTGCAGCACACCGCCGCTGACCTCAGTCGAGACCAGGTCGATGACGTTGTCGTCCGTGCGGATGAGCAGCCCGGGCTCCGTTCCCGGGGTGAGGGTGACCTCGAAGGCCGAGCCGACCTCGAGGCCGGTGAACGGGCCCAGCTCAGGCTCGGCCTCCACGACCTCGCCCGAACCGGCCACGCCCGGGTCGAGCGGGGTGCCGCAGCCGGCGATCAGCACACCGCAGACGACGAGCCAGCGCAGCGCCGACCTCGGGGCGGACCGGCGTGGCGTCCCGGGTGCCCCCGCCATGTCAGCCGGCCATCTCCTCGGCGATGGCCGCCGCGAACGCGTCCACGTCGTCCGGGGTGGTGTCGAAGGCGCACATCCACCGCACCTCGCCGGTGCGCGGGTCCCAGGTGTAGAACCTGACACGCTTCTGCAGCCGCTCGGTGACCTCGGCGGGCAGGACGGCGAACACGGCGTTGGCCTGCACCGGCTGGGTCACCTGAACCCCCGGGATGTCGCGGACCGCAGCATCCAGGCGGGCTGCCATGGCGTTGGCGTGCTGCGCGCTGCGTAGCCACAGGTCTCCCTCGAGCAGGGCAAGAAGCTGTACGGAGAAGAAACGCATCTTGGACGCCAGCTGCATCGACGTCTTGCGCAGGTAGTGGACGCCGAGGACCGCTCCCGGGTCGAGAACCACGACCGCCTCGGCGGCCAGCAGCCCGTTCTTCGTCCCGCCGAAGGACAGCACGTCGACGCCCACGTCGGTGGTGAACGCCCGCATCGGCAGGCCCAGCCCGGCAGCGGCGTTGGCGATGCGCGCGCCGTCCAGGTGCAGCCGCATCCCTCGCTCGTGCGCATGGTCAGCGAGCGCGGCGATCTCGGACGGGGTGTAGCGGGTGCCCATCTCGGTGCTCTGGGTGATCGACACCACCGCGGGCTGGGCCCGGTGCTCGT
Source organism: uncultured Actinomycetes bacterium (assembly GCA_964356295.1). GTDB lineage: Bacteria > Actinomycetota > Actinomycetes > Jiangellales > Jiangellaceae > CAVQGZ01. The sequence goes on along the minus strand of CAYHHE010000070.1, from coordinate 8,666 downwards.
CGCCGAACCCGTAGGCCTGGCGGTCCACGAGGTCGGGGGTGAGCTTGCCGTCCGGCGTGGGGACGGTGAGCAGCTTCAGCCCGGCCATCTTCTCCGGTGCGCCGCCCTCGTCGGCATGGACGTGGGCGGTGTCGCTGCAGATGACGGCCTCCCAGCGGCGGGTCATCGCCTGCAGCCCGACGACGTTGGCGCCGGTGCCGTTGAGCACTGGGTACACCTCGGCCTGCTCGCCGAAGTGCGCCCGGATCACCTGCTCGAGCCGCTGCGTGTAGACGTCCTCGCCGTAGGAGACCTGGTGGCCCTCGTTGGCCGCGGCGAGGGCGTCGAGCACCTCGGGGTGCACCCCGGCGTAGTTGTCGCTGGCGAAGCCGCGCAGGGCGGGGTCGTGCAGGCGGGTCACGGGTGCTCCGTGAGCCACACCCGGGCGCCGTTGACGGTCTCGGCGGGCTGGTCCCACAACCCGAGGATCGTCTCGGCGAGGGCCTCGACCGTGGTGTAGCCGGTGAACGGCGCATCCGGCTTGTCCGCCCGCATGGCCGGGGTGAGCAGCGCCTTGACGACGACGATGCTGGCGGCGGCCGCGCTGGCCTCGAACGCATCGGCTAGCGCCAGCGTCCAGGTCTCAGCGGCCGCCTTGGCCGCAGCGTAGGCGGCGTTGGTCTGGCTCGGTCGGGTCGCCTCCCGCGAGGAGACCAGGACGAAGCGTCCCGCAGGGGCGTCCAGCAGCGCGTCGTGGAACGCCTGGGAGGTGCGCTGGACGGTCCGGACCAGCGGACCCTCCAGCACGTCCCAGTCGCCCAGGTCGGACTGCACCAGCGGTCGTCCGCCGCGCCAGCCACCGACGAGGTGCACCAGCCCGTCCACCCGGCCGTGCCGCGCGAGGAGGTCATCAGCCCACGCCCGCGTTGCTGCCGCATCGAGCAAGTCCACGGCGCGTGCCTCGGCCCGACCACCCTGCTCGTGCACCAGCATCGCGACCTGCTCGGCCCGATCGGCGGCCGCGTCCGTGACGGCAACGGTGGCGCCGGCCTGCGCCAGTCGCAGCGCGAGTGCCGGACCGGCCCCGCCGCCGGCCCCGGCGACGGCGACGACGGCACCCTCCAGCGGGGACGGCGTCATCCCACGATCCCGGACGTCGCCGCCACGGTGTCGGCGAGCTTGCGGCGCAGCGCCTCGTAGAAGGTGCTGAGCGGGAACTCGTCGGGCAGAACCAGATCGACCAGGTCTTTCGGTGGCCCGTCCAGTGGTAGCTCCTGCGGGCCCTTGGCCCACACGGACGAGGGGTGCGGCGGGACGTAGGAGGAGACCAGCGCGTAGGCGGTGAGCCACTGCGCGACCTTCGAGCGGTCGATCCCCTCGTGGTAGAGGCGCTCGACGGCGTCGCTGAGCGAGACGACCGCGCCGGGCAGCGTGGCCCAGTCGATGGCCAGCCGGTTGTCCGTCCAGCGCACCACGCCGTGGCGGTGCAGGTAGGCGAACAGCAGCTGCCCGCCGAGCCCGTCGTAGTTGCGGCGGCGCTCCCCGGTGATGGGGAAGCGGAACAGCCGGTCGAACAGGACCGCGACCTGCACCAGCGCACCGTGAGGTACGCCTTCGGCCTCGAGCCGTACGGCCTCCCGGAACGCCGTGAGGTCGCAGCGCAGCTCTTCCAGCGCGTACATCCAGTAGGGCATCCGCTGCTTGATCATGAACGGGTCGAATGGCAGGTCGCCGTGGCTGTGGGTGCGGTCGTGGATGAGGTCCCACAACACGTACGTGTCCTGGGCCAGCGATTGGTCGGCCAGCAGCCGGGCAGCATCGGGTGGCAGCGCCAGCCGCAGCGTCTGCGCCGCGGCACCGCACACCTGCCGGAACCGGGCCGCCTCCCGGTCGCAGAAGATCGCCCCCCAGGTGAACCGCGGGACCTCGCGCACCGCGACGGTCTCCGGGAACAGCACCGCGGAGTGGGTGTCGTACCCGGCGGTGAAGTCCAGGAACGTGACCGGGACGAACGCCGCGTTGTCGTAGCGGGTCCGTTCGAGCTCGGCCAGCCAGTCCGGCCACACCACCCGCAGCGCGACGGCCTCCATCACCCGGTCGGGGTTGCCGTTCTGGGTGTACATCCCGAACACCACGAGGTGCTCCAGGCCGTCCACCCGCTGCTGCTCGGGCCGGAAGGCCAGCAGCGAGTCCAGGAAGTCCGGGACGCCGAACCCGCCGTCCGCCCACGTCCGCAGGTCGGCGCGCAGGGCCTGCAGGTACGCCGCGTCGTGCGGCACGTGGCCGGCCAACGACCCGATCGCCGCGTCCATCTCGGCGACGAGCCGGGCCGCCTGCGACCGGTCGTGCGTGGCGTCGATCGAGCCGTCCTTGGCCTGCATCCGGCGCAGGTCGCCGACGGCAGCCTTGAGCGCGCTCCACGCAGGGTCGGCGGTCAACGGGCTCGATCCCGACGGGCTGGCCAAGCCGGCCGCCGGGAGCCCCGCCGCCCAGGTGACGACGTTGCCCCACAGGCGCCGCTGGTCGAACTCGTCGATGCAGTCGTCGCCGAACAGGTCGGAGTCGGCGAACGCGACGACGCGTCCCGCCCCCGCGGTCGCCACGACGGCGAGGGGAGCCTGCGGCGTGGACGCCGTGGCCGACGTGCGCAGCAGCACGACCGCGTCGGCCCCGTCCTCGACGTCGATGACACCGGCGCGGTACAGGCACACCTTCGCGACTCCGGCGAGCAGGTCGTCGCGCTCGGGGGGCTGCCCTGGCTCGGCCAGCAGCCAGGTGTCGACGCCCGCCGCGTGGCTCTGGGGATCGAGGACGGTCGTCGTCGCGATGTGGACACCGAACCTGCCGAGCAGCTCGTTGAGGTTGTTGCCGTACTTGTCCTGGTCGCACTCGCCGAGCACCACCAGGCCACCACCACTGCGGACGAACGCCTCGATCGCGTCCATCTCGGTCGGGTCGAGCTTGGGTACCCCACCGGGTACGACCCGCTCCCAGGTCGGCTCGGACGGGTGGGCAAGCACCAGCACGTCGCAGCCGGCGAGGACCTGCGAGGTGAGCGGCCCAGCGGTGTGTGGACGCACCTGCTGACCGCGGCGTCGCAGGGTGTCCGCTGCCTGGGCGTAGGAGGCGTCTGCCGGCTTGGCGGGGTTGACTGATGCCGCCACGTCGGGACGGATCGTCCAGGCTTGGCTGTGGGTCTCGTCGACAAGGACGGTGGCTAACGGCACCACGGGCTCCCTCGTGAGTTGGTGTGCTCCCAGGGTAGACGGGGGCAGCCAGGGCCTACGGCCTGTCCGGCGCGGAGGTGATCAGGTGCTGCTGCGACCTGGGTTGTCGAGGGTGCCGGTCGGCGCGGGGGCCGCCTGCGTCGGCGTCGAGTCGTCGACGGCCGGCTCGGCAGTCGACGACTCGAGCTGCTTCTGTGCCTCCTCGCGCTTTCGGGCGCCCTTGATCTCGCGCTTGCGATGGCGCCTCCGGCGGGTCTGCACGGCCAGCAGCACGCCCATACCGATGGCGACACCGGCCAGCAGCGACAGCCCGATCACCGCCCACAGCGGGACCTCGGCCTGCCAGCCCAGGAACTCCACGTTCGTGCTTTCGAGGTTCGACAGCGCGAAGATCGTGGCAGGGATACCCACCGCGATCCCGATGATGAAGCCGAGGCTGCCGCCCCGGCGGCGTGTCTCGGTTGCCGCCACCGACCCACCTCCCTCGACCGGCAGGCTACTCGCTGCGCCGTCTCGGGCTCGGTGGGTGACCTCCGGCCCTGGCCGCTGCTCACCGGTTCGCCTAGCGTCGCTTGCCGGAGAGGAGTGATGGCGATGGCGAGGCATCCGATGCCGTGGGTCGACCACGCGTGGCTGCGCATGGACAACCCGGAGAACCTGATCGTGGTCAACTCGGTGCTGTGGACCGATCGGCCCGTGGACGACCAGGTGCTGCGCGCCGTCCTCCAGGAGCGCCTCATCGAGGAGTTCCCGCGGTTCACCCAACGTCCGGAGTCCCCGCGAACCCCGTTCGGTCGCGCCCACTGGGTCACCGACGACGACTTCGACCTCGACCGTCACCTGCTCTACGTCACCCTGAACCCACCGGGCGGCATGGCCGCGCTGCAGACCTACGTCGGTGAGTCGCAGCACGTGCCTCTCGACGCCTCCCGGCCGATGTGGCAGGTGCACACCATCTCCGGCTTCGGCTCCGGTACCGCGATGCTGTTCCGCATCCACCACAGCGTCGCCGACGGCATGGCGCTGGCCCGGGTCCTGATCTCGCTCACCGACGAGCAGCCGGACGCCGGTTTCGCCCCACCGCATGACGGGAGGTCCCCGCCACTGCGGCGGCGGGTCGGGCGCCTGCTCACCGAGTCCGTCGCCACGGTGACCCACCCCAGTCGGCTCGTCGCGATGGGCGCGAGCGCCGCACACGACGCCGCCCGGCTCGCGCACGTCGCCGACCTCCCGGCCAAGCGAGCGTCCCTGCTCAACGGCGAGGTCGGCATCGCCAAGCTCGCCACCTGGTCCGACCCGATCCCCCTGGACCAGGTCAAGGCCATCGGCCGAGCCTGCGGGTGCACGGTCAACGACGTGATGCTCGCTGCGCTGGGTGGGGCGTTCCGTCGCTACTTGTTGGACCACGGCGAGGAGCCGGCGGACGTGCCGGTGCTCGTCCCGGTCGACCTGCGCCCACCGGACAAGCCCCTCCCCCGCGAGCTCGGCAACAACTTCGGGTTCTTCTTCGTCGACCTTCCCGTCGCAGCGGCGGGCCCGCGCGAGCGTCTGGAGGTCGCGCACGCCCGCGCCGAGGAGCTCAAGTCGTCGCCGGAGGCTCTGGTCACCCTCGGTGTGCTGGCAGGGCTGGGGATCTCACCCGGCCCGGTGGAGGACTTCGGTGTCGCCTTCTTCGTCACCAAGGCCAGCGGCCTCGTGACGAACGTGCCCGGCCCGCAGCAGCCGATCTACTTCGCCGGGGCCAAGGTGGACGGTGTCATCGGGTGGGTGCCTCGCGGCGGCGACATGACCTTCGGTATCTCGATCTTCTCCTACAACGGGACCGTGACAGTCGGGGTGTCCACGGACGCTGCGACGATCCCCGACCCCGAGGCGCTGGTCGCCGGGTTCGAGGACGAGCTGGACGTCCTCTCGGCGGCCGTCGCTCAGGCGGTCTGATCGCTGCGCTGATCGATCCGGTCGACCACCGAGCGGCCCTGGAAGGTCCTCATCGTCGACAGCAGTCCCACCCGATGCGCGATCCAGTCCGACACCCGCGGCGGCAGCGCGCGCAGGTAGTACACGACCACGCCGGTGCTGGGCAGGATGACCCGCTCGTGGTCACGCTCGATCGCGGTGATGACCCGATCGGCGACGTCGCGCTCGTCCAGCTCGTTGAACGTGGGCAGCCGGATGGCGCCGGCGCCGGCGAACATGCCGGTGTTGATGAAGAAGGGCATGACGACGGTCGTGTGGACTCCTGGGGCGATCTCGTGCAGCTCGGTGCGCAGCGTGTCGGCGAACCCGTAGGCCGCGTGCTTGCTCGCGCCGTACGCGGCACTGCCTGGGACGGGCGTAAGGGCGGCGATGGACGCGATCGTCACGACGTGCCCGTCCCCCCGCTCGACCATCCCGGGCAGGAACGCCTTCGTGCACCAGAACAGCGCCAGCACGTTGACGTCCATGACGCGCTCGACGGCCTCGTCGGGGACCTCGAGGATCGGCCGGGCGTCCACGACGCCGGCGTTGAGGACGAGCACGTCGACCCCGCCGAGCGCATCGCACACGCGTCCGGCCGCGGCGTAGACGGCGTGCCGGTCGGTCACGTCCACCACGTCGGTCGTGACACGGGACGGGACGGCGGCGACCTCGCCGGCCAGCCGGTCCAGCCCGTCCGGGTCGATGTCCCAGGCGATGACGTGCGCCCCCCGTGCCGCAGCCCCCAGCGCCATCAGCCGGCCGATGCCGGAGGCCGCTCCCGTGACGAGTACCCGGGCGTGGTCGAGGCGTGTCATCGTTCCTCCTCACTTGGGCCGGGGCTCTCCCCGGCATCGGATCGGCACTGGGCGCACAGCCCCGACAGCGCCACGTGCGTGGCGTCGAGCTCGAAGCCGGAGAGATCCTCCAACCTCGTCCGCACGTCGTCGAGTACCTCGACCGGCACGTCCACCACCCGCCCGCAGCGCTGGCACTGGGCGTGCAGGTGACGTTGCTCGGCCAGGTGGTAGCTGGTCCCCCCGTGCCCCACGTGCACGTGGGTGACGATGCCCAGGTCGGTGAAGGTCTCCAGGGTCCGGTACACGGTGGCGCGATGGACAGCGGGCGCGCTGGCCTCGACCGCCTCGACAACCTCCTCGGCAGTGGGGTGGTCGGGCAGCCGGGCGAGTGCCTCGAGGACGGCACGCCGAGGCTCGGTCACCCGCTCTCCCCGACGGCGCAGCGCGTCGAGCGCCTCGTCGAGTCGGGAGTCCACCGGCACGGTGCCAAGTGTGGCCGACAGGCTGCCCTAGCCGGTGGGACGGGGTCGGGTGGCCGCGTACAGCGCTGCCGCCGGTCCCACGGCGACCACGATCCCCAACGCCAGCAGTGCGGCGCGGACGGTCTCGGGCGTCGACTCGCTCACCCAGGCCAGCAGGGCGACGCCGACCAGCAGAGCCACCAGGCCCACCCCGAGGATGCCCCAGGTCACCTTGACCTGCCGCGCCGTCCAGCGCGGCGTCGAGCGCATGAGCACCACGCCGACCGCCGGTCCGGCCAGGGGCAGCAGGATGCCGCCGATCGCCATGAGCAGCAGCGTGGCGATCTCGGCGGCGGACACGCCCGTGTCGCCCCCGTCGGTCACTGGCGAGTCGGCGGTACCCGGGTCCATGCCGACACATGGTGCCCGGCGCGAGCCGTCGCTCGAGCCGGTGCCCCGGGCTGGGTCTGCGAATCGGTGGCCGAGCCGAGCCGGATCACGGCCTCCAACAGGGGCATACTGCAGGTGTGGCAGACCTGCCCGTCGACGTCGAGGCCTTCGTCACCGATGCGCCCGCTGCGGCGCAGCCGGGCCTGCGCGACCTGCGCGAGCAGATCCTCGCTCTGCTCGTGGACGCGCAGGAGCGCATCAGCTACCGGATCCCGGTCTTCGTGGTCGGCAAGCAGGTGGTGGGGATGGGCTACTCCAAGACCCACGTGTCGCTGTACTCGATGAGCCCTGCGCTGCTGGCGGACCTGACTCCCGGGCTGCGCGACTGCGGCGTGAAGGTCACCGGCGCCACCGCCGCGGTGCGGCACGGCCAGACGTTCCCGCCCGAGGCGGTTCGGATGATCGTCCAGGGTCGGATGGCCGAGCTCGGGATCGGGTAGACGGTGCCGGGACCGGCGCCGACGGCGTCCACACAACAGGCGACGCAGACGGCGAGACACATCGCGCTCGCCGACGCCCACGCCGCCCACACCTATCACCCGTTGCCAGTCGTGCTGGCCGAGGGTCGCGGGGCCTGGGTGACCGACGTCGAGGGACGCCGCTACCTGGACTGCCTGGCCGGGTACTCCGCGCTCAACTTCGGGCACGAGCACCCGCGGATCATCGCCGCAGCACGCGCCCAGCTGGACCGCCTGACGCTGACCAGCCGGGCGTTCCACCACGACCAGTTCGGCCCGTTCGTCACCGAGCTCGCGGCGCTGGTCGGCAAGGACATGGCGGTGCCGATGAACTCCGGCGCCGAGGCGGTCGAGACCGCGCTCAAGGTAGCCCGCAAGTGGGGCTACGAGGTCAAGGGTGTGCCGGACGGCCAGGCAGAGATCGTGGTCGCGCACGGCAACTTCCACGGCCGGACGATCACGATCATCTCGTTCTCCGACGACCCGGACGCGCGCAGCGGCTTCGGCCCGTACACGCCCGGATTCGTCAGCGTCCCCTACGGTGACACCGACGCCCTGGCAGGCGCGATCACCCCGCGCACCGTCGCGGTGCTGCTCGAGCCGATCCAGGGCGAGGGCGGCGTGGTCATCCCACCCGACGGGTACCTGCGAGCCGTCCGGGACATCACCGCCGAGCACCATGTGCTGCTCATGCTCGACGAGATCCAGTCCGGTCTCGGACGGACCGGCCGCACCCTCGCCAGCGAGCACGAGGGCGTCGTCGGTGATGTCGTCATCCTGGGCAAGGCACTCGGCGGCGGCGTCGTCCCCGTGTCGGCGGTGCTGGCCGACGAGGACGTGCTCGGGGTTCTTCGGCCGGGCCAGCACGGCAGCACGTTCGGCGGCAACCCGCTGGCCAGCGCGGTCGGACGCGAGGTCGTCGCCCTGCTCGCGCCCGGCACGCTGCAGCGACGAGCCGACGACATGGGACGGGTGCTGGCCAACGACCTGCGCGCTCTGCTTGGTCGGGGGCTGGTGGCGGTGCGCTCCCGCGGGCTGTGGGCAGGCATCGACGTCGATGAGTCCCTGGCTACCGGACGACAGGTGTGCGAACGCCTCATGCAGCGCGGCGTGCTCGCCAAGGACACCCATGGCTCGACCATCCGGCTGGCGCCTCCGCTGGTGATCGAAGAGGCGGACCTGCGGTGGGCGGTCGAGCAGCTGGCGGCCGTCCTTGCCGGGTTGCGTGGCTGAGCCCGTGCGCGCGCGGCATGATCAGCGCGCGTGTGGTGCGGGTCGAGCATGATCAGCGCGCCTTGGGTGTTGTTCCCGCCATGATCAGAGCGCCTGCGGTGT
>CAYHHE010000069.1:0-15660 GCA_964356295.1 uncultured Actinomycetes bacterium | reverse complement strand
AGGACGAGGAGCACATTGCCCCAGGTGGTACCCATACCGGCTCAGCCGCGGGGATAGTGAACGTCCATGGATCACGAGACTAGGGCACACCCTCGGGTACGGCGTCTCGCCAGCCCGCACTCCATGCCGCAGTCCGGGCGGGTTGAGCGTCAGCGCTGCGTCTGGAGGTTGAGGATCATCCACCAGCGCCATCGGTACCGCCCTGGCGCGATGCGGTACCGCGGGAGGGCGTCAGGGCCGCAGGACGCCGTGCCGATCCCGCGGACGGCCACATCGAGGTGCACCTCGATCTCGTCCCGCGTCGGCAGGGCTGCGGACAACCCGGCGCCCTCCAGATCGGCGTCGTGATGGTGACCTGCCCGCAGCTGCAGCAGGGCACCATCCGGGTCAGGGCAGAAGGTGACGGCGCCGGTCGGCCCCGCGAAGACCACCTCGCGGACCTCCAGCCTGGTGCCGTGCTCTTGGGGATGGACAAGCGGCTCAGCGGTGTCAGCGACCATGGTCCTGTGGATGCCGACGATTCCGGACATCCGTCGGTCGGGGTAGCACTCATGAGGGCCCAGCCCCCACCACGTCATGTCCTCCAGACCCGCCGCAAGGTGGGTCACCGCACCGATACGCGGAACATCCTCGAACCGGGCCGGGATGCTGACCGCCTCGTCGACTCGAACTCGGCCGTGCGGGTCGAGAACCACCTCACGGCGCCAGACGATGTCACCGAACCCTGTCGGGCTGGACAAGGCCCCCCGGGCCAGGACCCTCAGCCCCCCGACACGGGGTCGAATCACCCGTGGCTCGTCCCAGCACTGCTCGAGCCGGTCCAGCCCCCAAAGGTGCCAGTCGTGGCGTCGACCCCGCTGCCACGTCGGCCCGTCGATCGTCCCGTCGTTGTCCGTGGGTGCCCTCCAGACGGTCGCGCCCAGCGGTCCGACCAGCACCAGCCCGTCGGCGGTGACGCTCGTCCACCCGGTGGGACCCACCACGAGGTCGACTCGTGCCGTCCCGATGGGGACCACCCGTCGAGTCGGCTCGGCGAGTGCCAGCTCATGCTGGTCCCACCCGACGACGTGACCGGCATCAGCCCAGGGCGTCGCGTCGCGCAGCCGCACCTCCACGTCGAGGTGTGCCTCGCTCGCACCGCGAAGCACGCGGCGTGACGGTGGCAGCGGCACACGGACTGCGACCTCCGCCCTCGGGCCCAGGCGCGGCAGCGGAAGCGGGCCCGAAGCCACCGGGGCCCCGTCCGCCCGCAGCGTCCACGAGGCCTCCAGGTCGCAGAGGTCTCGGAAGTACCGCTCGTTGCGCACGACGACCCAGCCCCGTGCGGCACGCCGCGGATCGGTGTCGGGACGGACGCGAACGGGGCGACCAAGCCACGCCAGCTCGGTCAGCCCCCCGTGCGGGCGCCGGTCGGCGTCGACGAGCCCGTCGGCACAGAACGCCTGGTCGTGGTGCGGCTCGCCGCACCCTCCTCCCACGACCAGCCTGCCGTCGCGGCGAAGGGAGTGATCGGCCCACTCCCACACGAAGCCGCCTTGCACGCCGATGCCGGCGTCGAAGATCTCCCAGTACTCCGCAAGCCCTCCGTTGCTCGTGCCCATGGCGTGGCTGTACTCGCACAGCACCATCGGCCGGGGGTCTGCCGTGGTACCCCACGCGGCCACCTGGTCGACCGTCGGGTACATCGGGCAGGCGATGTCGGTCGCCGGACCGGGGGTCGACCCGGCATCGAGGAGATGGCACCCTTCGTAGTGGACGAAGCGTCCAGGGTCGACCCGATGGATCCAGGCGGACGCGGCATCGTGGATGGGCCCGTAGCCCGACTCGTTGCCCAACGACCAGCCCATGACGCTCGGGTGGTGACGGTCACGAACCACCATTCGCTGAACACGGTCGAGTATGTGGGCATCGAACCGGCAGTCGCTGGTCAGACTGGCTGCCCGCCCGTGACTCTCCACGTCCGCCTCGTCCAGCACCCACAGGCCGAGCTCGTCGCATAGGTCGTAGAGCACCGGGTCGTTCGGGTAGTGCGACGTCCGCACCGCATTGATGTTCGCCGCCTTCATCAGTACCAGGTCGCGCCAGATGTCCTCCTTCGTCACCGCGGGACCCCGATCAGGATGGTCGTCATGCCGGTTGACGCCCTGGATGCGCACCGGCTGGCCGGCCAGCAGCAGCATCCGATCGGTTATCCGAACCGAACGGAAACCGATCACGAGCGTGGAGACCTCGATGACAGCCCCGCCAGGATCGATGAGGCTGACCAGGACTCGGTAGCGCGTCGGCGCCTCCGAGGTCCAGGCGTCGACGTCGTCGAAGGCGGCGTGCAGGTGTGCCCGTTGGCCATTCCAGGAGGAGGCCGCGATCCCTGCAGCCGCGTGCGACGACCCGTCGAAGCGGGGCACCTCCCCGGTGAGCCGGGAGTCAGCCGCCGGCGCAAGCGGGCATCCATCGAGCGTCTCGACCTCCGCTGTGACGCTCCATCCGGTCTCGAGCCGACCCGGCGACCCCACCTCCACCACGAGGTCGAGCAGCCCACGCCCCCGCTCGTCCCGGTCTGTCCGGGTAGCCAGGTCCGCCAGGTACACCGGTGCGGTGGAGATGAGCAGCACCTCGCGGGGCAGTCCTGCCTGCCACCACTGGTCCTGGTCCTCCAACCACGAGGCGTCGGTCCAACGGGTGACCACCAGCGCCACCTCGTTGACGCCGGCGCGCACGACCTCGGTCACGTCGAACTCGCTCGGGAGGTGGCCGGGCTTCGCCATGCCCACGGCAACACCGTTGACGAACACGTACAGGCCCGACAGCGCGCCGCCGACATGGAGCACGGTTCTCCGAGTAGACCATCGGCGGGGCAGGGAGAACGCTCGACGGTAGATGCCTGTGGGGTTGTCCTCCGGGACGGCGGGCGGGTCCAGCCCCGCGACGCCGGGCTCGTCGTAGTCCCAGGGGTAGACGACGTTCAGGTAGATCGGATCGTCACCGAGGCGAGCCATCGTCCAGACCCCGGGGACGGACAGGTCGTGCCAGTCGAGGGAGTCCGTGGGGCGCCGGACGTCGTCATCCGTCACGTCCTCGGGCCGGTCGTGTCGGCGGAACCTCCACGTGCCGTTCAGGGAGCGCACGAACGGGCTGGCGTCGCGACCCCGGCGTGCGGTGTCGGGATCCGGGAAGGGGTAGGACGTTGCCCGTGCGGGAAGCCGCCCGATGTGGAGGACTTCCGGACGGGCCCAGGTTCGCCGGCCGAAGGAGTCCAAGGGCGATGCGGTCATCGAGCGCGTGCCTCCAGCAAGAGCACCTGGTCCGGCCACAGCGCCGGGGTCTCCACCCCGACGACTCCGAGGACCGACCCGGCCAGGACGAGGGTGCCGCAGTCCATCCAGGGTGCGGGCGCCCACATCCGTGGGCGGTCTCCGGGTGGCAGCGGCCGTACCTCATACGTCGTGGCGGGGTCCAGCCCGGGAAGCCGGACGCGGCCGGGTGAGGTCGTCATCTGAGTCCCCACTGCCACGATCGCGAACACGGCCTCAGCACCGTCGATGTCGACGACTCCGTGCACCCACAGCTCGGGGTCAGGGTGATCACCGCGGACGACGCTCCCGCTGTGCAGCAGGGACCGCAGGCGCTTGTACGCAGCGAGCCATTCGGCCAGCTCGTCGCGCTCGTGCGGGTCGGCCTCGGCGATGTTCCACTCGATCCCGAAGTGCCCGAACATCGCCGTTGCGGCCCGGAACGCCAGGCAGTGCTGACGCCCGGTGGTGTGGGACACCGGCGGTCCGACGTGAGCGCCGATCATCTCCGGAGGTAGCAGCAGCCCTGTCCAGCGTTGGATCTGCTGACGCTCCAGCGCGTCATTGCAGTCGCTGGCCCACACCCTTTCGGCGCGTTGCGCGATCTCCAGGTCCACCCGGCCGCCCCCGGACGAGCACGACTCGATCTCCACCCCAGGGTGACGCCGCCGCAGCTCGTCGATGAGTCGGTAGACCGCAACCGTCTGGCGGTGCACACCGGCCACCCCCTCGGGCTGGTGACCGGCGTCGACGAGGTCGCGGTTGTGGTCCCACTTCAGGTAGGCGATCCGGTAGTCGGTGAGCAGCATGTCCAGCTTGCCCAACACGTGCGCCCATGCCCCGTCGTGGCCCAGGTCGAGCACCTGTTGGTGGCGTGATGCCGGGGGGAGCCGCCCTCCGGTGGCCATGATCCACTCGGGGTGCGCCCGGGCGAGGTCGGAGTCGGGGTTCACCATCTCCGGCTCCACCCACAGGCCGAAGTCCATGCCCAGGCGCAGAACGTGGTCCACCAACGGGTGCAGCCCGTGCGGCCAGACCTCCGGGTCCACCTCCCAGTCGCCGAGGCCGGTCCTGTCGTCTCGACGTCCACGGAACCACCCGTCGTCGAGCACGAACCTCTCCACCCCGATCTCGGCGGCGAGGTCGGCCAGGCGCATCAGGGTCGCGAGATCGTGCTCGAAGTAGACCGCCTCCCACGTGTTCAGCACGACGGGCCGAGGGCTGCGTGGATGCTCGCAGCGGCCACGAAGCCACCGATGGAACCGATGGGAGACCTCGTCCAGGCCGTGGCCGTAGCTGGCCATCAGCCAGGGCGTCGTGTAGCTCTCCCCCGGTCCGAGTCGTACCTCTCCCGGCAGCAGCAGCTCACCGCCGCCGAGGACACCGGCTCCGGACGGGAGCCGCTCGGCGTAGGTCCGGTGGTTGCCGCTCCAGGCGACGTGAACCGCCCAGACCTCGCCGGACCGGAAGCCGAAGCCAGCGTGACCGGCTGCCAGGAGCATGCTGGCGTCGTGACCGGTTCGCCCGCGACGCGAGTCGCGGACGTGGGCGCCGGGGCGGAAGGGCCCGCGCCGCGGGACGCGCTCGCGAGACCAGCGCCCGGTCATGTCGAGCAGCACAGTGGCTTCGGTCGGCACCGGTAGCGCGAGCACGACGCCGTCGACCTGGTACGGCTCCGGCCCGTCATTGCGCAGCACGGCCTGGGCACGCAGCAGGCCGCTGGCCTCCAGCCGCATCTTGACCGTGAGACTCAGGCATGCCACCTCGTCTGCAGCCGAGACAGCGATCGCACCCCCGTGGTCGACCACGGTGACGTCCCAGTCAGCGCCGCGGAACAACGGTGACCAGTCACGTCCCTCTCGGTGCCCACTGATCCCGGGGAGCCCGGCCCAGCCCCGTGCATGCGTAGGAATCAGCTCGAGGCGGACCGGCGGGTCGACCGTGTTGGGTGCGACCGGTGGCGTGCTCGCGCGGACCAGGTCCGCCAGCTCCGCGTCGGCGACGTCGCCGAGGTCAGTTCCCCAGTGCACGACGGCAGGCAGCGCCTCAGCGCTCAGATCCACCACGAGTGAGACGCCTGCTGCCCGAAGGTGGACCGGGGTGCTCATCCCTTCGTCGAGCCGAGCGTCAGGCCGCTGACGAACTGACGGCGAAGCAGGAAGAACACCACGAGCGTGGGGACGGCGATGATGACCGCTCCGGCTGCGACCAGGTTGATGTCGGTGAAGAACTGACCTCGAAGGTTGTTGATGGAGGAGGTGATCGGGAACTTGGTGCCGTCCTGCAGGAGGACCGTCGCCCAGAAGAACTCGTTGTAGATCCAGGTCACCTGAAGGACTGCCAGAGCCGCGAGCGCAGGCCTGACCAGCGGCAGCGTGAGCTGGTAGAACTGCCTCCACACGTTCGCCCCGTCCACCTCGGCGGCTTCGTACATCTCCCGAGGCAGGGTCTTCATGTAGTTGCTCAGCACGAAGGTGCAGAATCCGGTCTGGAACGCGACGTTGACCAGGATCAGCCCGAGATGGGTGTTCAGCAGGTTCCCGTTCGGGTTGAGCCACTCGGGGACAGGGGTGGCCAGGTACATCCGGAACACCGGGATGAGCAGCGCCTGGGGGGGAAGCAGGTTCGCCGCGGTGAACAGCGCCAGGAAGGTGAGGTTGAGCGCGAAGGAGAACCTGGACAGCACGAAGGCGAACATCGACGCCAACGCCAACGTCAGCAGCACCGCTGGAACCGTGATGATCAGCGAGTTGACGAAGCCCTGACCGAAGGCCCCCCGCTCCCAAGCCTCGGTGTAGTTGTCAAGCGTCCAGCCGCCGAGGGACACGTAGCCGTACACCGAGGTGTAGTCGTAGTCCCGGAAGGACTGAAAGACGGCGTACAGCAACGGGAAGAGCCAGGCCAGCCCGAGAAAGGTCAGCAGCGAGTACGTGAGCCATGGTCGATGCCTGTGCTGGCCGACGGCGGCGCGCTGAGAGCTGGGCCTCTTCGAGACGACGGCCGGTGCGGTGCCGGTGGTCACCGTGCTCCTCCCGGTTCATCCCGCATCACCACGCGCAGGTAGATGATCACGAAGACGGTCGAGGTGATGAGCATGATCGTCGACAGGGCGGATCCGAAGCCGATGCGACTGGCCTCCCCCACCACGTTCTGGGTGACCAGCGCCGCGATGAGCTCCAACCCGTTTCGGCCCTTGTTGATCACCCACACGATGTCGAAGGCCCTAAGCGACTCGATGACGGTGATGACCATCACGATGATGTTGATCGGCCGCATCACCGGGAACACGATCTTGAAGAAGGTCTGTCGTTCAGTGCACCCATCGACCAGGGCTGCCTCCCGCAGTGCGGGGTCGACCCCCTTCAGCCCAGCCAAGTAGATGAGCATGATGTAGCCGGTGTGCCGCCACCCGGTGGCAACGAGGACGGCGTAGAAGTTGACGCTGGGATCGCCGTACCAGTCGATCTGCGTACCGAGCACGGCGTTGAGCAGTCCCTGGTCGCGGGAGTAGATGAGCTGCCAGATGAACCCGACCAACGCCAGGGACAGCACGACCGGCATGAAGAAGGCTGTCTGGTAGAACCAGGTGAACCGCAACTCCCTGTCCAAGAGAACCGCCAGGTAGATGCCCAGCACCATCGGGATGGTGAACAGGAACAGCAGCATCACGACGTTGTTCTGGACCGCCGGCCAGAATGGCGGGTAGATGGTGAAGATGTCTGTGTAGTTCTTCGTGCCGATGAACTTGATAGAGCTCAGCCCGCCGATGCCGTCCCAGTTGGTGAAGCTGAGGACCACCGAGGCGATCGCCGGGAAGACGACCAGCGTCAGCACGAAGACGAGGGGGACGCCCAGGAACACACCGACGACGATCTTGTCCCCGGCCTTGAGCTTGCGGAGGTCGCTGACCCTGCGGCGCCGTCGGCCGTCCCCCCCACCCCTGGCAGGTGGGAGGGACGTCGTCGGGGCCGGTGCGGCCGCAGCCACTACGCCTGCTCGGTAGCGAAGATCGACTGCTTCTGCGCCTCCATGCTGGCCGTCACGCCATCGATGTCGCTGGGGTTGCCGATGAACGTCTGCAACGACGGGATCACCACGGTAGAGGCGAAGTCCGGCCGGGTGTCACGGTCGAGGAACTGCGCGATCGACGCCTGCTGGGCGATGAATTCGGCCGACTTCTTCTGCAGGTCGGTCAGCGGGTTCAGGTCCGCGTTCGAATTCGCCCAGATCTGGGTGAAGCCGGCGGCGTTCTGCGCGTCGGCGTTCGCCGGGCTGGCCTTGAAGGCCAGGAAGTCCTTCGCAGCCTCCTCGTTGACGGGGTTCGCCACCATGCAGAACCCGTCGATAGGGGCGTCGATGGCATCCGCACCGATCGCCGAGTCGATCTCCGGGAACGTGAAGAAGTCGAAGTCGTCCACCTCGTCGGGGAACTGCTCGGTCAGGAACAGGCCGAACAGGATCATCCCGGTCTCGTTGTTCTGCAGGCTGGCCGCGGCCTCCTGCCAGGTTCGTCCGAGGGGGTCAGGCTGCTGGAGGGGCAACAGGTCCGCCCAGACCCGGAAGACCTCCTTGACCTGATCGGACTCCCAGGACTCCTCTCCGGCCATCAGGCTGACGTGGAAGTCGTACCCGTTGAGCCGCATGTTCAGGATGTCGAAGGTGCCCATCGCCGGCCAGCCGTCCTTGTCGGCAAACCCGATCGGGATGATGCCGGCGGACTCAATGTCCGTGGCCAACGCCTTCATCTCGTCCAGCGTTGTCGGTGGCGTCCAGCCGTTCTCCTTCCACAGACTCTTCCGGTAGAACACTGCCCACGGGTAGTTCTGCTCCGGGATGAAGTACAGCTTTCCGTCCTTCCCGGTGGAGGCCTTGACGAAGGCGTCACTGAACTGGTCCGTGGGCAGGGTGTCGCTGATGTCCCCGACGAGGCCCTTCTCGGCAAAGAACTGCATGCGGAACCCCGCGAACCAGGTGAAGACATCATCCGGGTTGCCCTGCAGGTAGTTGTTGATCTGCTCCTGGAAAGTGTTGTGGTCGATGGCGTTCACCTTGACCGTGTTGCCGCTGGCCTCCTGGTAGGCCTCGACCGCGGCGATGTTGCGGTCGTACGGCACGCCCGCGCCGCTGGACTCGTTCAGGCCGAACGTCACCTCACCGCCCCCGGCCCCGCCCCCGCCACCTGTTGGCTCAGCCTCCGTGTCGGAGTCGCCGCCGCACGCGGCAAGCAGTCCCGGGGCAGCGAGACCTGCCCCCGCGATGCCCATCCCGCGCAGGAAGGAGCGTCGTGGAACTCTGGTGGCTGCCACGCTCGGGGGGATGAAGCGGGCCAGGTACTCGGCCTCGGTGCGTGGACGGGTCATGCTGCCTCCCTTGACTGGCCGTGGTGCCTCCACGGTTCCCAACTGAACCGAACATCGCTGTTCGCATTACGCTCACCATCCTGACATAGTCGGACTCTGTCAAGGGCCTGAGCGACCCAAACCGGCTCTGTTCCCCGTCACTCTGGGTCAACGAACCCCAGGTACCGTACATGGACTCCCGCCATTCTGTTTGATCCTGTGAGAATCTGGTTGACAACCCCCGCTCGCGTGGGAGACTGGAACCGTCCACGCACCCCGAAGAGGTCAACCGTGCTTGCGTCCGAACGCCAGGCCCGCATCGTCGAAGAGGTCCGGAGGCGCGGATCGGTGCGAGTCGCGGAACTGGCGCAGTTCCTCAACGTCTCCGACATGACGATTCGAAGGGACCTCGAGGCCCTGGCATCTCAGGGTCTGCTGGACAAGGTGCACGGCGGTGCCACAACGCCAGCGGCCTCGCTGAGCACGAACGAACCTGGTTTCGAAGCGAAGTGGGTACAGCAGCACAGGGAGAAGGAGGCGATCGCCACCGCTGCCGCAGAGTACGCCGAACCGGGGATGGCCGTGGGCCTGTCCGCCGGCACGACGACGTGGGCCCTGGCCCAGCAGCTGAGGGAACGGGCGGACCTCACCGTGGTCACGAACAGCATGCAGGTCGCCCAAGTGTTCCAACGAGGGACCGAGTCGCCGCAGACGGTCATCGTCACCGGTGGGGTACGGACTCCGTCCGACGCACTGGTCGGGCCCGTGGCGATCCTGGCGCTTCGCCAGATGCATCTCGACATCCTGTTCCTCGGCGTCCATGGCATGACCGAGCGAGCGGGCTTCACCACGCCGAATCTGCTCGAGGCTGACGTCGACCGTGCGTTCGTGGCCGCCTCGAACCGCCTGGTCGTGGTCGCCGATCACACCAAGTGGGGGCAGGTCGGGCTGTCGTCGATCGCGCGACTGGAGGAGGCTGACGTCCTGGTGACCGATGCTGGGTTGGACAGAGGGGCTGCGACCACACTGAGCGACCTTGTTGGTGAGTTGCGCATCGTCAGGGTCAGCACCGAGGGTGTCTCGTGAGAGCAACCTCCGGCGTGCTGGCGGACGGCCGCGAGATCATCTTCTACGACCGCACAGATGTTTCTCGGGCCATCTCAGACCACCGTGACATCGAGCCGGTTGCGACGTCGTCGGAGATCCGGCTCGACCCGCTCACCGGTGAGTATGTGGCTGTGACCGCTCATCGTCAGGCTCGGACCCACCTTCCCCCTGCAGACCAGTGCCCGTTGTGCCCCAGCACCGAGACGCGACTGACCGAGGTGCCTGAGCCGGACTATGACGTTGTCGTGTTCGAGAACCGCTTCCCGAGCTTCGCAGTCGATGTCGTCTCAGTCCCGGACGACGAGGATGCGCTCCTCGAGCGCAAGCCGGCGGTGGGTCGCTGCGAGGTGGTGTGCTTCACCAGCGATCACACCGGTTCGTTCGCCCGGCTCGCCCCAGAGCAGGCGCGCCTGGTAGTCGATGTGTGGGCTGATCGCACGACGGCGCTGTCGGAGTTGCCGGAAGTGGAGCAGGTGTTCTGCTTCGAGAACCGTGGCCCGGAGATCGGCGTCACCCTGCACCACCCGCACGGGCAGATCTACGCCTACCCGTTCGTGACGCCTAAATCCAGGCAGATGCTCGAGTCGGCTCGCAACTACCGTGCACGTACCGGCGAGAACCTGTTCGCCGACGTGGTCGCCGCTGAGCTCAAGGCCGGGGACCGTGTTGTGCTGCAGACCGACAACTGGGTTGCCTTCGTGCCGTTCGCCGCTCGCTGGCCGGTGGAGGTCCACCTGTACCCTCGGCGGCAAGTGCCCGACCTGGCCGCCCTTGACGAGGATGAGCGCAGCGACCTCGCGGAGGCCTACCTGGTGGTACTGCGAGCGCTCGACGAACTCTTCGGTGTACCGCTGCCCTACATCGCAGCCTGGTACCAAGCCCCCGTCCGCACCGACCGGGACCTCGCGTGGCTCCACCTTCGTCTGATGTCCATCCGCAGGGCACCGGACAAGCTCAAGTACCTCGCCGGATCCGAGTCGGCAATGGGAGCGTTCATCAACGACATCGCACCCGAGGACATGGCGGCCCGGCTGCGATCCGCTGTCACCTCGGCCACCCTGACGAGCGCTGTCGAGGAGACCTCGCAGCGCGACACCACACAGGAAGGGGGGTCGAGGTGAGGCTTCTCGTGACCGGCGGTGCCGGGTACATCGGATCGGTGGTCAGCACCCAGCTGCTGGCGGCCGGCCACGACGTGGTGGTGCTGGACAACCTCGACACCGGCCACGCCGACGCCGTGCCCGAGAGCGCCACCTTCGTCGAGGGCGCCATCGACGCTGCCGACGACGTGCTCGCCGACGGCATCGAGGCGGTGCTGCACTTCGCGGCGAAGTCCCTGGTCGCCGAGTCGGTGGCCGCGCCCGAGAGGTACTGGCGCAACAACGTCGTCGGCACCCTGGCGCTGCTGGAAGCGATGCGGCGCGCCGGCGTCGCACGCATCGTGTTCTCGTCCACGGCCGCGACCTACGGGGAGCCGACGGTGAGCCCGATCACCGAGGACACCCCCGCCGTCCCGATCAACCCGTATGGGCACAGCAAGCTGGCCGTCGACCACATGCTCGCCGGTTACGCGCACGCCCACGGGCTGGCCGCGGTCTCGTTGCGCTACTTCAACGTGGGGGGTGCCTACCGTGGTCGGGGCGAGCGGCACCTGCCGGAGACACACCTGATTCCGAACGTCCTGGCAGTGGCGGCCGGCGAGCGGGAGCAGGTCGCCATCTTCGGTACCGACTACCCGACGCGCGACGGAACCGCGGTGCGCGACTACCTGCACGTGGAGGACCTCGGTCGGGCGCACCTGCTGGCGTTGGACGCTGCGACACCGGGCGAGCACCTGATCTGCAACCTGGGAACCGGGACGGGCTTCACGGTTCGCGAGGTCGTCGAGACCTGTCGGGCTGTCACGGGACACCCGATCCCCGCCGTGGAGCAGCCGCGACGTCCCGGCGACCCTCCCGTGCTGGTCGCGTCCAACCGGCGGGCTGCCGACCTGCTCGGGTGGCGGGTGGAACACGGCCTGGAGCAGATCGTCGCCGACGCCTGGACCTTCATCTCGACGGCCTGAGGACGGCTGTGGACGAGGTCGACCTCGCGGAGCGGGCCGCGACTGCACTTGAGGAGAGGCTGGGCGGCGAGCCGGCGGGCGTCTGGTTCGCCCCCGGACGCGTCAACCTGATCGGTGAGCACACCGACTACAACGACGGGTTCGTGCTGCCGCTGGCCCTCAGGCAAGGCACCGCCGTGGCGGCCGCGCCACGGTTGGACGGTCGGCTGCGGCTGGTGTCCACAACCGACGCCGCTGTGGTGGATCTGGGGGTGGCCTCGCTGGCGCCGGGTGAGCCGGCCGGCTGGGCCGGCTACCCCGCCGGCGTCGCGTGGGCTCTGCTTCAAGCCGGCCACCCGGTTCAGGGTGCGGACGTCGCGATCGCCGGGGACGTCCCCCTAGGCGCTGGGTTGTCGTCCTCGGCGTCGCTGGAGTGCGCCGTGGCGCTGGGGCTGGCAGCCCTTGCCGGGGCCCACCTGGGCCGGACCGAGCTCGCCCTGCTGGCCCGGCGGGCGGAGAACGAGTATGTGGGCATGCCCTGCGGCGTCATGGACCAGATGGCAGCCATGCACGCAGCCCCCGATCACCTGGTGTTCCTGGACACGCGGTCGCTGGCCGTGCGCACCGTCCCGTTCTACCTGTCGCACTCCGGTCTCGACCTGCTGGTCATCGACACGCGCGCGCCGCACCGCCTCGTCGACGGCGAGTACGCCGCCCGTCGCCGCTCGTGCGAAGCGGCGGCACGACTGCTCGGCGTGCCTGCGTTGCGGGACGTGACCGACCTGGACGACGCCCTCCGCCGGCTCGCCGACCAGACGCTGCGCCGGCGGGTGCGTCACGTCGTGACCGAGAACGCCCGCGTGCTCAGCGTGGTCGACATGCTCGAGCGCGGGGCCGACCCCCGTGACATCGGCCCCGTCCTCACCGCGTCGCATGACTCCCTGCGCGAGGACTACGAGGTCACGGTTCCCGAGCTCGATGTCGCCGTGGAGGCGTCGCTGGCCGCCGGCGCGTACGGGTCACGGATGACCGGGGGCGGCTTCGGCGGTGCCGCGATCGCGCTGGTCGACACCGACAAGGTCGCGCCGATAGGGGATGCGGTGAGGCGCGCCTTCCAGCGACACGGGCTCGGCCGGCCCTCGATGTTCACCGCCCGGGCCTGCGCGGGCGCTCGTCGGCTGCGCTGACTCCGGGGGGCGAGCCACCGGACTCATCCGTAGGCTGCGTCGTCGTGCCGGAGCAGCGCAGGGTCACGGTGGCCGACGAGATCGGCGGCCTGGCATGAGCCTGCTCGTCATCATGGGCTCCGGCGAGACCGCCCCCACCATGGTGAAGATCCACCGGAAGGTATTTGACGCGGTCGGGGAGGGCCCGTCGGTGCTGCTGGACACGCCTTACGGCTTCCAGGGCAACGCCGAGGACCTCAACGCGCGCGCGGTGGCGTACTTCTCCGACGTCGCCGACCGGACCGTGACCCCGCTGAACTGGCGGCTGCCCGGCGACCGGGTGGCGCAGGACCGGGCCGCGGCGGCGCTGCGCGCGGCGCGCTGGGCGTTCGCCGGACCTGGCTCACCCACCTACGCGCTGCGGGTGTGGGACTCCACGGGCATCGCCGCCGAGGTGGCCGACGTGGTGCGACGCGGCGGGGCCTGCGTGTTCGCCAGCGCGGCCGCGCTCACCCTCGGCTCGCACACGGTGCCGGTATACGAGGTCTACAAGGTCGGAGAGGACCCGGCGTGGCGTCCAGGCCTGGGCATCCTCGAGCGCGTCACCGGGATTCGTGCCGCGGTCATCCCGCACTGGGACAACAGCGAGGGCGGAAACCACGACACCCGCTTCTGCTACCTCGGCGAGGCCCGGCTCGAGCGCCTGGAGGCCGACCTGCCCGACGAGGTCGGGGTGCTGGGGGTGGACGAGCACACCGCGCTGCTCATCGACCCGGTCACGGCGACGGCGGAGGTCGACGGCAGGGGGACGGCCATCGCTCGGTTCCGCGGGGACGAGACAGTATGGACGGCGGGCACGGTCATCCCGCTGGGGGTGCTGGCCGACGCTCTCGCCGGCCGGGCAGGGACCTCGACCTCACCTGCCGCGTCGCCCGCTGCGCGACGTCCACGGGTCGATCCCGTCACGGTGCTCTCGGTGGGAGCAGCGGGGAGCCTGCGTGAGGCCTCCGAGGCGGCGGAGGCTGCGTTCGAGCGTGCCGTCGCCGACCGGGACGGGCACGCCGCCGTGCGGGCCGTCCTCGACCTCGAGCAGGCTATCGAGGACTGGGCGCGGGACACCGAGCAGAGCGACGACCGCGACCACGCCCGCCGCACGCTCCGCGCCCTGCTCGTGCGGCTGGGAGACCTCGCCGCGGACGGGGTGAGCGACCCGCGCGACAGGCTCGGCCCCTTCGTGCAGCTGCTGCTGGAACGTCGCGAGGCGGCCCGCGACGCTCGCGACTGGCCGGCCGCGGACGCGGTGCGCGACGGGCTGGTCGCCCTGGGCGTGCAGATCCGCGACACCCCGGACGGCACCGAGTGGCACCTGCGGGAGCCGGCGTGACGAACCCAGAACTGCGCCAGGAGCCGTGCCGGAAGGCGTGCCGCTGGCGTCCGACCGCGCAGGACAGGTCCGGCGAGCGGCTCTTCGCGTGCACGTCCTGCGGCTCGCAGTGGGTCCGGTCGCAGCCCTGGGCCCCGATCGACGCCGATGGCTCCCGCCACCCCTCGCTCACCGCCGAGCTCTCCCCCCGCCCTGCCCCCCGTTGATCACGCCAGGTACCCGATGGGACGGTGTCAGGCCGACCGGCCGAAGCCCCGTCCCAGTCCCCGGTCTACCGCGGCCCGAATGCGACGGGCGGTGGATACGGGTCGGTCGAGGTCGGGCCAGATGACGCGGCAGAACTCGTAGCCGTCACCGCGGATGTCGTCCTCGCGACGCTTCTCGGCCCACAGCACGTTCTCGACCTCGCGCGGGTCGCCGGACTCGCCCCCCTGGTACTTCATCCGTCCGTCGAACTCCACCACCGTCCGGGCCTCCTCGATGAGGAGGTCGACCCGGCCGAGCAGGCGTCCGCGCGAGCGGATCTCGACCTGCAGTCGCGGCTTCGGCAGCCCTTGATCGTGGAACAGCACGCGGGTGCGCGACTCGCCCACGGACTCGGCCAGGCCGTCCGCGAAGGCCAGCACCCTGCTCGCCACTCGGGAGCCGGGCCAGTCGCGCTGGGCGATCGCCAGCACCCGGAGGTTCTCGACGGTCACCAGCTTGCTGTGCAGCGCGGCGTCGGCCGTGACGACGCCGGCTTCGAATCCTGCCAGCCGTGCCAGGTCGAGCACGGTCCGGTCGACGCGGGTGACGCGCAACCCACCGACCTCCACCACCTGATCGGCCGGCAGCACGCCGTTGTGGTGGACGACCCCGGCCTCACGGCGTGACTGGCTACGTCCGGCGCGAGTGACGTGGACACTGTCCAGGCCCGCTCCCCAGACCGGAAGGCCCAGGGCGATGGCTGCGCTGGCGTGGCTCAACGCTGCGGGAGGCTCCAGCACGGCCAGCACGGCGCGGGCCCGGAGCAGGTGCCGTCCGACGTCGTCCAAGGTTCGCCAGAGGGCCGCGTCGGCGTAGGCCCCTCGTCGCACCCGGACGATGTGGCCGGCGCGGACCAGAGCGACGACCTCCTCGGGTGAGTAGCCGGCGGCGAGGAAGTCACGGTGTAGGGCCACGCCGCCATGCCGCACGCACGGGTTCGGTCGAGCTCTCATGCCCCGAGAGTGCAGGCTGAGTGCCGCTGCATGCAGGCGTCGTCCCCAGCCTCGAGGTCCCTCGCCACGTTGACGAGGCCCGTGGGAGGTTGACGTGGCATACGAGCCCCGTCAACCTCCCACGGGCGTAC
>CAYHHE010000068.1:0-15952 GCA_964356295.1 uncultured Actinomycetes bacterium | reverse complement strand
AGGTCGGGACGCGGAAGAACGCGGTCTGCTCCGCGGAGTAGTACCACCCGATCCCGGATTGGCTGGTGCATGCCCTGCCAAGCAGGATCGTTTCCACGCATTCGGAAGCCGCAGAGTTAGACGTGCCCAGCGAAGAGAGGCAGGCAGCCCCGGCAAGGACGAGGAGTAGCGCTCGCACGGGTCAGCCCAGCAAGTCACCAGATACGACGACTTGGCTGCCGTCGGGCTGTCGTCTCATGGTGTAGACGACAGTCACCGAATCAACGCGTTCGTAGTTGGCGACGATCGTGCCGTCCGGAGCAGCCACCGTTGCCGCCTCCACTGCGCCGTCCACGAATGCCATTGATTCACCTCTATCCAGAGGCTCAACCTGGATCGACCAGTCGACGAGTCTTCCACCGGTTACGATCTGCGACGCGGCGTGCACGGCGGACGCAGCCTGGTATCCCGCTCGGCAGACACTGCACGAGTCCGAGAACAGGTTTCGCCACTCGCTCAACGCCTGAGGCTCGGTCAGAGACTCATTCGCGACGGAAACGTACCGCTCAACGAAGGCCTCGATGGATGTAGCAGAAGAGGGCTGGGCGGACCCGGCTGCGGGCGTCTCAACTACCTCAGCCTCAACAGACGGTCCAGGGACGGTCGGTCCAGGGACGGTTGTGGGCGTCGGGAGGGCGTCGGGTTCGCTTGGCTGGGCGCAGGCGGACGCAAGCACAGTGACGGAGAGCAAAACCATCACAATCGCCCGCATAGACGCAAAGGGTACGCCGAGGCGAACCATTGGCCCAACGGCCGTCCACAGGTTCAGATGCGACGGAGAACCGCCGTCACCTTGCCCAGTATCTGCGCGTCGTCACCGTCGATGGGCTCGTAGGCAGCGTTGTGCGGCAACAGCCAGATGTGGCCGTCACGGCGCTTGAACGTCTTGACGGTCGCTTCGCCGTCCAGGAGGGCGGCCACGATCTCTCCGTTCTCAGCGGTCGGCTGCTGGCGCACGACGACCCAGTCGCCGTCGCAGATCGCAGCATCGACCATTGAGTCGCCGACGACCCGCAGCAGGAACAGCGTCCCCTCTCCCACGATCTGGCGGGGGAGCGGAAAGACCTCCTCGAACGACTCCTCGGCCAGGATGGGGCCACCGGCCGCGATCCGTCCGAGCACCGGCACGAACGACGGCTCGGGTCGATGCTCGCCGACGTCGGTCTCGTCGTGCCGTGGCGCGGAATTGGCTGGTGGACCGAGGATCTCCAGCGCGCGTGGGCGGTTCGGATCCCGACGGATGTAGCCCCTGGACTCCAACGTGCGCAGCTGATGGGCAACGCTGGACGGGCTGGACAGTCCGGCCCGCTCGCCGATCTCGCGCATGCTGGGCGGGTATCCGCGATCGTTGATCGCCGTCCTGATGACCTCCAGCACTCGGCGCTGACGCATCGTCAGGACCTTCCGGCCGCCCATGTCAGTCATCTCGTGTACCGACCCCGTCTCCTGCTCGCCGACTCCCACGATTCGCCCCTCCCGCCTGTCGGACGGCCCGCCCTCCACAGTGATCACGGTACTCGTTCCAAGGTCACGATTCAAACACGTGTTCGAACGTGTCTCGACTTTGTCGGAGGGTCGCGGTACAACTCGTACGTCCGTTCGATCGAACAGGTGTTCGCCATTGGGAGGTCATGCTATGTCCGTCGCCACTGTTCTTCCCGGTGCGCCCCTCACGTCGGCGGGTGCGCCGCCGTCGAGACGTACCCGCGCCCAGGTCCGGCCGGCTCTGCGCAGGCCGAAGCTGGGCCCGGTGGGCCACCGCACGAGTCACGCATCCGCCAGCGGCCCGCTGGTCCTGACCCGGCGGGGAGCGTTCCTGGTGAGGATCGCTGCGGTGGCAGCGGTTGCGATCATCGTCTTCGGGCTGTGGCAGGCAGTGCAGCCGCTGGCTCCGGAGGTGATCGGTACACGGACGGTGACCGTCCGTCCGGGGGAGTCGGCGTGGGCGATCGCCGAGTCGATCAATCCCGGGGTCGATCCGCGGGTGACGATCGGGTTGATCGAGGAGGCGAACGGTCTCCGCTCGGCGTCACTCGTCAGGCCGGGAACCGAGCTCGTGGTGCCGGTGTTTGCAGCCGGAGAACGGGTGCGACACGCCGACGAGCGACCGGATCCGACGCTGTGACCTGCCGCGATGAGGTCGCTCGAAAAAGTCGGCGCAGCGCCTTGCGCATCGGACCCGAAGGCAATAGGTTCACTACATCTAGTAGTTACACGGATGTAAGCCATCCACAGGTTGTGGTCGTTACCCACAGGTTCTCCCCAATGGCCGCACAGAGTTGTCCCCAGGGACGGGTCGGACTGACGGCCCACACCGCCTAGTCGAGGAGGGATGAGACCGGTGCAATGCCCGTTCTGCCGCCATCCCGACACGCGGGTGCTGGACAGCCGCGCCGCTGATGATGCGACAGCGATCCGGCGGCGCCGTCAGTGCCAGGAGTGCGAGCGTCGCTTCACCACTGTCGAGCAGGTCACGCTGGCAGTCGTCAAGCGCTCGGGCATCACCGAGCCGTTCAGCCGAGACAAGGTGATCGCTGGGGTGCGCAAGGCATGCCAGGGGCGTCCGGTCAGCGACGACGACCTTGCCCGGCTGGGCCAGAGGGTCGAGGAGACGATCCGTGCCACCGGGGCGGCGGAGGTCCCCAGCCACGAAGTCGGCATGGCCACGCTTCCACCGCTGCGGGAGCTGGATGAGGTGGCCTACCTGAGGTTCGCCAGTGTGTACCGGTCCTTCGAGTCGCTCGGCGACTTCGAGGCGGAGATCGCCCTGCTGCGAGCCGAGCAGCAACTCCCCTACGAGGAGCCGACAGCAGCCACGCAGAGAGTCCCGCAACCCGACCGCGTCTAGCGGTCCCACACACGTCCTGGGTGGGGCGGAGAGGGGAAGCTCCGCCCCATCCGGGGCACCACCAGGTCAGCGAAGGAGCTGAGATGACGGAGACGACGCACGAGTCCAGCCGGGGTCGGTCGGGGAAGCCGGCGCACGCGGGCCTGACCATCCAGCGCATCTTCACCACCCCTGATGTCCATCCCTATGACGAGGTGATGTGGGAACGTCGCGACGTCGTCCAGAACAACTGGAAGACCGGCGAGGTCGTCTTCGAGCAGCGCGGAGTGGAGTTCCCCGACTTCTGGTCACTCAATGCGTCCACGATCGTGGCGACCAAGTACTTCCGGGGTGCAGTGGGAACCGAGGCACGGGAGTGGAGCCTGCGTCAGGTGATCGACCGGGTGGTCAAGTCCTACCGGGCCGCCGGTGAGCAGAACGGGTACTTCGCCACTGAGGACGACGCCGAGGTCTTCGAGCACGAGCTGGCCTGGATGCTTCTTCATCAGGTGTTCTCCTTCAACAGCCCGGTCTGGTTCAACGTCGGCACGAGCGCGCCGCAGCAGGTCAGCGCGTGCTTCATCCTCTCCGTCGACGACACGATGGACTCGATCCTGAACTGGTACCGGGAGGAGGGCCGCATCTTCAAGGGCGGCTCAGGAGCCGGGCTCAACCTGAGCCGGATCCGCTCGTCCAAGGAGCTTCTGTCCTCCGGCGGGACGGCGTCGGGTCCCGTCTCGTTCATGAGGGGTGCGGACGCCTCCGCCGGGACGATCAAGTCCGGCGGGGCCACCAGACGAGCCGCCAAGATGGTCGTCCTGGACGTGGACCACCCCGACATCGAGGAGTTCGTCGAGACCAAGGCACGCGAGGAGGACAAGATCCGAGTCCTGCGCGACGCCGGGTTCGACATGGACCTCGGCGGCAAGGACATCGTGTCGGTGCAGTACCAGAACGCGAACAACTCCGTGCGAGTCTCCGACGCGTTCATGCGGGCCGTCCAGGACGACAAGGGCTTCGACCTCACGGCGCGCACGGACGGCTCGACGGTGGCGACGGTGTCGGCCAAGTCGCTCTTCCACAAGATCGCTACGGCGGCGTGGCAGTGCGCCGACCCTGGCATCCAGTACGACGACACGATCAACGACTGGCACACCACGCCGGAGTCCGGGCGGATCAGCGCCTCCAACCCCTGCAGCGAGTACATGCACCTGGACAACTCCAGCTGCAACCTGGCCTCGCTGAACCTGCTGAAGTTCCTGCGCACGGACGACACCTTCGACTCCGAGACGTTCGTCAGGTGCGTCGAGCTGATCATCACGGCGATGGACATCTCGATCACGTTCGCGGACTTCCCGACCGAGGCGATCGCAGAGACGACGCGCGACTTTCGACAGCTGGGGATCGGATACGCCAACCTCGGGGCCCTGCTCATGGCCAGCGGCCTGGCGTACGACTCCGACGGCGGACGGGCCCTGGCGGCGGCGATCACCAGCCTGATGACCGGAACCGCCTACCGCCGCTCGGCAGAGCTCGCCGGGGTTGTCGGGCCCTACCAGGGGTACGCGCGCAACGCAGAGGCTCATCGGCGGGTCATGCGCAAGCACGCGGCCGCGAACGACGCGTCGCGGTCGGTGTCGGAGCTGGACCGGTCGGTGCAGGCGGTGGCCACCCGTGTCTGGGAGGAGGGTCTTCGGCTGGGGGACAAGCAGGGCTGGCGCAACGCGCAGGCCAGCGTGCTTGCCCCGACGGGCACCATCGGGCTGATGATGGACTGCGACACCACCGGGATCGAGCCCGACCTGGCCCTCGTGAAGTTCAAGAAGCTCGTCGGCGGCAGCTCGATGCAGATCGTGAACCAGACGATCCCGAGAGCGCTGCGCAGGCTCGGCTACGCCGAGGAGACGGTGGAGGCCGTTGTCGAGCACATCGCCGAGCACGGGAACGTCGTGGATGCCCCAGGTCTGCGTCCCGAGCACTACCCGGTCTTCGACTGCGCCATGGGGGCCCGAGCGATCGAGCCGATGGGGCACGTGCGGATGATGGCCGCGGTGCAACCGTTCCTGTCCGGGGCGATCTCCAAGACCGTCAACCTGCCGGAGTCCGCGGCCGTCGAGGACATCGAGCATGTCTACTTCGAAGGCTGGCGGCTGGGCCTGAAGGCGCTGGCCGTCTACCGGGACAACTGCAAGGTGGGCCAGCCACTGTCCGACGCCAGAGCAAAGAAGGCGGATGCCACGGCCGACAACGCCCCGGACGTGGTCGTCGAGTATCGACCGACCCGTCGCCGGCTGCCCAAGTCCCGGCCCAGCCTGACGCTGTCGTTCGCCGTCGCCGGAGCCGAGGGGTACATGACCTCGGGGTCCTACCCGGACGACGGGCTGGGCGAGATCTTCCTGAAGATGAGCAAGCAGGGCTCGACACTCGCCGGCATGATGGATGCGTTCTCGATCGCGGTGTCGATCGGGCTGCAGTACGGCGTCCCGTTGGAGCAGTTCGTCTCGAAGTTCACCAACATGCGGTTCGAGCCGGCAGGTCTCACCGACGACGCGGACGTGCGGATGGCCAGCAGCGTCGTCGACTACCTGTTCCGTCGCCTCGCGTTGGACTACCTGCCCTTCGAGTCGCGCTCCGCCCTCGGGATCTACACGGCCGAAGAGCGGACGCGCGCCCTGGACACCGGGACATACGCACCCGTCGAGGACGAGATCGACGTCGAGGAGATGCGCCAGTCGGCGCCGGTGGAGGAACCGCCCGACTCCCAGTATGGGCACATGGCCGAGCCTGCCCCGAAGAACGTGCACACCTCCACGGAGCTGCTCGAAGCCCTGCAGGGTACGACCGCCGACGCTCCGCTGTGCTTCACCTGCGGGACGAAGATGCGCCGTGCCGGCTCCTGCTACGTCTGTGAGGGGTGCGGCTCCACCAGCGGGTGCAGCTAGCTCGGCTGATCGGCGTCATGTGGACAGCATGTGGACACGACCGCCGGAGTCTGTGGACGGGGTGTCGACGACGCCGCCGCTTCTGCGGACAACCCTGGGGACGGCCGCGACAGATCCCTTCGACCGCCGCAAGAGCCTGGCCATCCAGCCGCCCCGTGAGTAGACAGGTCGCGTTCACCGACAACGGCCCACCCGGACCGGGACCGCGCAAGCCGCAGGCTTCCTGCACAAGCGAGCGCCCGCGACCAGGTCCAGGCTCGCCCCGCGACGCCGGGACGAGAAGGGGGGTTCGGCCCGGTGGCGACGCGGGTCGACCCCGGTGGTCCCGCACAGCGGAAGGCCCGCTCCATCTCCTACATGGAGCGGGCTTTTCCGCATGCTCTCAGCAGGGACGGACGCGCAGGCGTGCGACACACCGCAAGGCGCGAACAAATCGGGCAGTCGGGCGACGCGTGGTGGCCCACGCCACGCCCCCCAGGAGGTGGTACTCCGTCCCGTTCGCTCACACTGGGGGGATGAGCCCACCGTCCTCGCCCGTGCAGGCTCCTGCCGTGTCCGCATGGCTGCTCACCGTCTACCGGACCTTCGCCTACGTGACCGGCGTCCTGCTGGTGACCTTGACGGTGGCGCTGATCGCCCTGTGGTCGACCGAGCCGAAGCCCGCGTGGTACTCGATCGCCTGGACCCTGCACGGCTGGGCGTACATGGCCTACCTGGCCAGCGGCTTCGCCATCGCCTTTCTCATGCGGTGGCGGATCGGGCGCACGATCCTCATCCTGCTCGCTGGCACCATCCCAGCGATGTCGTTCGTGGCCGAGCGATGGGTCGTGCGCCACGTCCGCCTGAGACCGCGATGACAGGGGTCGGGCGTCAGCCCCCGACCTCCTCGGCGGTCGTCGGGATGGCCGTCCCGCCGCGCCCGCCCGAGACCTGGATCTTGCGTGCCTTGGCCTTCTCCGCCACCGGGACCGACACGGTCAGCACGCCGGAGTCGTAGTTGGCCGCGATCGCATCGGTGTCCACCCCGTCACCCAGCGTCAGCTGCCGCATGTAGGCACCTGTGGAGCGCTCGCTGAGGATCCAGTCAAGCTCCTCGCCGGCCGGGCCGCCGCGCTCGGCGCGGATGGTGAGCATGCCGTTGTCGACGCTGACGTCGATCGTGTCCGGGTCGACACCGGGCAGGTCCACCATCAGGACGAAGTGGTCGCCCTCTCGGTAGACGTCCATCGGCATGAACCGAGGTGCGCGAGCCGGGCCGGTGGAGGCGGCGAGCACCTGCTCAGCCAGTCGGTCGATGTCGCGGAACGGGTCGAAACGCATGACAGCCATGGAACCCTCCTCGAGGTCTCATCCGCTGCCCGCCACCGGAGACGGGCAGCCTCCTGTCCCTCCCATTATTAGCACTCTCCTGCCGAGAGTGCTAGTGGACTGGGCGCCTCGTCCCCACACCGTCTACCACCAGCTCCTCGGGTAGTCGGGATCAGCACCCGATGCCCCAGCCATGCCCAGAGTCCCAGGTTCTGTCGGGTGACCTCTGGCCCTGCCTCCCGCCGTGGTGCCCGGTCAGGCTGACGTCATGGCCGTCACGGTCACAGAGTCCCCTGCCGTTGTCATCGACGTCGACGGGCTGGACCGACTGATCGGCGTGCTTGCCGCGCGCGGGTGGGAGGTGCTCGGTCCAACCGAGCGCGATGGTGCGGTGGTCTCGGGTCCGGTCAGCGGCGTGGCGGACCTCCCGCGTGGCGTCGGGGACGAGCAGCGGCCTTCCCGGTACCGGTTGACCCGGCGGGAGGACGACGCGCTGTTCGGGTTCGCCAGCCCGGCCACGTCCTGGAAGCCGGTGCTCTTCCCGCCGCGCCAGCTGCTGTGGCGGGGCACCCGCCGCGACGGCGGCTTCGACCTTGACAGGCCGTCGGACCCACTCCCGGCCCGTGCCCTGCTGGGCGTCCGCTCCTGCGACCTGGCCGCCATCGGCGTGCAGGACCGGGTGCTCGACCAGCGCTGGGGCAACCGTCCCGCTCAGGACGCCGACTACGCGGCTGCACGGTCCCGGGTGTTCATCATCGCGGTGACCTGCGGCAGCCCGGGTGGTACCTGCTTCTGCGCCTGCACCGGTACCGGTCCGGAGCCCTCGGCGGGCTTCGACCTTTCCCTCACCGAGGTCCTCGACGCGGACGTCCACGAGTTCGTCGTCCGGGTCGGCACGGATGCCGGCGCGCAGGTGCTGGCCGACGTCCCGTCTCGACCTGCCGAGCCCGACGACCTGCAGGCCGCAGCCGCGGTGGTGAGCCACGCCGTGCGACACATGGGACGCAGCCTGGGTACCGCCGGGCTACCCGCGCTGCTCGACGACGAGGTCGAGCACCCGCAGTGGGAGGCGGTCGCCCGCCGCTGCCTGGCCTGCGGCAACTGCACCGCGGTCTGCCCGACCTGCTTCTGCACCTGTGTCGAGGACGTCACCGACCTCACCGGGCAGAGCACGCAGAGGTGGCGGGTCTGGGACTCCTGCTTCACCGCGAGCTTCTCCTACGTCCATGGCGGCCCGGTGCGCGCCTCCACCGCCTCGCGTTACCGCCAGTGGCTGACACACAAGCTCGGTACCTGGCACGCCCAGTTCGACACCGCGGGCTGCGTGGGCTGCGGCCGCTGCCTCACCTGGTGCCCGGTCGGCATCGACATCACCGCGGAGGCAGCGGCGCTGCGCTCGACGGCCCGCACTCCGTCCCGCCCACCGGAGGGCACCCCATGAGCGCTGCCGACATCGAACACCGGGAGGCGTTGCGCAGCCTGCTGGCCCAGCACTGCTTCACCCGCGACCTCGACCCGGCCTTCGTCGACCGTATCGTCGACCACGCCAGGGTGGTCACCTACCCCGAGGGCTCCACGCTGTTCAGCGACGGCGCACCTGCGCAGAGCTTCCACCTGGTCATCGACGGACGGGTCGCCATCGAGCTGCACAGCCCCGGTCGTGGCGTCCAGGTCATCGACACCGTCGAGCCGTGCGAGACCGCCGGCTGGTCGTGGCTGGTACCGCCGTACCGCTGGGTCTTCAGCGCCCGGGCGGTCACCGATGTCACCGCCATCACGGTGGACGCCGTGGCGCTGCGCAAGCTCGCCGACGACGACCCGGCGTTCGGGTACGCCCTCCTGCAGCAGGTCGCTGCCGTCATGCTCGAGCGCATGCAGGCCACCCGCCTGCGCCTGGCCGACATGTACGGAGTGCCCGCGTCATGACCGTGACGGCGGTGGCGAGGCAGAGCACAGCGTTCACGCTGCGCGAGTTCCGGGTGACCCGACGCCGCCAGGACACCCGCGACACCGCGACGCTGTCGCTGGTGCCGGTCGACGGCGTCCCGCTGGCCTTCCAGGCCGGCCAGTTCACCATGGTCTACGCCTTCGGCGTCGGGGAGGTGCCCCTGTCGATCAGCGGCGACCCGACCCGCGACGGGCCCTTGCTGCACACGATCCGGGACGTCGGCGGCGTCACCCACACCCTGACTCGGCTGCGCCGAGGCGACGTGCTGGGCATCCGCGGCCCCTACGGCAAGGGCTGGGACGTCGCCGACGGTGCCGGAGGGGACGTCGTGCTCGTCGCCGGCGGGATCGGGCTCGCCCCGCTTCGCCCCGCCCTGCTGCAGATCCTGTCCCGGCGCAGCGACTACAAGCGTGTCGTGCTCCTCTACGGCACGCGCACCCCCGAGGACGCGCTGTACATCGACGAGCTCGAGCGATGGCGCGGCCCGTTCGACCTCGAGGTCGACGTCACGGTCGACTACGGGCCACCCCAGTGGCGCGGCAAGGTCGGCCTGGTCACCGGTCTGATCCCGCGCGCAGGCTTCGACCCGGCCACCACCCTCGCACTGGTGTGCGGCCCCGAGGCGATGATGCGCTACGTGGCCTCCGCACTGGTGGACCGCGGTGTCGAGCCCTCCCGGATCCGGCTGTCGATGGAGCGCGCCATGGACTGCGGCGTCGGGCTGTGCGGTCACTGCCAGCTCCGGGAGCTGTTCGTGTGCGTGGACGGGCCGGTGTTCGGATACGACCGGCTCCAACGGCTGCTCTGGCTGCGGGAGGTGTGAGATGCCCAAGCGACCTCCGAAGCTGGCCGTGTGGAAGTTCGCCTCCTGCGACGGTTGTCAGCTGGCCCTGCTCGACTGCGAGGACGAGCTGCTCGACCTCGCCGAGATGGTGACCATCGCGCACTTCCCGGAGGCCACCTCGACGATGCTCAAGGGCCCGTACGACCTGTCGCTGGTCGAGGGGTCGGTGACGACACCGACCGACGCCGCCCGCATCCAGCACGTTCGGCGGGTGTCCCGGCGGCTGGTCACCATCGGTGCGTGCGCCACCGCCGGAGGCATCCAGGCGCTGCGCAACACCCGCGACGTCGCCGAGTTCTCCTCCGTGGTCTATCCCCATCCGGAGTACCTGGACGTGCTGGAGCGGTCCACTCCGATCCGGGCGCACGTCACCGTGGACGCCGAGCTGCGCGGCTGCCCGATAAGCAAGCAGCTGCTGCTCGAGACGGTCGCAGCGATGCTGCACGACCGCAAGCCGCGGCTGCCCACCGCCAGCGTGTGCGCGGAGTGCAAGCAACGCGGTCTGCTCTGCGTTGCGGTCGCGGACGGTCAACCCTGCCTCGGTCCGGTGACCCAGGCCGGTTGCGGGGCCATCTGCCCGGCGTTCGGACGCGGCTGCTACGGGTGCTTCGGGCCGTACGCCTCGGCCAACACCGACTCCCTGGCCCAGCACCTGCGGGCGACGGGAGCGCCCGCGCAGCAGGTGGAGCGGCTCTTCTCCACCTTCAACGCCGGCGCCCCCGCCTTCGCGGCGGAGGCGGGACGACAACGCGCAGCCGCCCAGGCGGGGTCGTCATGACCAGGCCGCGCTCGCTGCATGTCCCGGTCCTCGCCCGGGTGGAGGGCGAGGGGGCCATGCACGTGCGCATCCGTGACGGCCGGGTCGAGGACGTGGCGCTGTCCATCTACGAGCCACCTCGGTTCTTCGAGGGCTTCCTGCGCGGACGGGCCGCCACCGAGGCCCCGGACATCACCGCCCGGATCTGCGGGATCTGCCCGGTCGCCTACCAGGCCGCGGCGTGCAACGCCGTCGAGAACGCCTGGGGGATCGCCGTGGGGGAGAACGTGCGGGCGATGCGCCGGCTGCTCTACTGCGGGGAGTGGATCGAGAGCCACAGCCTGCACATCCACCTGCTCCACGCCCCCGACTTCCTTGGCTACCCCGACGCGCTGACCATGGCTGCGGACCACCCCGAGCTGGTCCACCGGGGGCTGCGGCTGAAGAAGGCGGGCAACTCCATCATGGAGCTCGTCGGGGGACGGGCCATCCATCCGGTGAACGTCAAGGTGGGCGGGTTCTACCGCTTCCCGAGCCGCGACGACCTCACCGGCGCGCGGCGCGACCTCGACCAGGCGCTGGTGGACGCCGAGGCCGCCGTGCGAGCAGTGGCAGCCCTGCCCCGCCCGGACCTTCAGATGCCCTACCACTACCTGGCCCTGGCACCGGAGAACGGCGACTACCCGCTCGAGGACGGCCGCCGGATCCGCTCCGGGGACGGCCTCGGCACGGTCGAGGATCTCGCGCTGGAGGCGTTCGACGAGCACGTCGTGGAGGTGCACGTCGAGCACTCGAACGCCCTGCACGCCCGACTGCACGGCGTGGGGTCCTTCGTCGTCGGTCCGCTGGCGCGGTGGTCGCTGCTGTCGGACCGGGTCGGCGGGCGAGCCGCCGCGCTCGCCGCGGAGGTGGGCCTACCCGTGCCGGTGCGCAACCCGTTCGACTCCATCGTCGTGCGGGCGGTCGAGGTGCTGTACGCCGTGGAGCAGGCTCGCCACATCATCGACGCGTGGCCGGAGTCTCCCGGCCCTTCCTGCGTCGAAACAGCCCCCCGTCAGGGCCTTGCCTACGGCGCCAGCGAGGCGCCCCGCGGGCTGCTGGTCCACCGCTACCGACTCGATGACAACGGGGACATCAGGGACGCCAAGATCGTGCCGCCGACGTCGCAGAACCAGGCCCAGATCGAGGCCGACCTGCGGCACCTGGTGGCCGAGCACCTCGACCTCGACGACTCTGCGCTCACCCAGCGGTGCGAGACGGCGATCCGCAACTACGACCCGTGCATCTCGTGCGCCACGCACTTCCTGCGGCTCACGGTGGACCGAGGCTGAGACGCTCCGCGTGGCGGGATCCCTGGTGGTGGGCTGCGGTCATCCAGACCGCGGGGACGATGCGGTCGGTCTGCTTGTCGCCGACGCCATCCGCCGCGCGGCACCCACGGTTGAGGTGCTCGACCTTCTCGACCCGCTGCGCCTGGTGTCCGTGGTCCACGATCACGACCTGGTCGTCGCCGTCGACGCCGCCACCGGGGCTGGGCCACCGGGGACCATCCGGGTCCACGAGGTCGCCGACGCGCCCCTCCCGGTCGCCGCGGCCCGTCCCACGAGCACACACGGCTTCGCCCTGTCCGACGCTATCGAGCTGTGCCGGGTTGCGGGGCTGCCGTGCCGGCTCGTTGTCGTCACTGTGACCGGTTCCCGGTTCGCTGTCGGGTCGGCGCCCCAGGACGCGGTACGCGACGCGGTAGGTCCCGCGGTCACTCATGTGCTGGACCTGATCGAGCCGGAACGCGGTGCGTCGCTCAGGAGGGAAGGGCGGGGTTGAGCGCGCTGACCGCGGCCCGGATGCCGTCCACCTTCGCGCTGATCTCGTCCAGCCGAGCGTCGCTGCGCACCGCGACGGCGCTGTCGACGGTGCTGACGAGCTCCTCGTAGGCCCGCACGGCCTGGTCGAGGTCACTGCGCAGCCGGACGGCGGCCGTCGACTGGTGACCGCTGCTCCGCGCGGCCTGCTCGACCGGGACCAACGCCGAGGCGATACCGGCGATGACCCGCTCGGCCTCCGCGCCGGTCTCCAGCGCCAGCTCGGACACGTCCCGGGGGACCAGCGGCAGCAACCCGGCGAGGGCCCCACGAGCCGCCACCGCCCTGCGCAGCGGAGGGTAGGCCGACGACGAGCGGGTGGCGCTGGGCAGCACCGGCGGGGGCGGCGGAACCGGTGGGAGCTCGGGGACCCGCGTCGTGGCGGCACGGACGCCGACCAGCACAGCCACCACGAGCAGCAGCCCCATCAGCCACCACCACTGGGTGAGTGCCATCACCCCGGCAGCGCCCAGGAGCACCGGCACCTGCACCCGGGCGTTGCGTCGAATCCGCTCCGCCCGGTGGACGCTGCGCTGGGCGCGCGCTGTGTGGGCCTGCCAGTGGGCCAGCTGCTGCTCGCCGGCTTCGTCACGGAAGCCCAGCATGCGGTCCACCAAGACAGTGGCCTGTGCCGCCGCCTGCTCCAGCGCGGCCGAGTGCTTCGCGCTCATGGCCTTACGGTAGCCCGCCGATCCAAGACGTGGGGGATGACCTGACCCGCGATCGTGCCCACCGTGGCGCCGGCCACCGTCAGTGACCATCCCACCGGTCCGAGCGGTACGCAGCCGAACACGTTGCTCAGCCCCGGGGTCTGCACCACCACGATGAGCACGGTGGCCGACCCGGCGCTGGCCAGCAGCACCACCGGGTCACGCCCGGCGGCCAGGGTGGTGGTCCCCAGCTGGGTGCCGACCAGCGTGGCCAGCGCCACCGATCGTGCCCAGGCACGAGGCCCGAGCAGCCGCGCGACAAGCCAGGTGCCGGTGGTGGCCGCAGTGATGGCGATGGCCTGCCCGGCGATCGCGTGGTCCAGCGCCGAGCCCAGCGAGCGGTCCGGACCCTCCTCGAGCAGTCCGCGGCCGTCCCGGTGCCGCGGACGGCGAATGGCGATCGCGAGGGCGGGGAGCGCGTCGGTCAGCATGTTCACCAGCAGAAGCTGGCGGGCGTTGAGCGGTGGCGTGCCGTCGGCGAGACTCCCGAGCACCGTGAAGCCGATCTCCCCGATGTTGCCTCCCACCAGCATCGCCACCGCGTCGCGCACCGCCCCCCACAGCGCGCGTCCTTCGGCGATGGCATCGGTGAGGGTCTCGATGCGGTCGTCGAGCACCACCATGTCCGCGGCGGACTGGGCGGCGGCCGTGCCCCGCTTGCCGAGCGCGATGCCGACGTCTGCGAGGCGGATCGCCGGGGCGTCGTTCGCTCCGTCCCCGGTCATGGCCACCACGCGTCCGTCTGCCTGCAGGGCCCGGACGATCCGCACCTTGTGGGCGGGGGTGACACGGGCGTAGACCCGTACCCGTCCGATCCGCTCCGCGAGGTCGGCGTCGCTGGCGCGGTCGATCTCCGGCCCGGTCATCAGCCGCCCGTCGGCGTCGCCGTCCAGCAGCCCGAGCTCGACGCCGATCCCTCGCGCGGTGGAGGGGTGGTCGCCGGTGATCATGATGGTCTCGACGCCGGCCGCGGCCAGGTCGGCGACCGCCGCGCGCGACGATCCCCGTGCGGGGTCGGCCAGGGCGAGCAGGCCCCGAAGCGTCAGACCAGCCACGGCGTCATCGGCCATCTCCCCGTCGGTCGGCCGGGCCGCGGTCGTCTCGGCAACGGCCAGGACGCGCAACCCCATCGCGGCCATGCGGTCGGTCTCGGCCAGCAGGGCGGCACGCCGCTTCGGCCCCAGGCGCAGCCGCGCGGAGCCGGTCTGCCACCAGGTACAGCGAGGCAGCACAGCCTCGGGTGCACCCTTGACCGCCAGTGTGCTCGGCGACGATCCGTTGGACAGCACCGCGTGGAAGCCACGTCCGGGCTCGAAGGGCAGCTCGGCGTCGGGGACCCATCGGCTGTCCGGTCGGCCGAAGCCCTCGTCCGCCGTCACTGCTTGCGACACACCGGCTCTCGCGATGGCCCGGTCGGTCGGGTGCGGCAGCTGCTGTGGGTCGTCGGCCAGCGGCGTCGCCCGCAGCGCCAGCGCGAGGATCAGCCGCGCCTGGTCGTCGAGGTCGTCCAGCGGCCTGGTCTGCCGTCCGTCGCTGATCATCTTGAGCTCGATGTGGCCCTCGGTGAGGGTGCCGGTCTTGTCTGCGCACAGCACGTCCACCCGGCCGAGTGCTTCGATGGCGCGGGCGTTGCGGACCAGCACGTTGCGGCGGGCCAGCCGCCGGGCCGCAGCGAGCTGGGCGGCGGTGGCCAGCAGGGGCAAGCCCTCGGGGACAGCCGCCACCGCCAGGCTGACCCCGGTGCCCAGGGTCTGGCGCAGCGGACGGCCTCGGGTCAGCCCGCTGAGCATGACCGCCGCACCACCACCGATGGCCAACGGGACGGTGCGGGCGGTCCAGCGCTCGAGCCTGGCCTCGACCCCGGCGTGCGGTGGTCTGCCGGCCAGCGCGACCGCTTGCTGGGCCTCGGTCTGCTCACCGGTCGCGACGACGACCGCGGTGGCTTCTCCGGCGGCCACCCACGTCCCCTCGTAGAGCATGCAGGAACGCTCGGCGACCGGGCTGTCCTTGGCGACCCGGTGGGTGGATTTCACCACCGGCAGCGACTCGCCGGTGAGGGCCGACTCGTCGACCTCGAAGCCGCGGCCGCCGATGATCCGGCAGTCCGCGGGTACCGCCTCACCGGATTGCAGGTGTACCACGTCACCCCGGACTAGCTCGGCCGGCAGCACCCGGGTGGTGGTGCCGTCCCGGGTGACCACGCACTGCTGCGGCTGCTGCCGAAGGAGGGCGGCGACAGCCCGATCGGCCTGCACCCGTTGGGTGCCGCCGACCAGCGCGTTGGACAGCAGGACGCCGGAGACCAGAACCGCGTCCCCGAGCGACCCGGCCATGGCCGACAGGCCGGCGCCGGCGGCCAGGACGGGGGTCAGGGGGTTCGCCAGCTCATGGCGAACCGCGGACAGGAAGGCGACAGGCATCGACGGCGGCGAGCGTCGCGGGTCCGTCCGTGCCGCCGCCTCGGCCGTGGCCAGTCCATCCTCGGACGTCTCGAGCCGGTCGAGCACCTCGGGGACGGGCAGGGCGTGCCAGGGCGTCGCATCGGCCGGTCGCGGCAGCGGCCGCTGGGCCAGGACCCGCCCGCGCCGATAGCCGTCGGCGAGGGCGATAGCGCCGGCCAGGCTGCTCGCGCTGGGGGCGGTCGCCACCCGGTCCGGCGGCAGGGAGGCGACAGAGAGCAGGGCACCCACCGCGGAACCACCGGCCGCGAGGCGG
>CAYHHE010000067.1:0-15974 GCA_964356295.1 uncultured Actinomycetes bacterium | reverse complement strand
GCGGGGGTCAGAGGAGGGTGGTGGTCAGGGCGTGGATGATGACGCCGACGAGCGCGCCGACGACGAAGCCGTTGACTCGGATGAACTGCAGGTCGCGTCCGGTGTGCAGCTCGATGCGCTGCGCGGTCTCCTCGGCGTCCCAGCCGCGGACGGTCTCGGAGATCACCGCGGTCACGTCCGCGCGGTAGGTGGTGACCACGTGGACGACCGCGTCGGAGACCCAGCGGTTCACCTTGCCCGCCAGGTCGGGGTCGTCCTGGAGAGCGGCGCCCAGGCGCAGCAGCTGCTCGGTGGCCTGGACTCGCAGGCCCCCGTCGGGGTCCTCGACGAGGTCGACGAGGCTGCGCCGGGCGGAGACCCACACATGGTCCAGCAGGGCCCCAGTCTCCGGATGCGTGATGAGCCCGTCGCGGGCCCGCTCGACGCGGTGGATCGTCGCCGGGTCGTGCTGCAGGTCCACGGCGAGGTTGGCGAGCAGCCGGTCGAAGGTCCCACGGATCTCGTGCTCCGGGTCGTCCCGGACGGCGGCGGCGACGCGCATGATCTCGTCGTAGATGCGGGCAGCGACGAGGTCGTCGACGAAGCGGGGCGACCAACCAGGCGCTTGACCGGCCACCACGCGCACCACCGTGGCTCGGTTGTCGCGCAGCCATAGCCCCGTCCGGTCGACGATGACGTCGACCAGCCCCCGGTGGGCACCGTCGGCGACGATCTGGCCCAGCAGCTTGCCGAGTGGTTGCGACACGTCCATGGTGGCCAGCCGGCGCATGACGGCGAACTCCACCTGCGCGCGGATGCCCTCGTCGTTGAGCACCCGCAGCCCGCCCTTGGCCCAGGCGGCGAGCTCGTCGGAGACGCGGGCGGCGTTGTCCGGCTTGGCCAGCCACTCTCCGAGCCTGGGCGCCACGTCGACGGCGTCGACCCGGTCGCGCACGCTGGACTCCTGCAGGAAGTTGTCCCCGACGAACTGCGACAGGCTGTCGCCGAGCTGGTCCTTCTTGCGCGGGATGATCGCGGTGTGAGGGATGGGGATGCCGAGCGGGTGCTTGAACAGCGCGGTCACGGCGAACCAGTCGGCCAGCCCGCCGATCATCCCGGCCTCGGCAGCCGCCGCGACGTACCCGACCCACTCGGCCGCGCCGGCGCGCTCGGCCCGGGCGGCGATGACGTAGACGACGGCCGCGAGCACGATGAGTCCGGTGGCGAAGGTCTTCATCCGCCGCAGGTCGCGTAGGCGGAGCTCGTCGACGCTGGCTGTCGCCGTCGGCAGCGCCAGCCCGGTTGCGGTCATCGGCTCAGCTCTCGGATCGCGTCCATCACCTCGGCGACCCTCAGGGACTCCTCCAGCGGCACCAGCCATGCCGAGGCGTCCCCCCGGATCGCCCTGCTCACCTGCTCGATCATCAGCTGGTAGGCGTCCACCGGTGCGAAGTCGAACGTGAGGTCCTCGGCCTCGGTGTTCAGCCGCAGCGTGGACGCGGCCAGCCAGCTGGTGTAGGCGGGGGTGTCCAGGGTGAGCCGGCCGTGCTCCCCGGCGATGCGCAGCCACTCCCCGTACACCTCGTCGATGGAGGTCCGCGTGGCCACAGCGGCGTCCCCGATGCGTAGGCGTGCCTGGGTGGTCAGATCCACCCCGTCAGGGTGCCGCTCGCAGTCGACGGCGATCACGGACGCCTCGGCGTCCGGGACGGCCCACAGCGCTGCACCTACGACATACGGGCCGACGTCGTACAGCGACCCGCCTCCTCGGTGGGGGTCGAGGCGGAAGGTTCGTTCACTGACGCGTCCGAAGGTGAAGCCGGCCTCCACCGAGCGCACCGGCCCGATCGCGTCGGTGGCCACCAGCGCCTCGGCACGGCGGGTCCGCGGGTGCCACCGCGACCAGGCCGCCTCGACGACCAGCCGGTCGGTCCAGCGGGAAGCCTCGGCCATCGTGCGGACCTCCTCGGCGGACAGACCGAGTGGCTTCTCGCAGAGCACGTGCTTGCCGGCCTTCAGCGCTGCCAGCGTCCACGGCAGGTGTGCCTCGTTGGTCAGGCAGATGTAGACCGCCTCGACCTCCGGGTCCTCGACCAGGGCCTCGTAGGTGTCGTAGACCCGGCCAGTGCCCAGGGTGCGGGCGCGTGCCGGGTCGCGGGCGGCTGCGGCGTGCAGCACGGCACCCGAGGCGGCGTGCACGGCTGGGGCGAGCGCCCGATGCGCGATCCAGCCCGCGCCAAGAAACCCCCAGCGCACCGGGGCAGTCGATCCGGGACCGGACAGGGCGGTCACGCGACGTCGACCGGGAGGCTGTGGCGGCGGGCGGACTCCTCGGCGGCCTGCATCACGGCGACGACCTGACGGCTGTGCTCGGCTCGCACGGTCATTGGCAGGCCCCGCAGCAGCCGGTCGGCCAGCTCGCGATGGAAGGCGTGCTGGGGCGGGGCGGGCACGGCGAGCGCGGTCACCGAGCCGTCCGGGGAGTGCAGGGTCATGTCGGCGGGCGAGTCGGCCGGGGCCAGCCGGTCCTCGGCGAGGGTCCCGATGGCGGTGCGCGCGACGACTCGCTCGGAGCGCCAGTGGCCGACGATGGCCCCGTCGGTGCCCAACGCCAGCCACTTCGGCTTGGTCGCGGCGGCAAGGTCGGAGTGGACGAACTCGGCCTCCCGCCCGTCGGTGTAGTGCAGGGTCACGCGCGAGTGGTCGGCGTTGGTCACGTCGTGCCATCGTCGTTTGTGGTTGGCCGCGCTGACGTGCCGGATCGCTCCGGGCATCAGGTCGAGCACCTGGTCGAGGTAGTGCGACCCCCAGTCGAAGATGGCCCCGCCGGAGACCGCCGCGTCGGAGTGCCAGTAGTTGCACGGATGGCTGTAGCCGCCGACGAAGGACTCCAGGTGGAACAGCTCACCGATGGCACCCTCGCCGACCAGTCGGCGCAGCACCAGGTAGTCGGGGTCGAACCGGCGGTTCTGGTACACCACGACGTGTCGCTCCACCTGCCGGGCCAGGTCGAGGACCTCGTCGCACTCCGCGACGGTCAACGCCATCGGCTTCTCCAGGACGACGTGCTTGCCCGCGCGCAACGCCTGCCGCGCCCACGCTGCGTGGCTGTTGGGCGGGGTGGACACGACGACGCAGTCGACGTCGGGATCGCCCAGCAGGCCAGCGGCCTCGGCGTGGACGTGGACGTCGCCGGCGACGGTGCGGGCCACCGCGACCCGGGTCGGGTCGAGGTCGCTGACCGCTGAGAGCCGCAGCCCGGGCACGGCCTCCACGGCCAGCGCATGCTCGTGCCCGATCGCCCCGTAGCCGATCATGCCGACACGGACGTCGGCGGGGTCCGTCAGCCCGAGCGTGGCTCGGGCGAGGTGCTTGACCAGCCGAAGCACCCCCCGGCGGGCCCACGTCCCTGGGTCGGACCCGAACGCGAGGAAGCCCAGGCCTGTGTCGGGAGCCCAGGTCGCGACCGGGAAGTCGCGGAACCCGACGTTGGCGGTGGCCAGCACCACCACGTCGTCGCGCACCTTGTCCGGCAGCAGCAGCCGGTCGGTGGTGAGCAGATCCTCGCGCGAGCGCGGGTCGAGGCTGGGCTCGGGTCTGAGCCGGACCTCGTGCCGCGGCGTCCAGTCCCCAGGCTGCACCCCGACGGCATCGGCCAGGTGAGGCAGCGCCTGCAGGGTCGCACCGACGAGGATGGTCGGTGCGCGTCGGGCGAGGCTGGTGATCGCGTCGTCGAGGGCGGTGGCCTGCGACTCGTCGGCGACGTGGTCGACGACGACGAGGACGGCCTCGGGCCTGGACGCCTGGCCGGTGGCCGAGGCTGGAAGCAGCGGGAGGACCTCGAGCGGGTCGAACCCCGCGTCCTGCGCCCAGCGGGCCTCGGTCAGCGCCCGGCGCAGGACGGGGTCGGCGAGGTAATGGCGGATGACCAGTCCTGTCACGCCAGCGACATTACGGTGCCGCGTCGCGGTCTGTCCCGACGGCTTCGCTGGTGCGTCGCCGCAGAACCCTCGGGCGCGT
This sequence comes from uncultured Actinomycetes bacterium, assembly GCA_964356295.1. GTDB lineage: Bacteria > Actinomycetota > Actinomycetes > Jiangellales > Jiangellaceae > CAVQGZ01. The sequence continues at coordinate 11,975 of CAYHHE010000067.1, read as the reverse complement.
GGGCTACGGGGACGCCGGGCGGGCGAGATCCGCGGGGAGCTCGGCGGCGGCGGCCCGGTCGAGCATCCACCGGGTGGCCAGGCGGCCGTGCACGCCGGCGGCGGGGACGGCCATCGGACCGGCCCCGCCCAGGGCCAGGCGCACCGCCGGGGCCTTTGCCTCACCGGCGGCGATGAGCCACACCTCGTCCGCGGCCTGCAGCGCCGGCAAGGTCAGGGTGATGCGCTGCCGGGGCGGCTTGGGAGAGCCGTCCACCCCGGCGACCGTCCGCGTCTCGTACAGCGCGGGGGAGTGCGGGAACAGCGATGCGACGTGGCCGTCGGACCCGACGCCGAGCAGCAGCACGTCGATGTGGGGCATCGGCAGGTGGGACTCGACCGCGGCATGGCGAGCCAGCTCGTCGGCATACGACGCCGCCGCGGCGTGCACGTCGTGGCCGGACGAGCCGGCGCGCGCCGACCCGAGGGCGGGCATGGGATGGACCCGGGCCGGGTCGACCGGCAGCCGGTCCAGCAGCACCCGCCGGGCCTGCACGTCGTTGCGGTCGGGGTCCTCGGCGGGGACGAAGCGTTCGTCTCCCCACCACAGGTCGACCGCGGCCCAGTCCACGGAGTCGCGGCTGGCAGAGGCGCCCAGCGCGGCGAGGGTGGCGATACCGAGGCCGCCACCGGTGAGCACCAGGCACGCATGAGCCCGGTCGGCCTGCGTGGTCACCAGTCGGGTGACCAGTCGTGCGGCCACGCCCGCAGCCAGGTCCTGCTCGTTGTGCCACACCGTGACGACCGGGGGACTCATGCCGGGATCACCCGAGGCAGTCCTCGCACCAGCACCTCCGCGTACACCTGGTCCGGCTCGAGCCGACGCAGCTCCTCGGCCAGGCAGTCCGGGGTGCTGCGCGGGACGAGCGCCACCGGGCGAGTCGGCTGCCCGGGCACGCTCAGGTGCGCCATCTCAGCGTCCTGCGGCCGCTCGAGGGTGAGGGCGTCGCCGTCGCGGAACCTGATCCTGACCGCGGCGACGCCGAACTCCGGGACCCGCCGGACCCGGGCCGAGCTCCGCAGCGCCCAGGCCAGCCACGCGGCGAGCAGGTCCACGCTGGGGCTGTCGAGCGAGCCGTGCACCTCGATGTCCTCGACCGGTGGCACCCCGCCACGGGCAGTGACCACGTCCATCGCGCCGGCGAGCACCGCGCGCCACAACGTGAGCCGGGCCCAGGTCAGGTCGACGTCCCCGGGCCGGTGGGTCTCGGCTCGATCCCGGATCGCGACCAGGGGGTTGCGGCAGGCGACGGCGTCGGTGATGCGCCGCCGGGCCATCGCACCGATGGACTCCTCGGCCGGGACGGCGGGGGCGTGTCCGGCCCACCAGGCCACGATCGGTGTGTCGGGCAGCAGCAGCGGCATGACCAGCGAGGAGACGTCCTGCGTGAGCTCCGGCGCGGCCCGTAGCACCACGACCTCCCCTGCTCCGGCGTCCCCGCCGACCCGCACCTGCGCGTCCAGGTGCGGTCGCGAGGTGTGGCCCCGCTCGTGCTCGTCCCGCTCCTGCGCTGCCTGGACGACCACCACGCGCAGCGGGTGCTCGTGGGAGGCGTGGGTGGCCGCCTGGATCGTCGCCTCGACGTCGGCCCCCTCGGTGAGGGCGACCAGCGTGAGCACCCTGCCGAGCGCGACCGCGCCGTACTTGTCCCGCAGGTCCACCAGCGACCGGGCGACGGTCGCTGCGGTGGTGGCCGGGATCTCGACGATCACGGCCGCCGCCAGGCGCGTCCGTCACGGGCCAGCATCGCGTGGGCCGCGTCCGGACCCCACGAGCCCGGACGGTACGGCTCGGGCCGGCCGCGGGTCTCCCAGTGCGCGAGCACCGGGTCGAGGATCTGCCAGGACAGCTCGACCTCCCGCTGCTGCGGGAACAGCGGGGGCTCACCGAGCAGCACGTCGAGGATGAGGCGCTCGTAGGCCTCGGGGGAGTCCTGGGTGAACGCGTGCCCGTAGCTGAAGTCCATGGTGACGTCGCGCACCTCCATGGCGGTCCCGGGGACCTTGGACCCGAACCTGATCGTCACGCCCTGGTCGGGCTGCACCCGCACCACGAGCGCGTTCTCCCCGAGCTCGGCGGTGTCGGTGGCGTCGAAGGGCAGGTGGGGGGCCCGCTTGAAGACCACGGCCACCTCGGTCACGCGGCGGCCCAGACGCTTGCCGGCCCGCAGGTAGAACGGCACCCCGGCCCACCGGCGGGTGTCCACCTCCAGTCGCAGCGCAGCGAAGGTCTCCGTCGCCGACGTCGGGGGGATCCCGTCCTCCTGCAGGTAGCCGAGCACCTGCTCCCCACCCTGCCAGCCGCCGGCGTACTGGCCGCGGGTCGCCGTCTCGTCCAGATCGCCGCCGATGCGGATCGCCTCGAGCACCTTCTCCTTCTCGATCCGCAGCGACCGGGCGTCGAACGACACCGGTTCCTCCATGGCGACCAGGGCGAGCAGCTGCAGCAGGTGGTTCTGGACCACGTCGCGGGCGGCGCCGATGCCGTCGTAGTACCCGGCCCGCGAGCCGATGCCGATGTCCTCGGCCATGGTGATCTGGACGTGGTCGACGTAGTGGCTGGTCCACAGCGGCTCGAACAGCTGGTTGGCGAACCGCAGCGCCAGCAGGTTCTGCACGGTCTCCTTGCCCAGGTAGTGGTCGATCCGGAACACCGCCTCGGGCGGGAAGACCCGCTCGATCGCGTCGTTGAGCTCCCGGGCCGAGGAGAGGTCGCGTCCGAACGGCTTCTCGATGACCACGCGTCGCCAGGCCTCGGGGGAGGGGGCCTTGGCCAGTCCTGAACGCTCCAGGCCGTGGGCCACCGCGGAGAACAGCCCCGGCGGGATGGACAGGTAGAACGCGTGGTTGCCTCCGGTGCCCTGCTGCGCGTCCAGGTCGGCGACCACCTCGGACAGCCGGGTGAACGCGTCGGGGTCGCTGAGCTCGCCGGGGACGAACCGGAAGCCCTCGGCCAGCTGCGCCCAGGTGGACTCCCGGAACGGCGTGCGTGCGTAGGACCGGACGGCGTCGTGCACCTCGGCGCCGAAGTCCTCGTGCTCCCACTCCCGCCGGGCGAACCCGACCAGCGCGAAGCTCGGCGGCAGCAGCCCCCGGTTGGCCAGGTCGTACACCGCCGGCATGAGCTTCTTGCGGGCCAGGTCGCCGGTAACGCCGAAGATCACCAGTCCGCAGGGGCCGGCGATCCGCGGCAGCCGCTTGTCCCGCCGGTCCCGCAGCGGGTTGGCGCCTGGTGTCATCGCGCCGCCGTCAGCTGGGCCTCGACGGCGCTGAGCAGCTCGTCCCAGCTGCGGGCGAACTTCTCCACCCCCTGGTCCTCCAGCACCCGGGTGACGTCGTCGATGTCGACGCCGACGGACTCCAGGGCCGCGAAGGTCGCTTCGGCGTCGGCGTAGCCCGACCGCACAGTGTCGTTCGGGACGTCCCCCAGCGCTGCCACCGCCTGCAGGGTGGCCTCGGGCATGGTGTTGACCACGCCCGGGGCGACCAGCTCGCTCACGTACAGGGCGGGCGGGTAGGCCGGGTTCTTCACCCCGGTCGAGGCCCACAGCGGGCGCTGCGGACGGGCACCGTGCGCGGCGAGCACCTGCCAGCGCGGGGAGGCGACGACCTGCTCGAAGGCCTGGTACGCAAGCCGGGCGTTGGCCACCGCTGCCCGTCCGCGCAGCGCGAGCGACTGCGGCGTGCCCAGGGCCTCCAGGCGCTGGTCGACCTCGGTGTCCACCCGGCTGACGAAGAACGAGGCGACCGACTCCACACCCGACAGCGGCATCCCCGCGTCGTGGCGGCGCTCCAGCCCAGCCAGGTAGGCGTCCATGACCGCCCGGTAGCGCTGCAGCGAGAAGATCAGCGTGACGTTGACGCTGATCCCGTCGGCGACGCACTCGGTGACCGCCGGCAGGCCCGCCTCGGTGGCCGGGATCTTGATCAGCAGGTTGTCCCGTCCGACCGCGTGCCACAGGTCCCTCGCCTGCGCCGCGGACGCCTCGGCGTCGTGGGCCAGCCGCGGGTCGACCTCCAGCGACACCCGGCCGTCGATCCCGTCGGTGCGGCCGGCGACACCGGCCAGCAGGTCGCACGCCGCGCGGACGTCGTCGACGGTGAGTCTCCGTACGGCGTCCTCGGCGCTCGCCCCCTGGCCGGCCAGCCGGCGGACGTCGCCGGCGTAGGCATCGGACGCCGTGATCGCCGCGGCGAAGATCGTCGGGTTCGTCGTCACCCCGACGACTGCCCGCGTGTACATGAGGGCCGCGAGGTTGCCGGTGACGAGCCGGTCGCGGGACAGGTCGTCCAGCCACACCGACACGCCGTGCCCGCTGAGGGCGACCAGCGGGGCAGGGGTGGTGCCGAGGTCGAGGGGCGAGCCGAGGTCGGTGGTCATCGGTCCTCCTGCTGTGCTGGTCGTCAGCGCCGAGTCTGCGCGATGCTCGCCCGGGCGGCGTCGGCGACCGCGGCCGCCGTCATACCGAACGCTGTGTAGAGGGTCTGGTAGTCCGCCGACGCCCCGAAACGCTCCAGGCTCACCGTCTGGCCGTGGTCGCCGACGATGCCCAGCCAGGACAGCGCCACCCCGGCCTCGACCGACACCCGGGCCCGGACCTCGGGCGGCAGCACAGCGTCCCGGTAGGACGCGGGCTGCTCGGCGAACCACTCCAGGCTGGGCATCGACACGACCCGGGCTGCCGTCCCGGACGCGGCCAGCAGGTCTGCCGCGTCGAGCGCGATGGCCACCTCCGAGCCGGTGGCCACCAGCAGCACGTCGGGCGGGGTGGTCCCACCGTCCGGCCCGCCACCGTCCCGGACCACGTAGCCGCCGCGGCCCACCGCGTCGGCGTGGGTTCCGGTCAGCACCGGGACGTCCTGCCGGGTGAGGGCGAGCCCGACCGGTCTGGACGGCAGCACGCTGTGGCGCTCCAGGACCGCCCGCCACGCCCCGACGGTCTCGACGGCGTCGGCGGGCCGCACGATGTCCAGACCTGGGATCGCGCGCAGGGCCGCCAGCTGCTCGACCGGCTGGTGGGTGGGGCCGTCCTCGCCCAGGCCGATGGAGTCGTGCGTCCAGACGTAGGTGACCGGCAGCCCCATCAGCGCGGCCAGCCGCACCGCCGGGCGCATGTAGTCGCTGAACACCAGGAAGGTGCCCCCGTAGGGGCGGGTCAGCCCGCCCACGGCGATGCCGTTGAGGATCGCGCCCATCGCGTGCTCCCGGATGCCGAAGTGCAGCACCCGGCCGTACCAGTCGCCGGTGAACGCCTTGGACGAGCGGTCCGGCGGCAGGAAGGACGGCTCGCCCTGCGGGCTGGTGTTGTTGCTGCCGGCGAGGTCCGCCGAACCGCCCCACAGCTCGGGCAGCAGCGGGGCGAGCGCGGTGAGGACGGCACCGGAGGCCGACCTGGTGGCCACCGAGCCCGAGCCGCGCTGGTCGGTGTAGTCCGGCAGGGCAGCCACCCACCCCTCGGGGAGGGTGCGGGCGCGAAGCCGGTCCAGCAGCGCGGCCCGGTCAGGATGGGCCTCCCGCCAGCGCCTGAACGCCTCGTCCCACTGCGCACGCGCGGCTGCTGCCCGGTCGGTGACCTCACGGGCCCGGGCCAGCACGGCGTCCTCGACCACGAAGGTCGCGTCCGGGTCGAACCCGAGCAGCCGCTTGGTGGCGGCCACCTCCTCCGCGCCGGCCTTCGAGCCGTGGATGCCGCCGGTGTTGCGCTTGGTGGGGGCCGGCCAGCCGATGATCGTCCGCAGCGCGATGAAGGACGGACGGTCGGTGGTGGCGCGCGCCTCCTGCAGCGCGGCGTCCAGCGCAGCCACGTCCTCGAGGTACTCGCCGTCCTCGCGGACCCAGTCCACCCGCTGGACGTGCCATCCGTAGGCGGCGTACCGCGCGCACACGTCCTCGGTGAACGCCACCGACGTGTCGTCCTCGATCGAGATCCGGTTGTCGTCCCAGATCACCACGAGGTCCCCGAGCCGCTGCGTGCCGGCCAGCGAGGACGCCTCGCCCGATACCCCCTCCTGCACGTCCCCGTCGGAGGCCAGCACCACGACGAGGTGGTCGAACGGGCTCGTCCCCGGCTCGGCGTCCGGGTCGAGCAGTCCCCGCAGCCGGCGGGCGTCCATCGCCATGCCCACGGCGTTGGCGACGCCCTGACCCAGCGGCCCGGTGGTGGTCTCCACCCCGGGGGTGTGACGCCACTCCGGGTGCCCCGGGGTTCGCGAGCCCCAGGTGCGTAGCGACCGGATGTCCTCCAGCGACACCGGGTAGCCCGACAGGAACAGCTGCAGGTACAGCGTGAGGCTGGAGTGGCCGGCGGAGAGGACGAATCGGTCCCGGCCCAGCCAGGACGGGTCCGCCGGGTCGTGGCGCAGATGCCGCTGGAAGAGCAGGTAGGCCGCCGGCGCCAGGCTCATCGCGGTGCCGGGGTGGCCGTTGCCGGCCTTCTCCACCGCGTCCATGGAGAGCAGCCGGACGGTGTCGACGGCGCGCGCGTCGACCGCGGTCCAGTCCGGGGTGGACCGGCGAGGTGTCATCGGTGCAGACTCCGGCTCGACTCGTCACGTGGCTGGGCTCGCGGCGGGCGCGTCGGCGCCTGGCCGCGACCCGGAGCGAGCCTAGTCACGTCGGCCCGTCCAGGCTGCCGGGCGGGCGGTCCCCGTCGGTAGAGTGCAGGGGTGACGGCTGTGGACCCGCGACCGGTTCGGCTCGCGGCCGCCGTCCAGGCCCCCCGGCCGTCGCTCGGGGAGACGCTGCGGGCCTACATCGCCATCACCAAGCCTCGGGTGATCGAGCTGCTGCTCATCACCACCCTGCCGGCGATGGTGCTCGCCCAGCGCGGGCTGCCCCCGCTGGGGCTGACGGCGGCCACTCTCGGTGGCGGGGCCCTCGCGGCGGGCAGCGCGCACGTGTTCAACCAGGTGATCGAGCGCGACATCGACGCCCTGATGCGGCGCACGTCCCGCCGCCCGCTGGTCAACGACGTGGTGCCGGTCCGGGCGGCGATCGCCTACGGCGTGGTGCTGCTGCTGGTCGCCGTGGCCCTGATGGTCGTGGTGGTCAACCCGCTGGCCGCCGGGCTCACCCTGCTCGCCAACGGCTTCTACGTGCTCGTCTACACCATCCTGCTCAAGCGGCGGACCCCGCAGAACATCGTGTGGGGCGGCATCGCCGGGTGCATGCCCACGCTGATCGGATGGGCCGCGGTCACCGGGTCACTGGCCTGGCCGCCGTGGGTGATGTTCCTCGTGGTGTTCTTCTGGACCCCGGCGCACTACTGGCCCCTGGCGATCAAGTTCCGGCACGACTACGCGCGCGCCGGGGTGCCGATGCTGCCCGTCGTGGCCGAGGACGTCCACGTCGGTCAGCAGATACTGGCGTACGCGTCCGCCACGGTCGTTACCTCGCTCGTCCTGGGCCCGGTCGCGGACCTGGGCTGGATCTACCTCGGTGTCGCCGCGGTGGCCGGGGCGTGGTTCCTGGGCGAGTCCTGGCGGCTGCTGCGCAGCGCCCGCTCAGCCCAGCGGGACCTGCGTCCGATGCGGCTGTTCCATGCGTCCATCACCTACCTGACGCTGGTCTTCGTCGGCATCGGTGTCGACATCCTCGTGCTGGGCTGACCCCTGCTCGAGCGGCACCCGCTCGCGGGTCGCCAGCAGCAGCCAGACCGCTGCCATCACCAGGATCGTGGACCCCAGCATGTGCAGCCCGACCAGCACGACGGGCAGTCCGGTGAAGTACTGGGTGAAGCCGATCAGCCCCTGCGCGAGCTCGACGCCGAGCAGCACGGCCGCGGCCTGCGCGACACGTCCGGGCGAGCCGGCCGCCCGGGCGGCGAACCAGGTCCCCACGGTCAGCCCGATGAGCAGGAACACGGCGTCCACGTGCAGCTGGGCGACGCTCTCCACATCCAGGCCGGTGCGTTGGGCCGCCTCGTCACCGGCGTGCGGGCCGCTGCCGGTGACGATCGTCCCGAGGTAGACCACGACGTAGACGACCGCGGTGACGACGGCTGCGAGCCGGCGCAGCCACGTCCCGGCCAGTCCGCCCCCGATGGGGCGGACCGGCCCGGCCGGTTCACGGGTGCGCTTGACCAGCACGGTGGCCACCCCGATGAGCAGCGCCGATGCGACGAAGTGCAGCATCACCACCCACGGGTTGAGCTCGGTCAGGACCGTGATGCCACCGATGAGCGCCTGGATGGGGATGCCGAGGAACAGCACCACCGCCGGTTCGACCAGGTCTCGCCGGCGCGGGCGCTGCAGGAGCACCGCCACCAGGGTCGCGAGCGCGATGGCGGCCAGCACGAACGTGAGCAGCCGGTTGCCGAACTCGATGAACCCGTGGATGCCGTACTCGGCGGTGTTGACGTAGGAGTCCTGGGTGCAGCGCGGGAACGTCGGGCAGCCAAGCCCCGAGCCGGTCAGCCGCACGGCCCCGCCGGTGACGACGATGCCGGCCTGGCTGACCAGCGAGGCGATGGCCAGGCCGCGGACGAGTCGGTCGGACGGGACGGAGCGGGCCATGACCCGATGCTAGGCCGGTGCCTCGCCGGGACGGGTGTCCAGGTTGCGCACGCGTGCGGTCAGGCGTTGATGGTGCCGCGGGCGATGCTGTCGCCGGAGTGGGTGGGGTCACCGTCGAAAGGCTCGAGCGAGACGTCCACGATCGGGAAGCTGCCGACGTCCACGCCCTGGGGGATGACGAACTCCCCGGACGTGCCCTCGAGGACGCCGAGGGACACCATGCCCTCGACGTTCTCGTCGATCAGCCAGACCTCCTGGTACCCGGCCGGCTTGCCGGAGGCCTCGGCGTCCAGGGACACCACGAGCACCTGCTGCCCGTCCTCGGTGACGGTCAGGTCGGCCGTGCCGCTGGCGGTCCACTCCGGCAGCGGAGCGAGGTCGACCGAGGCCGCCACCTCCGCGTCCTGCGGCGACGAACCGCCCAGCACGGAGGCTGTCACCACCCCACCGACCACGATGCCGCCGATGCCGGCGGCGGCCAGCAGCCAGGTCGCCGGACGGTTCGCGCGACGCCTGCGGCGCTCGTCGAGCGGGACCACCGTCGCGACCGGCGGCGCGATGCCGACCTCGGCGCGGATGCGGTCCCACACGTGCGGGGGCGGGCTCTCCAGCGCGAGGTCCGGTCCACCGGACCGCGCACCCACGACGACCGTTCGCAGGCTCGCCAGCTCGGTCTGGCACTGCTCGCAGGAGGCGAGGTGCGTGTCCTCCTCAGGGGTCCCCACGACTTCGCCCAGCGACCTCAGGGCGAGCGTCTCGGGGTCACAGTGCGACACCGTCAACCTCCAGTCGTAGGCGCAGCCGGTCCAGGCTGCGTCGGATGTGGCTCTTGACCGTGCCCAGCGGGAGTCGCAGCACGCTGGCGATCTGCGCGTGGGTGAGGTCCTCGTAGAACGCGAGCTCGATGATCCGCTTCTGCGGCTGACCGAGCCGGGCGAGCTCCTCGGCGATGAGCACCCGGTCGATGACCGGCTCGGCCGGGGCCGGCTCGCTCGCGTCCAGGCTGACCCTCTCGACCGCGTCCTGGGTGCGGCCGGCCTTGGCGCGGGCGGCATGCAGGTCAGCGACCTTGTGGCGGGTGATGCCGAGCAGCCAGCCGGGCAGCGAGCCGGACGCGGGGTCGAAGCGATCCCGTCCCTGCCAGGCCGCGACGTACACCTGCTGGACCACGTCCTCGGCGTCGGCGCGGTCACCGAGCGTGCGCAGGGCAACCGTGAACACCAGCGCGGACCAGCGGCGGTAGGCCTCCTCGAGCGCCTCGTCCGCACCTTCGGCGAACCCGGCGGCGACGTCGACGTCACTGGCGGCCGGGTCGGCGACCGTGGGCGTGCCGAAGGGGCCAGCAGCGGTCGGCTCCTCGCGCACGATCTCCAGGGTAGGCGCTGTCGGCCGCGTAAGGAGGGTCGCCCTCATGACGGCACCGGGGTGGCGATCACGACGATGTTGTCCTCGTAGCCGCCCGCATCCGGGAGGTAGCGCCCGCCGCAGGTGACCACTGCCAGCTGGTGCGGAACGTCGGGGGCGAACAGCCGGTCGACCGGGAGCGCGGCCTTGTAGATGCGTTCGACCGAGCTCACCTGGTAGGCCAGCGGCGTGCCGTCCGCGCCGATCACCTCGATCGATGCCCCGACCTCGACCGCGGCCAGCTGGGCGAGGGGACCGGTGCCGTAGACGTCGGAGTCGACGTGTCCGCCGAGAACCGCGGACCCGGTGGGGTCGCCGGGAGAGGCCCCGAACCGGTACCAGCCGATGACGGACACGTCGTCCGGCAGCGCCATCTGCCCGTCGTCCTGGACGCCGGTGGCGGCGATCGGCATCGTCACGCCGACGCTGGGGATGGACATCTGCAGCGGGGACGGGATCTCGTCGGGGATGACGATCTGGGTGGCGTCGACGACCGGGATCCGCGGTGTCGTGGTCTGAGCGGGCACCTCGCCGGTGGGCGGATCGGTTCGTTCGGCAACCCGGGAGACTGCCTCGCCTGCACTCGAGCGTGCTTGGTCGGCCGTCGCGACCTGCTCGAGGTTCGTCCCGACGCCGTCGCTGCGCGCAACCAGCCAGGCACCGACTGACCCGATCAGCACCGTGACGGACGCCACGAGGGCGACCAGGGCGCGGGTGCGGCTGCTCATCGGGACCTCTCGACAGTTGGGGGAGCGATGTCCACGACCCCGGGGTGACGTGCTCGGTCGTGGTCACCGCTCCCAGTCTGAGTGCTGGTGGTCAGCGGTGGGGCTGCGCGTGTCGGCGGGGCAGCTGGGAAGTTCTGCTGCCCCGCCGACACGAGCGGTGGTGCGTGGACTACTTGCGGGCGGTGGCCAGGCGGCGACCCGACAGGGCCACACCAGCGGCGCCGACACCCGCGGCCAGGAAGATCCAGCCGGGGATGGTGGTGGCAGCCGAGCCGCTCTCGCCACCGGGGACGCCGCCGGGAGCGGAGTGCCCGAGGGCCACGGTCTGGACGGCGATCTCGACCTTGCCGGTCGAGGCGTCGCCCCAGGCGTACACGATGGTGTTCTGGCCCTCGGTGACCGGGACGTCGGCCGGGGTGGGCGGCACGACGGTGTCGCCTGCCTTGATCTCGGCGGAGATGGTGCCGGCCGGCAGCGCGACCGGGCCGAGCTCCTGGCCGTTGTTGAACGTCCCGAGGCTGGTCGAGCCGTTGGCGACGATCTCCACGCCCTCGGCGTTGGCCGCGGTGTGCCGCACGGTCACCTTGCCCTGGCCGGCGGGGGCCGCGGAGGTGTCGTTGGTGAACAGGCTCGCCTTCGGCTTCGCGGCGGCGTCTAGATGGGCCACGGCGGTGTAGTTCTTGCCCGCCTCCAGCGGCAGGTCGATCGGGCCGATCGCGGGGCTGCTGGCGTCAGCAGCGTCCGCCGCGGTGATCGCGACGCTGTAGGTGCCGGCGGGCAGGTCCAGCGGGCCAGCCAGGGTGCCGGGAGTGAAGTCGTCCAGCGTCCGCTCACCGTTGACGTAGACATCCACGGTCAGTCCCGGGACCCCGTGCAAGACGGAGAGCTGGGCGTTGCCGGACTGCGCCTGAGCCGGGACGGCCAGAGCAGCGCTGGCGGCCACGATGGCGCCGGCGCCGAGAAGAGCAGCGGTCTTGCGCATGGGGTTCCTCCTCAGGAACGTAGGTGCTCGCGGTGAGCTCTTACCCCTACTTCTGCGCCAGGGGCTCGCTTGGATGCACAACCCGCGAATCGATCTCCGAACCGCTTCTCGACGCGGACGGGGGCGCGCGCCCCCGTCCGCCCCGCTGCCGGAGCAGGCCGATCTTGACGTTTCCGTCGACTGGGGCGCCGCTCGTCGTCGTTTTCGTCAAGATCGGCGGGCCGGGTGGGGTGGGTCGACTGAAGCGTCAAGATCGGCGGGACGGGGGCGCGGACGGGGACGGGGACGGGGGCTCGGACGGGACGGGGG
>CAYHHE010000066.1:8907-16158 GCA_964356295.1 uncultured Actinomycetes bacterium | reverse complement strand
CGACACGTCGCCGCGACGTCCCAGCTCCACCCACGATCAGCGCGGCGGGGGTACGGTGACCGCCGTGGCAGGCGTCCGGCGGTGCACGCGCGCTGGTTGCGCGATGCCCGCCGTGGCGACGCTGACCTACGTCTACGCCGACTCCACCGCTGTCCTCGGCCCGCTGGCGACCTACGCCGAGCCGCACTGCTACGACCTGTGCGCGCAGCACTCCGAGCGCCTCACCGCCCCGCGGGGCTGGGAGGTCGTCCGGCTCGCCGTGGACCCGGAGGCGTTCGGGCCGACGCCGGACGACCTGGCAGCACTGGCCGACGCGGTCCGCGAGGCCGCCCGGCCGGTCCCGGCTCAGCGTGACCCGAGCATGGTCGAGGTCGGGCGCCGCGGGCATCTGCGGGTGCTCCGTCCGATCGACTAGGATTTGGTCGGTATGTCCAAACATGACGTCCAGCCGATCCGATCGCGCGTCATCAAGGCGTACGACATCCGCGGGGTCGTCCCGGACGACCTGGACGCCGACCTGGTGCGCGACGTCGGCGCCGCGTTCGTCGAGCTGACCAGTCCACCCGACGGCGGGTCCCACCCGGGCGTGATCGTGGGCCGCGACGCGAGGAGCTCCTCGCCCGAGCTAGCGACGGCGTTCACCGACGGGGCGACGAGCCGCGGGGCTCCGGTCGTGGACATCGGGCTGGCGTCCACTGACATGCTGTACTTCGCCGCCGGATCGCTGGACCTGCCCGGCGCGATGATCACCGCCAGCCACAACCCGGGTCGCTACAACGGGGTCAAGCTGTGCCGCGCGGGGGCGATCCCGGTCGGACGGGACTCCGGGCTAGCCGAGATCGCCTCCGCGGTCGACGCCTCCGCGGTCGACGCCTCCGCGGTCGACGCCTCCGCGTCGGTGGCCCCTGGCTCGGTGGCCCCTGGGTCGGTGGCCCCTGGGTCGGTGGCCCCCGCGCAGGTGCCGCCGCGCTCGGTGACGCAGCGCGACGTGCTGCCCGGCTACGTGGAGTATCTGCACCGGCTCGTCCCGCTGGACGCCAGCCGCGACATCACGGTGGCGGTGGACGCCGGGAACGGCATGGCCGGGCTCACCGTCCCCGCGGTGCTTGCCGACACCCCGGTCACCGTCGACGGGCTCTACCTCGAGCTCGACGGCAGCTTCCCGAACCATCCGGCCGACCCGCTCGACAGCGCGAACCTCGTCGACCTGCAGCGCCGCGTGCTCGAGACCGGCGCCGACCTCGGGCTGGCCTTCGACGGCGACGCCGACCGCTGCTTCGTGGTCGACGAGGCCGGCGCGCTGGTCGACCCGTCCGCGATCACCGCGCTGATCGCGGTGCGCGAGCTGCAGCGGCATCCGGGCGCGTCGATCATCCACAACCTGATCACGTCACGAGCCGTCCCGGAGGTGGTCCGCGAGCACGGTGGCGTCCCGGTGCGCACCCGGGTCGGCCACTCGTTCATCAAGGCCAGGATGGCCGAGACTCAGGCAGTGTTCGGGGGCGAGCACTCCGGTCACTTCTACTTCGCCGACTTCTGGCGAGCCGACTCCGGGATGCTCGCCGCGCTGCACGTGCTGGCCGCGCTGGGGGAGACCCCGGTCGGCACCCGGCTGTCCGAGCTGGTCGGCCGCTATCAGCGCTACGCGCGCAGCGGTGAGATCAACTCCGTCGTGGCCTCGCCTCGGGCCGTGATGGACGCGGTGCGCGCGAGGTACGGGCCCCGCCAGGGTGTCACCCTCGACGACCTGGACGGGCTGACCGTCGCCGGACCCGACTGGTGGTTCAACGTGCGCCCGTCCAACACCGAACCCCTGCTCCGGCTGAACGTCGAGGCCCGTGACCCTGACACCATGGGGGCCGTGCGCGACGAGGTCCTGGACTTCGTTGCCGCGCACCGCGAGTGAACGACCCCGCTGAAGGAGGCCCTTGTGACGCTGCAGCCCTGGCTGGTGGAGATCCTGGCCTGCCCGTGCGACGAGCACGCCCCGCTGGACTACGACCCCACCGCCGCAGACGGGGCCGGTGAGCTGGCCTGCACCGCCTGCGACCGGGTGTTCCGCATCGACGACGGAATCCCGGTGCTGCTGCTCGACGAGGCCGAGCACCGAGCCCCCGGCGCCGGCGGCGCAGCGGGCGAGGGCTGAGCATGGCCTTCGACGACACCCGGCTGGATGACCCCGACGCGCTGGCCTCGGTCGACGACGACCTGCGCGCGGTCGCCGGCTGGGGGGCCGAGGTACGGCGCGCCGACCTGGCCGCCGCCGACGCCCGCGCGACGGTCATCGAGTCGCTCGCGCCGCGGCCTCGCGCCGTCGTCGCCGCGGGTCCGGACGGCCGGCTGCTGCGGACCGTCCTGGAGCCGGTCTGCCCGGTGCCGTTCGTGGCCTGGCCGCACGCCGGGCTACCGGGCTGGGCCGGCCCCCTGGACCTCGTGGTGGTGCTGTCCACCACCGGGGAGGGGTCCCCGGACGACGAGGCCACGGTCGCGGAGGCGGTGCGCCGCGGCTGTGACCTGCTCGTCACCTGCCCGGAGGGCTCGACCCTGGCGCAGGCGTGCGCCGGGCGCGGAGTGCTGATGCCGGCCGGGTCCTCCGACGCCCTGGCGCTCAGCGTCCCGCTGCTGGCCACGCTTCATTCGCTCGGGCTGGGCCCGGAGGTGTCCGTCGAGCCGGTGGCCGCGGCGCTGGACGCGGTCGCTGCGGCCTGCGGCCCGGCCGTCACCGTGGACGCCAACCCCGCCAAGGAGCTCGCGCTCGCCCTCGCCGACCGCGTCCCGGTGCTGTGGGGTGGGTCCCCCCTGGCCGGACGGGCGGCCCGGCGGGTGACCGAGCGACTACGGGCGGCCACCGGGGTGCCGGCGGTGGCGGGCTCGCCGGACCAGCTCGAGCCGCTGCTGCTGGCCGCCCCCGAGGAGGACCTGTTCGCCGACCCGTTCCCCGACGACGGGGCCGACCGGCCGGCGACCCCGGTGCTGGTCATCCTCGACGACGGAGCCACCGACGACGCCGTCCGTACCGCTCGGGCCCGCCTCGAGGCGGCCGCCGAGGCTCGCGGCGTCCGGGTCTATCCGGTCACCGCCGACCACGGGTCCGACGTGGCCCGCTTCGCCTCCCTGCTGGCCATCGGACGCTTCGCCGCCACCTACCTCGCCCTCGGCCAGGGTGTGGCGCGTGCCACGCGGGCGAGCCGATGACCGCCAACACCGTCGCGCTGCTCCCGCTGGACGGGCGAGTGCAGCACTACGCCTGGGGGTCTTGCGACGCCCTGCCGGGATTCCTCGGCCGGCAGCCGGACGGTCAGCCCTGGGCCGAGTGGTGGCTGGGTGCGCACCCGAACGGGCCGTCCACCGTGGGTGCGGTGCCGGCCACGACGTTGGACCTGTTCGTCCAGCGTGACCCGCGGGCGATCCTCGGCCCAGAGGTGCTGGAGACCTTCGGCTCCCGGCTCCCGTTCCTGCTCAAGGTGCTGGCGGTCGCGCAGCCGCTGTCCCTGCAGGTCCACCCGACCGCGACCCAGGCCGCGGCGGGCTACGCCGCGGAGCGAGCCGGCGTGGACCCGGGCAGCCTCACCGACCCGCTCTACGCCGACGAGTGGGCCAAGCCGGAGATGCTGCTGGCGCTGACCCGCTTCGACGCCTTCGCCGGGCTGCGCCCGCCCGCGGACGTGCTGGCCCGACTCGAGGCCCTGGGCGGGCAGCTGCTCGGCGGGCTCGCTGCGCACCTGCGTGCCGACCTCACCGTCGACGGGGTCGCCCGCCTGGTGGAGAGCCTGCTCCGGCTGACCGGCCCGGAGCGGGAGCGAGCGGTGGACGAGACCCGCGCCGGGGTGAGCGTCCTGGCCGAGGAGCGGGCGCCGGAGTCCACCGACCTGGGGGTCAGCGCTGCGCTGGCCGATCAGTATCCCGACGACCCGGCCGTGGTGGTCACCGTCCTGATGAACCACGTGGTGCTCGAGCCCGGGGAGGCGATGGCTGTGCCCGCCGGGCTGCTGCACTGCTACACCGGCGGGCTTGCCGTGGAGATCCAGAGCACCTCGGACAACACGCTGCGGGCCGGGCTGACCCGCAAGCGGGTCGACGTGGACGAGGTGCTGCGCATCATCGACGCCGCCGCCCAGCCGCACCTGGTCTGGCCGACCGAGCCGGCGCCGTGCCTGGAGGTCTTCGACCCCGGGGTCCCAGACTTCACCCTCGACCGCATCTGCGTGCACCAGGGGGGCCGCTTCCTGCTCGGGGGTGGCACGCCCGCGATCGTCATGGCCATGGACGGCACCCTGCACCTTCGCACTGCGCAGTCCCACGCGGACCTGCGACGCGGCGAGGCGCTCTTCGTGCCGGCGGCGGCCGGCCCGATGACGGTCACCGGGATGGGGGAGGCGGTCCGGGCCCGTCCGGGGCTGGCCGAGCACGACGCCGACGCCGAGCCCACCACCACCTCGGTCGACGACGAGGCATGAGCGCCAGCGGGGGCACCAAGGCCGTCATCGCAGCGCTGCTGGCCAACCTCGGCATCGCGGTGACGCGCTGCTCTCGCCGCCGAGATCGGCGTCGCCGGGGCCGGCACTGCGCAGGACATGGCCCGGGTGATCGACGGGGCCGGGCAGCGGGTGCGCGACTCGCCGTCGCCCCTGCAACGATCTACCTCGAGCCGGACGTGCTCGACGCCGACTACACTTCGAGGGATACCGACGCCTCTCCCCAGGGCGACGTCGGTCACTGAGCACCTCACCCCCGACAGATCTCCGACAAACCCCCGACAGACCCCCAACATCGAGGAGCCCCGGTGCCGCAGCACGCCCCGTCCGACTTCAAGGTCGCCGATCTCGGCCTGGCCGAGGCCGGTCGCAAGCAGATCCGGCTCGCCGAGCACGAGATGCCCGGCCTCATGGCGATGCGGGAGGAGTTCGCGGACTCCCAGCCACTCGCCGGAGCCCGCATCACCGGCTCGCTGCACATGACCGTGCAGACGGCGGTGCTCATCGAGACCCTGGTGGCCCTCGGTGCGCAGGTGCGCTGGGCGTCCTGCAACATCTTCTCCACCCAGGACGAGGCGGCCGCCGCCGTCGCCGTCGGCCCCGAGGGCACCCCGGACAGCCCCGCGGGCATCCCGGTGTTCGCCTGGAAGGGCGAGACCCTGCAGGAGTACTGGTGGTGCACCGAGCAGGCGCTCACCTGGCCCGCCGACGACTCCGGGTCGACCGGGCCGTCCATGCTGCTCGACGACGGCGGGGACGCCACCCTGCTGGTCCACAAGGGCGTGGAGTACGAGCGGGCCGGCATGGTCCCCGACCCGGCCGGAGCGGACTCCGAGGAGTTCGCCGTCGTGCTGACGTTGCTGCAGCGCAGCCTGGCCGAGGACCCGACGCGCTTCCAGCGGCTGGCCGAGGGCATCCGTGGGGTCACCGAGGAGACCACGACCGGCGTCCACCGCCTGATCGAGATGGAGCGCAACGGCACCCTGCTGTTCCCCGCCATCAACGTCAACGACTCGGTGACCAAGAGCAAGTTCGACAACACCTACGGCTGCCGGCACTCGCTGTCGGACGGCATCAACCGCGCCACCGACGTGCTCATCGGCGGCAAGACCGCCGTCGTGTGCGGCTACGGCGACGTGGGCAAGGGCTCGGCGGAGTCGCTGCGCGGCCAGGGTGCCCGGGTGATCGTCACCGAGATCGACCCGATCTGCGCCCTGCAGGCGGCCATGGACGGCTTCCAGGTCGCGCGCCTGGAGGACGTGCTGGGCAGCGCCGACATCGTCATCACCGCCACCGGGTGCCTCGACGTCATCACCGTCGAGCACATGACGGGGATGAAGCACCAGGCGATCGTGGGCAACATCGGCCACTTCGACAACGAGATCGACATTGCCGGCCTGGCGTCCTACCCCGGCGTCGTGCGCGACCAGATCAAGCCGCAGGTGGACGAGTGGCGCTTCCCCGACGGGCACTCGGTGATCGTGCTGTCGGAGGGGCGGCTGCTGAACCTGGGCAACGCCACCGGCCATCCGTCGTTCGTCATGTCCTGCTCGTTCACCAACCAGGTGCTCGCCCAGATCGAGATGGTCAACCGGCCGGAGCAGTACCCGCTGGGTGTGCACGTGCTGCCCAAGCACCTGGACGAGAAGGTGGCCCGGCTGCACATCGACGCCCTCGGGGTAGGCCTCACCGAACTGACCAAGGTGCAGGCGGAGTACCTCGGCGTGGACGTCGAGGGGCCCTTCAAGGCCGACAGCTACCGCTACTGAGCCTGCTGCGGCGACCCTGGTAGGTCCACGCCGGCCGCCCGGGCCAGCGCCACGTCCAGGCGCTCGGCCCGGATGCGCCGGTCGACGTACACCAGCCCGAGAACCAGCCCGGAGATCGGCAGGGCCAGGGCCTGGCCGACACCGGCCGCCACCACGCTGGCCACCACCGCCACGCTCGTGTCCAGCGACGCGGCCGACACCACGATGTCCAGCGGGATGGCGATCACCTGCGCCAGCGCCCCGGCGATCACCCCGCCCAGCAGCACGATGCCGAAGGTGCGCCACCACGCACCCGACACCAGCAGCCACGAACGCCGCACACCCATGACTGGGCTGATCGGGCCGCTGTCGGTGCTCTCCAGGGCGACCGCCGGGGTGGTGAGCGAGAGCCGCACCCCGAGGTAGATCGACAGCGGAACGGTGACCAGCACGGTGAGCAGAACCATGAGCGCCACCACCGCCGCGGGTGCGTCCGCGGCGACGACCAGCACCCACACCAGCGTGGTGACCAGCCACACCGCACCCACCAGCAGCGACACCAGCAGCACCGCCGCTAGCAACCTCGGCAGGCGGGGCAGCAGCCGACTCCAGGCCCCGCCGAAGCTCAGCGGCTGACCGACGACCGACTGCCCCACCACGACCGACAGCAGCCCGGCGAGCAGGACGAACAGCACGAACGACAGCATCCCGACCAGCAGGCTGCCGGCGACCACCGCGCTCCACGGCACGGCCTGCACCGCGTCGAGGATGCGGTCCGGGTCGGTGGTCTGGACCGCGACGTCGGCCAGCGCGTTGAGCTCACTGACCACCGGAAGCAGGAGCAGCACCTGCAGCAGGCTGACCAGCCCGACGATCACCGCCGAGGACCCCAGCGTGGCCCCGGGGTAGCGCCGCAGGACGGCGAAGGTGCCCTCGAGGATGTCGCCCACCCCCAGCGGACGCAGCGGGATGCTGCCCGGCTTGGGCGCCGGGGGTGGCCCGCCCCAGCCGTAGGCCCGGTACACCCC
>CAYHHE010000066.1:0-8807 GCA_964356295.1 uncultured Actinomycetes bacterium | reverse complement strand
ACCGCCAAGACCGACACCGTCGACGTGGTGCTCGGCCTGGAGTCCGGCGCGGACGACTACGTGGTCAAGCCGTTC
Source organism: uncultured Actinomycetes bacterium (assembly GCA_964356295.1). Classification (GTDB taxonomy): domain Bacteria; phylum Actinomycetota; class Actinomycetes; order Jiangellales; family Jiangellaceae; genus CAVQGZ01. The sequence goes on along the minus strand of CAYHHE010000066.1, from coordinate 8,732 downwards.
AAGCCCAAGGAGCTGGTGGCGCGGGTCCGCACCCGGCTGCGCGGTAACGATCAACCCCGTCCGACCACGCTGACCGTCGGCGACCTGACCATCGACGTGGCCGGGCACGTGGTGCGCCGCGGCCAGGAGCAGATCCCGCTGACCCCGCTGGAGTTCGACCTGCTGGTCTGCCTCGCCCGGCGACCGTGGCAGGTATTCACCCGCGAGGAGCTGCTCGAGCAGGTGTGGGGGTACCGGCACTCCGCCGACACCCGGCTGGTCAACGTCCACGTGCAGCGGCTGCGGGCCAAGATCGAGGCCGACCCGGAGCACCCGGAGATCGTCCAGACCGTCCGCGGGGTGGGCTACAAGGCAGCCTCGGGGTAGCCCGTGGCCATCCGCTCGCCGTCCCGAGCGCTCGCCCGGTGGTGGCGGGGCTCGATCCAGGTGCGGGTCGTGGTCACCACGCTCGCGCTGTCGGTCATGGTCATGTCGGTGCTGGCCACCACCTTGCTGCGGCAGGTCAGCTCAGGTCTGCAGTCGGCCCTGGTCGACGCCGCCGTCGACGACACCGCCGCGGGGGTGGCATCGGCCCGCACTCAGCTGCAGGCCGCGCAGTCGATCGACCCGGCCACCGTCGGGCAGCTGCTCACCGCCGTGGTGCAGAACCTGGCCGGGGCCGGGGCGGCCTCTGGTCGCTACGACGTGGTGCTGCTGCTGGCCGGCAGCGACGACCCGGACGCCTCGGCAGCCTCTCGGGCCACCCGAACCTCCCGAGGAGTCCAGCCGTCCTCGGTCCCCGACGCGCTGCGCGAGGCGGTCCAGGCCGATGAGTCGCTGTACTGGACGCCCACCACCGTGCGCTACCAGGACGGCACCGCCGAGCCCGGGCTGGCCGCCGGGGCCCAGGTGCCGGTGCCGTCCATCGGGGTCTACGAGCTGTACTACCTGTTCCCGCTGACCCAGCAGGAGGAGACCCTTTCCCTGGTCAGCCGGTCGGTCGGCAGCGTCGCCGTGCTCGTGGTGCTGCTGCTGAGCGGGATCGCCCTGATCGTCGTCCGGCAGGTCGTGCGCCCGGTGCAGCTCGCGGCCGTGACCGCCGAGCAGCTGGCTGGCGGCGCGCTCGACGAACGGATGGTCGTGCCGGCCGGGAACCCCAAGGACGAGCTGGGGCGGCTGGCCCAGTCGTTCAACCACATGGCGGGCAGCCTGCAGCGACAGATCGTCCAGCTCGAGGAGCTGTCCCGGCTCCAGCAGAGGTTCGTCAGCGACGTCTCCCACGAGCTGCGCACGCCGCTGACCACCGTCCGGATGGCCGCGGACCTGCTCCACGACCAGCGCGAGCGGCTCGACCCCGGGACCCGCCGTGCCTCGGAGCTCATGCAGTCCGAGCTCGACCGGTTCGAGGCCCTGCTGTCCGACCTGCTGGAGATCAGTCGCATCGACGCCGGCGCGGCCGGGCTCGACCTCGAGGAGGTCGACATCCGGGACGTGGTGTCCTCGGTGTGTGAGGGGCTGTCCGCGCTGGCCAGGGACGCCGAGGTCGAGGTGCTGCTGGACCTGCCGGGCACGCCGACCACGGTGGTGATGGACCCGCGCCGGGTCGCCCGGATCCTGCGCAACCTGGTCTCGAACGCGATCGAGCACGGCGAGGGGCGTCCGGTGTCGGTCACCCTGGGCGTGAGCGAGCGGGCCGTCGCCGTCAGCGTCCGTGACCGTGGCGTCGGCCTGGAGCCGGACCAGATCGACAGGGTCTTCAACCGGTTCTGGCGGGCCGATCCGGCGCGCGCCCGAACCACCGGGGGCTCCGGCCTGGGCCTGGCGATCTCCCTGGAGGACGCGAGGATCCACGGCGGGCGGCTGCAGGCGTGGGGCGAGCCGGGTGCCGGCTCCTGCTTCCGGCTCACCCTGCCCAGGGTCGCCGGGGAGGACCCCGGGCCGTCCCCGCTGCTGCTGGTCCCCGAGGACGCCCCGACGCAGGCCTTCGCCCGTCCCGTGCTCGACCCCGTCCCACCGGACGGGTCGGGCGAGGAGTCCGACGCGGCGGTGGGACCGTGAGGCGGCGGTTGCCCCTCCTGCTGGCTGCGACGCTGGTGCTCGCCGGCTGCGTGTCCGTCCCCACCAGCGGACCGGTCGTGGAGGGCCGTGCCGCGGGCGAGCCGGTGCCCCCGCCGAACGTCGCGGTCATCGCCACCGGCCCGCGCGACGGGGACTCCCCGGTGGCCATCGTCGAGGGGTTCCTGGCCGCCATGGCGTCCTACCAGCCCGGCTACCCCACGGCGCGGGAGTTCCTCACCCCGGACGCCGCGTCGCAGTGGCGCCCCGAGTCGGGGATCGCGCTCTACGGCGCCGGAGAGGGCTCCCGCAACGTCTCCCAGACCGAGGAGGGCGTGGCCATCTCGCTTGGGCTGGATGCCCGGGTCAGCGAGGACGGCAGCTACAGCGCCGTGGAGGAGGGCTCGCGGCTGGTGCTCGACCTGGCCGTTGAGCAGGTCGACGGGCAGTACCGGATCGCGACCCCGCCCGACGGTCTGGTCATGACCGCCTTCGACTTCACCCGCGAGTTCGGCGCGTTCTCCAGCTACTTCTTCGACCCCGCATACGACGTGCTGGTGCCCGACCTCATCTACCTCCCGGTGCGCGGCAACCTGCCGACGCTGCTGGTCCAGGAGCTGCTCGACGGACCGACCCAGTGGCTGGACCCGGCCGTGCGCTCCGCGCTCGGCCCCGGGGTCGACCTCGCCTCGGGCGCGGTCGTCCAGGCCGGCACTCTGGCGCGGGTCGACCTCACCTCGCAGGTGGCCGCCACCTCGGCGGAGCAGCGTGACCGGCTTGCCGCCCAGCTGGCCTGGACGCTTCGGCAGGCCCCCGGGGTGGCCGAGATCCAGGTGCTGGCCGACGGGCAGCCGCTGGCGCTGCCGCGAAGCCAGACCGGGATCGTCTCGGCCGACGAGTACGCGGTCTACGACCCTGCCGACGTCCCCGCCGGCGACGAGCTGTTCGCGGTCGCCGACGGCCGCGTCGTTGCCGTGGACGACGAGCAGGCCGAACCCGTCCCGGGTCCCCTCGGCGAGCCCGCCGGGTTCAGGTCGGTGGCGGTGAACCGGGTCGCGACCCAGGCCGTCGCGGTCTCCGAGGGCGGGACGACGCTGATCCGAGCCCGCCTGTCCCAGGGGGCGGAGTCCGAGACCGTCGAGGTCGGCTCGGACCTGTCGGTGCCGTCCTACGACCGCGAGAACCGGGTGTGGCTGGTCGACCGGGGTGCCCAGAGCAGCCGCGTCCTGCTCCTGGGGGAGCAGCCCGAGCCGGTGGCCATCCCGGGCGGAGCGCTGGAGCAGGTGCGGGTGGAGCGTCTCACCCTGGCCCCGGACGGGGTGCGGGCGGCCGCAGTCTACCAGACCGACTCCGGCCCGCGGCTGCTGCTCGCCCTGGTGCTCGTCGGGCCGGACGGGGGCCTCGAGCTGGGCCAGCCGCGTGACCTGCCGCTGGAGCAGGTCGACCCGGTGGACGTCGCGTGGGCATCGGCGACCGCGCTGGCGCTGCTGGCCAGCGACGAGGGCGAGCCGCAGCCGTACCTAGTCGAGCTGTCGAACGCCACGCTGAGCAGCAGGGGAGAGGTGAGCGGGGCCCAGAGCGTGACGGTGTCGCCCGGCCAGCCGTTGGTGATCGGCACCGGCCCGGTGGTCCTCGATGGCTCCGAGGAGGCCCAGCCCGTGGTGCTGCGGCAGGACGCCCTGCAGGAGTGGGTGCCGCTGGTCCCGGCGCGCTCGCCGATCTACCCAGGCTGAGCGTCATCGGTGTGTCGTCCACAGCACGGACGACCCAGGTGTGCCCGCGACCCTCGTCGCGGCACCGTGAGCCGCGATGGGCGCCTGGACCACGCTGGTCACCGCGGCACGCGACCTGCTGCTGGCCGAGACCTGCGCCTGCTGCGCCGCCGCGGTCGCCCCCGGGCCGGTCTGCCCGCCCTGCCGCAGCGATCTCGACGCTGCAGCCGCGGTCCCTCGACCGGTGCGTCCGCTCGACCCCCCCGACGGCTTCCCCCCGACGCTGGCCGCTGCCGACTACACCGGAGCCGTCCGGCGCCTGCTGCTGGCCCACAAGGAGCACGGCCGGACCGCGGCCGCCGGCCCGCTCGGGCGGCTGCTCGCCGCGGCCGTCGCGACCGCGGCACCGCCGCCAGGACCGTCAGGAGGGCCGCCGGGCCCGGTGCTGCTGGTCCCGATCCCGTCGTCGCCGGCGGCAACCCGGCGCCGCGGCCACGACCCGGTGCGCCGGATGGCGGCGGTCGCGGCCGGCACCCTCCCCACCGACCGGCCGGCTCGGACCGCCGTCGTGCTGGCGCAGTCTCGAGGGGTCGCCGACCAGGCCGGGCTGTCCCTGCAGCAGCGCCAGGCCAACCTGGCCCACGCGATGACGGTGACCCGCCCGCAGCGGCTGACGGGCGGCGGGTGGGTCGTGCTGGTCGACGACATCTGCTCGTCGGGGGCCACCCTGGCCGCCGGCGCCGCTGCGCTGCGGGCCAACGGAGTACTCCCGCAGCGCATCGTCGCGGCCGTGGTGGCCGCGCCCGTCCTGCTGCGCAGTAGGGACCGATGGCCGGTTCGGACCCCCGGGTCGACGGACTAGCGTGAGAGTTCGCGAGGACGCCGGGAGGTGGCCATGGAGATTGTGGTCAGGGGTCGCAAGACCGAGGTGCCGGATCGGTTCCGTCAGCACGTCGCCGACAAGCTGGACAGGCTCACCAAGTACGACGACCGGCTCAGCCGGATCGACGTCGAGGTCACCCACGAGTCCAACCCGAGGCTGGCGGCCGAGGCCGAGCGGGTGGAGATAACCGCCCGGTCCAAGGGGCCGGTGATCCGTGCCGAGGCAGCGGCCCAGGACCGCTACGCCGCGCTGGACGTGGCGGTGGCCCGGCTGGAGGGGCGGCTGCGCCGGGCCGCTGACCGCCGCCGCCAGCGCCGGGTGCGGGCGAACGGACGCGAGGTGACCGTCGCGGGCGCCGAGGCGCCGGTCGCCGTCGAGCAGGTGGCCGCGCCGTCGGCGGAGCCCGGTCCGGACACCGTCGCCGAGCACGACCGGCTGGTGGTGCGGGAGAAGACCCACCATGCCGCGCCGATGAGCCTGGACCAGGCGCTGTACGAGATGGAGCTGGTCGGGCACGACTTCTACCTGTTCGTCGACGAGACGAGCCGGCTGCCCAGCGTCGTCTACCGACGGCGCGGATACCAGTACGGCGTGATCCGGCTCGAGGTCTGAGCGGGACACGCGCCGAGAGGCTCTCGCCGGCCGCCGCTCGCCGTATCGCCCTGGCCGCCCAGGGCCTGCACCGCCGCCCGCGCAGCCGGGCTCGCCGCGTCGAGGTCGTCGAGGTGGTCCGCCGCCTCGGCGTCGTGCAGGTCGACTCGGTCAATGTCCTCACCCGGGCGCACTACCTGCCGGCGTTCAGCCGGCTTGGCACCTACGACCGGTCCTGGCTGGACCAGGCGGCCGGCGCCGCGCCGCGGGCCCTGGTCGAGTACTGGGCGCACGAGGCGTCGCTGATCCCCGTGGGCATCCACCCGCTGCTGCGCTGGCGGATGGAGCGCGCCGACCAGGAGGCCTGGGGCGGCATGCGACGGGTCGCCACCGAGCGACCCGACCTGGTGGCGGCGATCGGTCAGGCGGTGGCCGACGAGGGCCCGGTCACCGCCGCCGAGCTTGAGCGGCACCACGGCCGCAGCGTGCCGGACGGCCGGGCCTGGGGATGGCGCTGGAGCGAGGTCAAGGCGGCCCTGGAGTTCCTGTTCTGGTCCGGCCAGGTCAGCGCGGCCGGTCGAGGTGCCGGCTTCGAGCGGCGCTACGACCTCCCCGAGCGGGTACTGCCCGCCGACATCGTCGCCACCGCCACCCCTCCTCGTCCGGACGCCGTCCTTGCCCTGGTGGGCCTGGCCGCCCGGGCGCACGGCATCGCCACCGAGGCCGACCTGCGCGACTACTACCGGCTGCCGGCCGCCGACACCCGGCAGGCCGTCGCAGCCCTGGTCGAGCAGGGATCGCTCACCCCCGCGGTGGTGGACGGATGGACCGCGCCTGCCTACCTCCACCACCAGGCGGTGCTGCCCCGCCAGGCCACCGGACGCGCGCTGCTCGCGCCGTTCGACCCCCTGGTCTGGACCCGTCCGCGCGTGGAGCGGCTGTTCGCCTTCCGGTACCGCCTGGAGATCTACGTCCCGGAGCCGCAGCGTCGGCACGGCTACTACGTGCTGCCCTTCCTACTGGGCGAGACGTTGGCCGCCCGCGTCGACCTCAAGGCCGATCGAAGGGCGGGACGCCTGCTCGTGAGGTCGGCGTGGGTCGAGCCGGACGCCCCGGGCGCCACCGCCGGGGAGCTCGCGGTGGCGCTGGAGGAGATGGCCGCCTGGCTCGGCCTGGGCGGCATCACGGTCGAGCCGGTCGGTGACCTCGCCGCCGACGTGGCGCGGCACCTACCATGAGGTCTCGTGCCATCGTTGTTCAACCGACTGCTGCGCGCCGGTGAGGGCAAGATCCTCAAGCAGCTGAGCCTGATCACCCAGCAGGTCAACCGACTCGAGGACGACATGGTCGCGCTCAGCGACGCCGAGCTGCGGGCGCTGACCGAGGAGTACCGGGCCCGCGTCGCCGACGGGGAGTCCCTGGACGACCTGCTGCCCGAGGCGTTCGCGACCGTCCGCGAGGCCGCCCGGCGCACCCTGGGTCAGCGGCACTACGACGTGCAGATCATGGGCGGGGCCGCGCTGCACCTGGGCAACATCGCCGAGATGCGCACCGGTGAGGGCAAGACGCTGGTGTCCACCCTGCCGGCCTACCTCAACGCCCTGTCCGGCAACGGCGTCCATGTGGTCACCGTCAACGACTACCTTGCCCGTCGTGACTCTGAGTGGATGGGTCGAGTGCACAGGTTCCTGGGGCTCTCGGTGGGCACCATCCTGGCCCAGATGCCCTCGGCCGAGCGTCGCGCGCAGTACGCCGCCGACATCACCTACGGCACCAACAACGAGTTCGGCTTTGACTACCTGCGCGACAACATGGCCATGTCCAAGGCCGACCTGGTCCAGCGCGGCCACCACTACGCCATCGTCGACGAGGTCGACTCCATCCTGATCGACGAGGCCCGCACCCCGCTGATCATCTCCGGCCCGGCCGACCAGCCGACCAAGTGGTACACCGAGTTCGCCGGCCTCGCCCTGCGCATGCAGCGCGACGTCGACTACGAGGTCGACGAGAAGAAGCGCACCGTCGGCGTCCTGGAGTCGGGGATCGCCACGATCGAGGACCATCTGGGCATCGACAACCTCTACGAGTCGGCCAACACCCCGCTCATCCAGTACCTCAACAACTCGCTCAAGGCCAAGGAGCTGTACCGCCGCGACAAGGAGTACATCGTCATGGACGGCGAGGTGCTCATCGTCGACGAGCACACCGGGCGGGTGCTGGCCGGTCGCCGCTACAGCGAGGGCATGCACCAGGCGATCGAGGCCAAGGAGGGGGTGGAGATCAAGCAGGAGAACCAGACCCTGGCCACCATCACGTTGCAGAACTTCTTCCGCCTCTACGACAAGCTCTCCGGGATGACCGGCACGGCGATGACCGAGGCCAGCGAGTTCGACAAGATCTACTCCCTCGGCGTGGTGCCCATCCCCACCAACCAGCCGATGATCCGAGCCGACCAGTCCGACTTCATCTACCGCACCGTGGACGCGAAGTTCGACGCAGCGGTCAGCGACATCGTCGAGCGGCACCAGAAGGGCCAGCCGGTGCTCGTCGGCACCGCGAGCGTGGAGACCTCCGAGCGGTTGTCCGCCCTGCTCTCCGTCCAGGGCATCCGCCACGAGGTGCTCAACGCCAAGCAGCACGCCCGGGAGGCGACCATCGTGGCGCAGGCCGGGCGCCGCGGCTCGGTCACCGTGGCCACCAACATGGCCGGACGCGGCACCGACATCATGCTCGGCGGCAACCCCGAGGCGCTGGCCAACGACGACCTGCGGGTCCGCGGGCTCGACCCGGTCGAGGACGCCGAGGCCTTCGAGGCAGCCTGGGGACCGGCGCTGGAGACGTTCGTCGACCAGGTCGCGGCCGAGCACGAGGAGGTCGTCGGACTCGGAGGCCTGTACGTCCTGGGCACCGAGCGGCACGAGTCGCGCCGCATCGACAACCAGCTGCGGGGCCGCTCCGGACGGCAGGGCGACCCTGGCGAGTCCCGGTTCTACATCTCCCTGCAGGACGACCTGATGCGCCGCTTCGGCGGCGCCGTGGGGCTGATGGACCGCGCGCTGGGAGGACTCGGCGACGACTCGGTGCCCCTGGAGTCCAAGACGGTCAGCCGCACCATCGAGCGCGCCCAGAGCCAGGCGGAGGCGCAGTACTTCGAGATCCGCAAGGACGTGCTCAAGTACGACGACGTCCTCAACGCCCAGCGCGAGGTCATCTACGCCGAGCGGCGCCGGGTGCTGGCCGGGGAGGACCTGCACGAGCAGGTACGGCACATGGTCGACGACACCGTCGCCGACTACGTCGCGGCAGAGACCAGCGAGGGGTACCCGGAGAGCTGGGACCTGGACCGGCTGTGGACGAGCCTGCGCACGCTCTACCCCGTCGCGGTGTCGGTGGCCGAGCTGGAGGAGCAGGTCGGCGGCCGGGAGGGGCTGAGCGCGGACTTCCTGGTCAGCGCGTTGCGCGAGGACGCGAAGGCGGCCTACGACGTGCGCGAGGCCGACCTCACCCCGACG
>CAYHHE010000065.1:0-16200 GCA_964356295.1 uncultured Actinomycetes bacterium | reverse complement strand
CAACCGTAGGCCCGCCAACACCAAAAACCTACGTAATTTCTTCGCGTGTCCTAAGGTGGACTGCGACCACACGACACCGATGGCGACGACGACTTGAGGTCCTTGGGATGCGCCGTTGCCCGACAGGCGCCCCGTCCTGCAGGTCGACGGTCACGCGGAGCGTGCCGGTGCGGGATCGGACAGCGAGACTGCGAGCAGTACGCATGGCTATACTCTTGATATGTCCAAGGTCATGGTCTCCATTGCTGACGACCTCTTGGTGAAGATCGACGCGGAGGCCAAGCGACGATCCACGAGCCGTAGCGCCCTACTCGCGATAGCAGCTCGGCGTGAGCTAGCTCGTCGGGACAACGACCTCGTCGCCGCCGCGATCGAACGGTCCGAGAAGCGCTTCCAGGAATCCGGGGCCTTCGAAGCCGCGGACCTGGTTCGCACCGACCGAGATTCGCGCCGGTGACTCATCTGCTGATCGACACCTCGGTACTCATCAAGTGGTTTCACGCCGACGGCGAAGGTGAGCTGCCGGAGGCGCGGGCCCTGCGTAGCGCCCACACCTCAGGTGACATCGATGCTCACATGCTCGACCTGGCGATCTACGAGGTCGGAAACGTCCTCTTGCGCGCGCTGCACTGGAAGCCCACGCAGGTGGCCGATCAGCTCGATGACTTGCGCGTAATCCTGGGGCCACCCCTCCTGATGACCGAGGATTGGCTGCGCCACGCAGCACACCTCGCCCACCGGCACTCGCTCACCTTCTACGACGCAGCCTGGGCAGCCACCGCGGACAACCTCAACATGACCCTGGTCAGCGCTGACCTGCAACTCCTGGCGGCTGGACTTGCCGAATCACCGGCCACCACGGTCGCTCGGCTCAAGCTGCCCCACGAGGCCTGAACGGCCCGACCGCTGCCGCTCCGAACTCCCCGCCCAGGACGCGTCGCCGGATGGCGTCTCGCGGACAGAATCACCGGTCGTCCAAGGCCGACCATCGGCGACGGGCCCACTCCGCTTTACTGTCGAGGCAGTGCCGACCTGCGCAGTCTGCGATCAACGGTCGCCGCCCCATGCTGCCGGCTCGCGCTGACGTGTACGCCTGTGTATTCCGACGACCTGTGAAACCGGATTCATTCCTCGCAAATGCCGCCTGAGCTGCGGTTTCGTGGAGCCGCCTGTGGGAATCTAACCCACGACCTACGCATTACGAGGCTGCCAGCCCCGTGACCTGCAGAAACACCAAGGACATGGGCTGTGACCTGCGTGGACGGCACCCATGCGTTCCGGACAACTCGCATCGTTGCGCATGTGCGCGGTGTGCAGTGCCAGCGACCGGCGCGGCGCCGGATCGACTCCCGGGTTGCCGTCAGGCCAGTTCGAACTCGATCGTGGCGACGATCGGTGGGACGTCTCGTTCCAGGGTCCGGCGGACGATAGCGGCATCGACGGACAGGTAGCCGTGGGCAATGCGGTTGCGCATGCCCCACATGAGCGGCCAGGCGTCTGCGAACAGGCGGTCCCGCACACCAGGATCGAGTCGGGCGAGCGACTCCAAGCCAGCCGATAGCCGCATGCACACCGCATCGATCACGAGCTGGTCGTCCAGGTCCCCCTGGGCGTGGCGCTGCATCAGCTCGAAGTGGGTCCGCGCCTCGCCCAGCACTTCCCGGGGATCCCGCGTCACAGCAGGACCGCCTCGACCAGGACCCGGTCACGCAGGTCTGGTCGCAGCGCACTCGCAGGAACCAGGTCCACCGGCGCCCCGACCAGCTCGGCGATCCGGCTCTCCAGGAGGCCGAGTTCCATCAGGCTCAGCGGGGACCCCATGTCGAACAGCAGGTCGACGTCGGATCCCTCTCCATCCCTGCCCGTTGCGACCGACCCGAAGACCCGGACTCGACTGCCACCGGCGTCGGCGACCAGCCGACGGATCTCGCGAGCATGCCGACGCAGCCGCCGGCCCAGCGGCGTGGAGCCGTGGAACCGGAGCAGCCGCGACACCTCTGGCTGGCTCCGGCCGATCTCCTTGGCGATCCTCGCCTGCGTGAGCCCCTCCGCCGAGGCTCGACGAACAGCTCGCACCAACTCGGCACGAGCGTGCGCCACCGACTCGTCGGTGCGCCGGGCAACCTCGGCGAGGTCGACAACCACCCAAGGACTATAGCATATGCTATACCTGACCAGCACGGCAGAGGCGGGTCGCAAGGAAGCACCACCCTCGCGGGCAGCGCGAACCCGGCGGGCGACGCATCCGGCCACGAGCGATCGCGCACCCTCTCCGAAGGTGGCGGGCCGCAGCCTTCCCGCTCGCGACGAGCACGACGTCGTCCCCGCACTCGACCTACACAACCCGCCCGACCGAGCCGGTCAGTGCTGTCCCCGGCACCGCACTCCTTGGCACGTTGGCATCCAGTTGGGAGCGGTCGTCCTCACTATCGACACTCGACGCATCCACAGCCGAAGGAGCCAGTCGTGGCTTCTTCCACTGTCGCCCCGGGCCGTACGACACGGCCGCACACCACGGCCACGGGAACCGGTGTGTATGCGGGTGCACTGTCGACCCGTGAAACCGGATACGGTCCTCACATATGGCCCTTGACCTGCTGTTTCTTGAGCCGCCTGCGGGAATCGCATTACGAGGCCGTTTCACCCAGCCCCCTGGCCAGCAGGGACCCCGGGGACATGCCGTCTGAGCAGCGTGGATGGCGCTCGTGTGCCCTGGACGATTCGCGTCGTCGCGCGGGGTCTTGTGTACGCGACGTGTACTCCGGCAGCTGGCCAGCCGTCTCCCACGCGCTCGATGACGGTGGGTGCACGGGCCGTGGCAGATCCATCCCGTCTGGCGGGTGAGTCATCGCCGAGAACCCAGCCCAGCGGCCCGACCGGCACCGAAGGTCGACGCACCCGGCACCTTCGAGTGGCACGCCGGACCCAACTCAGGTGCCGCCACCCCGGTCCGCCCCATCGATCAGCGACCGGACCGCGACCAAGAGAGGCTCGAGCTCGTTGTCCACGACGTCGCGCACAATCGCGTGATCAGTGTCGAAGTAGTGGTGTGACAGATGGTCACGCATCCGTGCGATCTCCCTCCAGGGGACGCTCGCCGCTTCCCGAAGGACCTCCGAGCTGATGCCCTTCACCGCCTCGCCGATCTCGATCAACCGGACCCTGACCGCGTCATAGACGAGCCCGTCATCCAGGCCGCCCCTCGTCAGGTGGTCCCTGATCACCTCGATGGCCTCGGCAATGTCACGGAGACGATCCTCGTCACGCCGACTCACAGCGGGACGGCCTCCGCGAGAACGTCCTCCCGAAGTCCCTCCCGTAGACACTCCGGCGTGCCGACGTCCACCTTCACCCCGAGAGCATCCTCAAGCTCAGCCCCGATGCTCAGAATCTCGAAAGGCCGCGCGCCCGGCGCAAGCTCGACCAAGAAGTCGACGTCGCTGCCCGAACGATCCTCGCCCCGTGCAACGGACCCGAAGACCGAGACGGAGCGGCCATGATGGCGCGCAACGATCGCCTTGATCTCGTCCCGGTGGGCCTCCACCAACTCCCGCAGCGGCCGCGTTCCGGAGTCGGACATGCGACCAGACTACGGCTCTTCGCGCCGAGTCCGAGCCGGCCGAAGCCCGGCCACCAGTCGGTCGGCCCGCCGCGCCGCAGCCACGACGCTGGTCCCGATCCATGCAGGCGCGGTGAATGCGGAGAACCGCCGCAGCCATCTGAGGCCGGACCGGTGACCCGCGCACAGTCCGTTCACGACTCACGCAACGTGCTGCCGACTCACCGCGATGTGTACGCGTGTGTATTCCAGCAACCTGTGAAACAGGATTCATGCCTCATAGATGGCGCCTGACCTGCGGTTTCATGGAGCCGCCTGTGGGAATCGAACCCACGACCTAAGCATTACGAGACCATTTCGGCCAGAACCCTGACGAGCGCGAACCGTCAGGACATGCCGTCTGAACTGCGTGGACGGCACGCGTAGGTCCTGGACGATTCGCGTCGCTGCGCAAGGTCTTGTGTACGGGATGTGTACTCGGGCAACCGCCACACCGATCAGTCCTCTGGATCGGATGGGTCAAGGGCCAAGGACGCGACTGGACGGTTCTCGTCGGGCAGGTGGATCCAGCCTTCACGTCGCGCCGCGTCTCGATCGTCGCCTTCCGGGCGGACGGTTCCGTTGGTGGCGTTACCAGCAGACCACGACTCCCAGCACCGACGTCAAGGCCGTCGTCCAGGCCCTCGACATTGAGCTGCCACCGAAGGTGCTGCACCTCCACACCCCGGCGCAGGACTCCACGTCAGCGGCCTGAACGGGCACAACACCCGGCCCTAGAGACACGCCCCGTCATCGGCGAAACACGCGTTCTCACAGGTCAACCCCCCATTCCATGCCCCCGCTCGGCACCTCAGCTGCGGAACGCCAGCCGGACGGCGGTCCCGGCAAGGAGTCGTGCGCGACGACCTTGACGCTTCACATAGATGAGATTTATGTTCTGATTATGCGTAGCGCGGGTCCGGCGTTGCTCCCGGTGTTCCGGTCGCAGCACCAGGCGGAGCTGCTGATGTGGCTCTTCCTCCACCCCGAGGAGGAGTACGGCCTGAGCGACCTCAGTGAGCGCCTCGGCGTACCGCTGTCGACCCTGCACCGGGAGGTGGTCCGGCTCGACGCCGCCAGCCTCATCACCAGCCGCACGCTCGGTCGCAATCGGCTCGTCCGGGCCAACACGGCGCACCCGGCAGCCAGTGCCCTCACACAGCTTCTGGAGGTCACGTTCGGTCCGCGCGCCGTCATCGCCGAGGAGTTCGCCATCCCGGGAGCAACGCAGGTGATGATCTTCGGCTCGTGGGCGGCCCGCTACGCCGGGCAGGCCGGCCCTGCGCCGCACGACATCGACGTGCTCGTGGTCGGCACGGTCGACCGCGCCGATCTCTACGACGCGGCTGACCGGGCGCAGGCTCGTCTGGGGATCGAGGTCAGCCCCATCGTGCGCACGGCCCAGCAGTGGGCCGACCCGGCCGATGCACTGGTCGCCCAGATCAAAGCGTCCCCCCACCTGCAGGTGCTCGACGCGCGTGAGGGGGCGAACGTGTGATGGCGCGGTGGCAGCGCGGCACCGCCGAGGTCGAAGCGCTCCTCGCGGCCGGCGGGCTACAGAAGCTCACCGGCGCGGCCGCCAACGGCGAGCGGCTCATGCGGAAGGCATCGACGACGGTCCAGACCGCTCGATCGGTGATCGAGACCGACCCCGACTCTGCGTTCGTCCTTGCCTACGACGCGGCTCGGCAAGCGCTCACCGCGCTGCTGGCCCATCAGGGGCTGCGCCCCACAACCAGCGGCGGCCACTACGTCGTCGAGCAGGCGATCAAGGCTCAGTTCGGGCCAGACTTCCGCCGGTTCGGCGCACTGCGCAGGAGACGCAACGAGCTGGAGTACCCGCAGCGTCCGGGCGATGACGCGAGCACGGACGAAGCCACCGAAGCCGTCGAGGACGCACAAGAGATCATCACGGCAGCCCACGGTCTTCTCGATCGACTCAGCCTCTTCTGAGATCTCCGCAGAGGTGCGCCCGGACACCTCCAGATGGCGTCCGGTCGGGTTAAGAAGAAGCACCCACCAACGACTGGACCCCACAAGATCGCGGCGTGAGATCGTCGGCCAAGTGCATGACATGCGCACGAACTACACGCCGGTCAACCACCCGCTGATCTGCGACGACGGGCCCGACCAGCCCGCTCAGGACACATCCGGAACACACCAGCGTGTGTACGCTACGTGTACCAGCGAGGTACAAAGCGGACTATCCAGGCGCTGCTTGACTGACCCACCCCGCAGAACACCGCCGCTGACCTGGGGAAACGCCCGAGCCGCCTGTGGGAATCGAACCCACGACCTACGCATTACGAGACCATTTCACCCAGCCCCGTGACCAGCGCGTACCTCCGGGACGTTCCGTCTGACCAGCGTGGATGGCGCGCATGCGTCCCGGACGTTTCGCGTCGTTGCGCGAGGTCTTGTGTACGCGGTGTGCAGCGCGATCACGGCCTACCGGCGCGGCCTACGATCCCCCTAGGAGCCCGGGCGACGTGCGACTACGCTGTAGTCATGCCTGTTGTCTCCATCCGGTTCTCGGACGAGCCGTTGCACCGACGACTCAAGGCCAGCGCCCATCGCCACCACGTTGGGGTCTCGACGTTGGCCGAGCGTCTGATCGATGAGGGCCTCCGCATGGAAGCGCATCCGATGGTTGTGTTCCGAGACGGCCCATCGGGAAGGCGACCGGTTCTCGTGGGAGGGCCGGAGGTGGCGGACGTGGTCGGCGCCATCATCGGCGGTGACGTGGCGGTTGCGGAGCGTCAATCCCGTGCCGCCGACCTGCTTGGCGTGCCGGGCGTGCTCGTGGACGCTGCACTGGCCTACTACGGCGACTACACAGATGAGATCGATGAGCTGATTGCGGAACGGGCCCGCCTCGCCGACGAGGCTGAGACCGCGTGGCGTCGCCGGTGTGAACTGCTCGAATGGTGAGGATCCTCCTCGATGAGATGCACGCGCCAGGCATCGCCGACAGCCTCAACGCCGAGTCGTTCGACGTCGTTGCGGTCGCCGCTCAGGCGGGGCTGCGGGGCACGCCGGATGCGGATCTCCTCGCCATCGCCGCCATGGACGGGCGGGCGCTGGTCACCGAGAACGTCGCGGACTTCATGTCGCTCGCGTCGCAGTGGGCCAGCGCCGGCAGGGCACACGCTGGTTTGATCTTCACGAACCCGAAGAAGTACAACCGGGCAAGTCTCGCCTACCCCCAGAACCTCGCGCGTGCGCTTCGCGGGTTCCTCATAGAACCCCCGACCACCGGCCAGTCCTGGATCTGGTGGCTCTGAACGCACCTTCCACGCGTGATGCAGGTCGTGACCGCCGCCTGCCGGCTCACTGGTCGACCGGTCGCGACTCCTGCTCACGATTCTGGCGTGTATGCGGGTGCATACTGTCCATCCTCAACACCGCACTTGGCCTTCTCATATGGCCCTTGACCTGCGGTTTCATGGAGCCGCCTGTGGGAATCGAACCCACGACCTACGCATTACGAGGTCGGCCACGGCCTCCTGGGGCGGTTCCTCACCGTCTATCTCCGCAGGTCAGAAACGGTTGTGGACGATCGCGGACGGTCCTGGACGAACACGAACTGAGACCAGAACTGAGACCACGACCCCCACGCCAAGCCGCAGTCAGACACGCTCGACCAACTCGCCGTAGCGCTGCTGCGCCGCCTGCGCCGACGTCCCAAGGATCTCCCCGACCCTCGCCCACGACAACCCCGAAGCTCGAGCCGCCACGATCGCGTCGACGATCTGCCGCTCCGAGCGTGCCCGGGCCAAGGCGGCACGCCTCAGCATGTGCTCCTCGACCGAGCTCTCGTCACCCGGCCCTGGCTCGTAGTCCTCGAACTCGCGAGCCAGCTCCTCAGCGTGGTCAAGGATCTCCTGGATAGAACGCGGCATCTCACATCACCTGACGAACTTCGAACGGGCGGGCATGGCGTGGACGATGAACTCGATCCCCTCAGCCTCGGCCTGGCCGACCTCTAGCAGCCGACCACTGCGGTCTCCCCCGATCAGCATGACGAGATCGCCGACATCAAACACGCGGACCGGGTGACGGTAGGCGTGGAGCATGTCATCGTCTGCGGACCCCGTGCTTGCGGGCGCTTGCCAGCACCACCGGATCCACTGTGTCAACTTACCTTGATGACGGGCTTCGCACCAAACGCAGCATGTGCGGACTTTGCGGCGCAGTGTTGGGAGCCCGTCGTTGGGGTTCGGGTCGTGTGCCTCTGGCGCTGATGAGCGCGCGGCTCCACGTCAGAGGGACCAGCGGGTGGTGGAAGTGCAACGACGACTATCGGCAATGGTGGCCGTGTGCGTGGCTGTGCTGGCCGGCTGCTCATCCTCCGGGGACGCCGGGGCGGCCGACGTGGAGATCCGGGTGGAGATGGGGTCGGACACCCCAGCATTCACGGCCTCACGTGCGGCGGTGGACGACGGCCTGGTCTGCCTGACCGGTCAGACGCTGCCGGGTGGCGAGGTGCAGACGATCGACGGTGAGCCCTCAAGCGACGAGGAGTTCGGACAGGCGGCGAACGCGCTCACTGCTTCTCCAGGTCGCGAGCGAACGATCTCACGCAGCTGGGAGACCTTGATCAGGCCGATGCCGATGGCGTACAGGACCGCGTCGAGCACGGGCGACGGCACATAGGCGAACAGGCCGGTCGCGAACAGCAGGATCAGTGCGATCGACGCCGCCATCACGAGGTTCACCATCTGCGACCGACTACCGGAGGCATCCCCGGCCGCTGTACGCGGTGGGCTTCCGTTGATGGCGAACCCGCCGGTGACCGAGCTCGCGGCGTTGGCGGCCGCGAGTCCCACGAGGTCGGCGTTCACGTCGAGCGGGTAACGGTTCTTCCCCGCGAACGACCGGCTCACGGCGGCACTCTGGGCGAGGACGACGGTCGCGATGGATGCCGCCGACGCCGCCAGGCGCGGGATCTCGCCCGCACTGATCGACCGGAAGGAGAAGCCGGGCAACCCCGCCGGGATCGTGCCGATCACCGCCACGCCTCTGGACTAGGCACCGATGGCGACGCCGATCAACGACATCGTCACCAGGGCGAGAAGGGCCGCCGGGAGCTTCGGCACCAGTCGTTCACCGAGGAGCATGATGACGACGACTCCCGCAGCCAGCACAGCCGATGCCGCGTTGACCTCGCCCAGTCCCTGGACGGTCGCGACGAACTTGTCCCACGTGCTGCCGCTCGCGTCGATGCCCAGCATCGCCGGAAGCTTGCCGATCACCAGGGAGACGCCGACCCCGCTGAGGAACCCCGCGAGCACCGGTCTCGAGATGAGGTCGGCAAGGAACCCCAGTCGGGCGATGGCCATGAGTCCGATCACGAGACCCGACATCATCGTGAGCTGAGCGACCGCCCCGGTGTACTGCGCTGACCCCGACGCAGCGATGGCTCCGGCACCCGCGGCCACGATGGCCGCCGTCGCCGAGTCAGCGCCGACCACGAGCTGTCGTGATGAGGTGATCAGCGCGAACACGACCGCCGGGAGCAGCGCGCAGTACAAGTCCGTCTGAACCGGCAGCCCGGCAATGTTGGCATAGCCGAGCGAC
This sequence comes from uncultured Actinomycetes bacterium, assembly GCA_964356295.1. Taxonomy (GTDB): domain Bacteria; phylum Actinomycetota; class Actinomycetes; order Jiangellales; family Jiangellaceae; genus CAVQGZ01. Next base: position 7,022 of record CAYHHE010000065.1, on the reverse strand, counting down.
TCGGGGATGGCGATCGCCACCACGGTCACCCCCGCCACGAGATCCGTTCTCAACCAGGCGATGCGGTACCCGCGAAACAGCTCGAAGATGAGCCCTACTCCCTACGTGTCGGCCGTCTGCGTCTGGCGGGACGAGCTCGCCAGCGTGACCACGATGGAGACCACGGCGCCGACGATGGCCAGGGTCGTCGCTTGGAGACCGGCGCTGCCGGCGACGACGACCGCGAGCATGACCGACGACACCGGTAGCTTGAGCATCGCCGCCGATCCGGCAGCCATGCCTGCGACCACCGCCGGGGTGAGCGCGAGCCCTGGCACCAGGAGCGAGAAGACGGTGCCCACCGCGGCCCCGAGGAAGAGGGCGGGGAACACCGGTCCCCCACGGAACCCGCTGCCGAGCGACACCCCGTACCCAGCAGCCTTGGCCACGACGAGGAACGCCACGATCCCGGCCCCCCAGGTCGGCCCCTGGCCCACGATCGTGGACAGGTCGGACTGCCCGGAGAACAGCACGTTGAGCGGGCTCTGCCCGGAGAGGCCGAAGGCCAGGGCCAGGCCCCCGATGGCGAGCCCGCCGATCGAGCCGGCGAGAGCCGGACGTGGGGCGGCGAGGGCATGCGCCCGGGCGGCGATCCCGCGCACGGCGAGGCCGACGACGGCCATGGCGACGCCGATGACCGCGGCCCACAGCACGTCGGCGAGGCGGAGCGACGGGTAGGAGCCGAGGCCGTCGACAGCCAGCGAGGTCGGCGCGACGCCCGTCCAGCTTCCGACGCCGGTGAACACGAGGTAGCCGAGTCCCGCCGCCAGCAGGCCGGGCAGAACCACCACTACCAGCGGAGCGGCGAGCGCGGAGGCACCCGCCGCCTCCAGCACGAGGAACGCGGCAAGCAGCGGGTTGCCGAAGATGGCTGAGATCGCCGCGAACAGGCCCGCCGAGGCCGCCAGCGCAGCCACGCTTCCTGACTGGCGGAACAAGTGAGCCCCCCACAGGCCCAGCGCACTCCCCAGCGCCACCACGGGGGCCTCGGGACCGATGACCGCGCCGAAGGCCAATGAAGCCAGGGCGGCCAGGACGACGCCTGCGATGGCGTCTGGGGCAACCGGCTTCGCCGAGAAGCCGTCGATGGGGTCATGGCCGCCGCGACCCGGCAGGTGCCTGATGGCGAGGCCCGCCAGCACCCCGCCGAGTGTCGGGACGAGCAGCACCCACCACCACGCATCGGCGGCAAAGCCCGCCGCGTCCGGGATGTCCGTCCACAGCCAGTCGGTGACCTGCTGGACGAGTGCCAGGAAGGCCAGCGCCGCCAACGAGATCGGTATCGCCACGGCACTGGCGACCCCGAGGGCGCGGCCCAGGTCCGCGCCGTTGCCCTCAGGCATTCTCACGCTGTCTCATGTGGCCGGATCCTGCCACCGTACCCGTCCACCCCTCGTCATCCTGATCGCCCTATGCGACAGCGCCCTCATCTGGCAGGCGCGGTGCACCCCGCCGAGAGCGCCGAGAGCCTTGTCAGGTCCCCCTTGGTGTCCTTGATCGTGAACGTGTCATGCACCCGCAGCGCTGTGCGCACCCGCCGTCTACGACTCGACCGCCTTGGACACCTGGTCCTCGGACCCGGCCAGCGCCCTGCTCAGCTTGTCGTAGTGAGCCGCCCCGGCGAGTCCGGAGACTCCGTTCCGTGGGAAGGATGGAGTCATGTCGGGAGTCACAACGTCGCGGACGTATCCGCCGGAGCTGAAGGAACGCGCGGTGCGGATGGTCGCCGAGATCCGTGGTGATCATGAGTCGGAGTGGGCGGCGATGGGTCAGGTGGCCCAGCTGCTGGGGGTCGGGTCGGTCGAGACGGTGCGCAAGTGGTGCCGGCAGGCCGAGGTCGACCGCGGCAGCAGACCGGGTGTCAGCAGTGAGGAGGCCGCGGAGGTTCGCCGGCTCAAGCGGGAGAACGCTGAGCTGCGCCGGGCGAACGCCATCCTCAAGGCGGCGTCGGCCTTCTTCGCGTCAATGCCAAGGTGAGGGTCGGTTCGGCGGGGTTCGCTCGTTTCTTCGCTGCCCCGGCTGCTGCTGGTGGCTGTTCGTCCGATGTGCGGCCCCGCCGGGCCGACCCGGTGGCGCTGGCGCCGTGGCTTGATAGGAGCCTGCCTTGCTGTGCCGGATTGAGGCGTGCCCGCCCGGCGCCCACCGGGGACTGTGTAGTCGGTCCCAGACGTGGAGGCTGGGCATGGTGATCATCGGGGTGGACTCCCACAAGCGCACGCATACGGTCGTGGCAGTGAACGACGTCGGTCGGCGGCTCGGGGAGCGAACGGTCCGGACCAACAGTGACGGTCATCTGGACCTGGTGGCCTGGTCGGCGCGGTTCGACGACGTCGCGTTCGCTGTGGAGGACTGCCGGCATCTGACCCGCCGTCTGGAGGCCGATCTGCTGCGGGCGGGGGTGCGGGTGGTTCGGGTGCCGACCCGGTTGACGGCGCAGGCACGGCGCGGGTCCAGGACGCCGGGCAAGTCCGACACGATCGACGCCGAGGCGGTCGCGGTCGCCGCGCTGCGCTACCCCGACCTTCCGCTCGCGGAGCTGGACGGGCCGGCCCGGGAGGTCAAGCTGCTGTCCGATCACCGCCAGAACCTGGTCCGGCAGCGGACCCGGATCGCCGCGCAGGTCCGCTGGTACCTGCACGAGCTGGACCCGGATCTGGCCGTGCCGTCCCGCGGGTTCCGCAACCCCGGTGTGGTCGCCCGGGTTGGTCACGACACCGGAACGCAGCACCCGCACCGCCAGCCGTCAAGGGCTCGATGGGCGCCCCTACAGCGTCATCTATCGCCACGACAAGCATCTGCGCCGGATGAGTGGCGGCGCATCGACCCAACGGGATGACGACGCACCGCCACCAGCCCCTGAGACTGGGCCTGTCCCTCTGGTGTTCAGACGCGGCAGGAGGCGTCGTGGCAGCCGACCATCTCACCCCCCGTCGTCTGCGACGGGCTCTTCCTGCTCGCTCGTTGAAGCGCGACCTCCCGGCGGGGCTCGTGCTGGGAGTGGAGAGCGTCCCTGACGGGCTGGCCGGTGGTCTGCTCGCAGGCGTGAACCCGGTGTTCGGGCTGTACGGGTACCTGTTCGGCACACTGTTCGGCGCCATGGCCACGAGCTCGGCCTTCATGGCCGTTCAAGCGACCGGAGCCATGGCCGTCGTGATCTCCGACGTCGACCAGGTTCAGGGCGACTCCCCGGAGGCGACGACGGCACTGCTGACCCTCTCGGTGCTTACCGGGCTGGTCATGCTGGCGCTCGGCCTGGCCCGGATGGGCTGGATGATCCGCTGGGTGCCCAACTCGGTGCTGACAGGGTTCATCAACGCCGTCGCCGTGAACATCGTTCTCGGCCAGCTCGACAGCTTCACGGGCTACGCCGCTCAGGGGTCGAACCGAGTCGCCAAGGCGATGGACACCGCGACGAGCGTCGGGGAGTTCCTGTGGCCCGCCGTGCTGATCGGGTCGCTGACAGTCGCTCTGATTCTCGTCCTCGAGCGCACCCGCCTCGGCGCCCTAGGCATGGTGGCGGCGATCGTGATCGCCTCGGCGGCTGTCGAGCTGCTGGGACTCGACGCCGTGGCGCAGCTTCGCGACATCACCGAGATCCCCGGCTCGCTCCCAACCCCCGCTCTGCCGGACGTCTCCTTGGTCTTCTCGCTGATCCTGCCGGCCCTCTCGCTGGCGTTCGTCGGCCTCGTCCAAGGTGCGGCGATCAGCTCATCGGTCCCCAACCCTGATGGGAGCTACCCGGACGCCTCCGGCGACTTCCGCGGACAGGGAGTTGCCAACATCGGCTCCGGGCTGTTCTCGGGCATGCCCGTGGGCGGGTCCATGTCGGCCACGTCCATCGTCACGACGGCCGGAGCACGCAGCCGGATGGCGCTCGTGGTGGCGGCAGCGACGATGGCGGCGGCGGTGCTGCTGTTCGCAGATGTGGTGGGCTTCATCGCGATGCCCGCCTTGGCAGGGCTGCTCATCGTCGTCGGCGTCAAGACCTTCAAGCCGGACAACGTGCGGATGGTGCTGCGCACCGGCGGCATCCAGGCCACCGTCATGCTGGTCACCTTCGTCCTGACCATGATCATCCCGCTGCAGTACGCGGTGCTGATCGGCGTCGGTCTCTCGGTCATCCTCTACGTTGCCCGCCAGTCCAACCGCGTCCGGCTCGTGCGATGGACGTTCTCGGCGGAGGGGGCAGTGACCGAGGACGACCCGCCCCGCGACCTGCCCGCGAACGAGGTCGTCGTCCTTCGCCCGTACGGCAGCCTGTTCTTCGCGGCGGCTGGTGTCGTCGAGGAAGCGCTCCCCAAGGTCGGCGACGACTCCCACAACAGCGTGGTCATCATCTCGCTGCGCGGCAAGGAGGACCTCGGCAGCACATTCATCAACGTCGTCACGCGCTACGCCCAGCGCCTGCGCGACGCTGACTGCGCGCTCATGCTCGCCGGCGTCTCCGAGGGCGTGGCCCGCCAGCTCGACAGGACCGGCGCGGCCGCCGTCCTGGGGCGGGACAACATCTTCCCCGTCACAGCCGCGGTCACCGAGTCCACCAGGCGGGCGATGGACACGGCCCGGCGCATGGGCGCCGGTGGGGGAGCAGGTGGTGAGGACGGTGAAGGGCAGGACGATGGGCACGAAACACCGACGGCGGGCTGAGCCGATCCCTGGTTTCGGGATCCTGGCCTCGTACCGACGCGACTTCGTCCGACCCGACCTGCTGGCGGGGCTGACGCTCTGGGCGATGCTCGTCCCGCAGTCCATCGGGTACGCGGCCCTGGCCGGCATGCCCGCCGTCGCCGGGCTGTACGCGGCACTGGGGGCGATGCTGCTCTACTGGCTGTGGGGGTCCAGCCGCGAGCTCAACCTCGGCCCGGAATCCACGGTAGCGATCATGGTGGCCACCGTCCTGGCGCCCAGGGCCGAACCCGGGTCCGATGAGCACGTCGCCTACGCCGTCACCCTCGCGCTTCTGGTCGGGCTGGTGCTCGTGATCGGGGGCCTCTTCCGGCTCGGCCGCATCGCTGACTTCCTGTCCCGGCCCGTCCTGGCCGGCTATGTCTTCGGGTCCGGGATCCTCATCGTCAGCAGCCAGCTGGCCGGGCTGCTCGGCATCGACGTCGACGCATCTCTCTACCTCACCGACCTCGGTGGCCTGCTCCGCAACCTCGACCAGACCAACCTGGGAGCACTAGGCATCGGGCTGGGCACCATCGCCGTCATCCTGCTGCTGCGTCGGGTGGCCCCAGTGGTCCCCGGGGCTTTGGTCGCGGTGCTCGCCGCCTCCCTACTGGTGCTGGCAACCGATGTCGGCGTCGAGGTCGTCGGCGCCTTCCCGACCGGCCTGCCGGCGGTCAGGCTCCCCGACGTCACCGCGTCCGACGTGGGCAGTCTGATTGGCCCGGCTCTCGCGATCGCGTTGCTCGTCTACCCCGACAGCGTACTCACCGGCCAATCGCTGGCGAGCGCAAGCAAGCACCGCCTGAGCGCCAACCAGGAGTTCTTCGGGGTCGGCGCCGCCAACATCGGCTCCGGGCTGCTCGGCGGCTTCCCGGTGAACGGAAGCCAGTCGCGCAGCTTCGTGCTGCGCGACGCGGGGGCCCGGACTCAGGTCGCCAACCTCTTCGCGGCCGCCTTGGTCGTGCTCACGCTCCTGGTCTTGGCCCCGGCGTTCGACTACCTGCCGACGGCGGCGCTGGCGGGGATCGTCATCGTCGCCGGCCTAGCGCTTCTCGACGTCGCAGAGTTCCGGCTGCTGTGGGCGTACCGGCGAAGCGAGTTCTGGCTCGCCGCGTTCACGGCCGCCGCCGTCCTGGGGCTGGGGATGCTCGTGGGGATCCTCATCGCGGTCGGGCTGTCCCTGCTACAGGTGCTGCTTCGTGCGGCCAGCCCGCACACCGCCGTCCTCGGGCGGCTGCCCGGGACGGACACCTTCCGCGACGTCGCCGACTACCCTGATGCTGAGACCGCGCCAGGGCTGCTCGTGTACCGGTTCGACGCACCATTGTTCTTCGCCAACGCAGGCCTGCTCCGGGACGAGGTGTTAGCAGCCATCGACGGAGCCGACGAACCAGTGCGTCGAGTGCTGCTCGACGCCGAGCTCGTCTACGACGTCGACTCCACCGGAGCCCAGGTGCTGCTCGAACTTCTCGACAGCCTCGACGACCGCGGCGTCCCCCTGGCCCTGGCACGGGCCCGGAACGAGATCTGCGACGAGCTCGATGCCGCGGGGATCACCCCGCGGCTGGCCGAACCGGGCATCTACCTGGAGGTCGACGACGGGGTCGCGGACTACAACTCACGACGGCCGGACCGGTAGTCCGGCAATGCACCGACAGGCAGATCGGTCACCGGCGCCGGCGGACGAGACGTGCGAGGACTACCACGACGAGCACCGCGGCCACCACGAGAAAGCGAAGAACCCGACCTGGCTGGCGATCGTGAACCTTTCGTCCTCGGCGTCGGCGAACACTTGGGACGCCAGGGCGGTTCCGACGAGGCCGCCGTCGACCAGGACGGCCACCACGACGATGGACGTGATGCTTCGAAGCTCAGACGTCTGCCGGTCGAGGGATGAGGTGTCGAGGTAGACGGTGAGCTTGCCCTATCTGCCCGACCATGCCAGTGCGTAGGAGCTGCGCCGCTCGGCGTAGCCGCCCATCAGCCGGATGATCCCAAGATCCGCGCGTACCTGCCGGTCGAGGTCGGGCCGCTGCACCTTGACCACGACGTCCCGGCCGTCGTGCAGCCGGGCCCGGTAGACCTGCCCGAGCGAGGCGGCCGCCAGCGACTTCGGGGAGAACTGCGCGTACAGCTCCTCAGGCGGGGCCCCGAGCTCGTCGATCACCACCTGCCGGGCCCGCTCATAGGGCACCGGAGGCACCTCGTTCTGCAGCCGGTCCAGCTCGCCGCGCCAGTCGTCAGGCAGCGTGCTGGCCTGGCTGGACACGATCTAGCCCGAAGTTCCCCTTTGTAGTTGGGGCCTGAGCCGTCCA
>CAYHHE010000064.1:0-16381 GCA_964356295.1 uncultured Actinomycetes bacterium | reverse complement strand
CCCCAAACACCCAGGTCAGCGCCACGAACCACCCCCCAAGCAGGGGGAACTTCGGTCTAGCCAAGCTTGACGTACGTGGGGCCCAACCCTTCGAGAATGATGCGAGTGCGCTGAGCTGTCGACAACGGTGGTTGTCTTGTAGACGCGGTAGATCCACCTCTGGATCCGCAGCCGAGGACCACCCAGCGCGGTGCGGTCGACCAGCCCGTCCCCGGCGAAGTGCAGGATCGACCCGTAGACCTGCTACAGGCTCCGGTTCTCGTTGTACGTGGTCAGGCTGCTGCTCACGCCGACTCCTCCCGGTCCCGAGTGTCGAGCACGGGCTGAGTGGCTCCCGCGGCGGTCTCGAGCACCATGCCCACCACACCGACCACGAGGCCTCCGAGCAGCAACTGCCACAGCCGGTCGTCGACGATGAGCTCATCCAGCACCTGGGCCAGGATGAACAGCAGCGTCGCGCTGATGAGAATGATCACAAGCCCGTACGTCGCCACCAGGAACCGCAAGGCGAGAGACTCCTAGGCGGGCTTGACCACCGCCGTCAGTGCCGCGTAGATCAGCGCAACGACCGCGAACTCGCCACCCCGCCATCCGGTGAAGCCAAGCCCTGGCACGACAGCCACCGTGACGACGACCGCCACACCGCTCACGAACAGCCGCACCATGAACAGGCGCGGATTGAGTGCGGTCAACCGAGCCCATCGGTGTCGGGCAGCAGCCGAAGGCACCGTGGCGCCGACACCGTCTCCCGACGGCGGCGGCTGGGAACCGGCCTCCGGCTCGCCCGTGGTGGGCATCTCGGTCACCCGGCTTCTCGGCTGAGCTCGCGCACGGGTCAGGCCTTCGTGATGTCGCGCCCGTGCACGGTCAGCGCCCAGATCACGAAGACGTCCACGGTCAGCATGATGATCGCCCAGATCGGGTACCAGGGCAGCCACGCGAAGTTCACGATGGCGCTGATCGTTGCGATGACCACGCCGAGGGTCCGCGCCCAGACCGCTCCGCTGAACAGGGCGGCCCCGGCGAGCCCGATCAAGACGCCGAGGAGCAGGTGCACCCAGCCCCAGGTGGTGATGTCGAACTGGAAGACCCACTCCTGTGTGACGACGAAGAACTCGTCGTTGACCAAGGCCACGATCCCTGCAATGGCCTGGAAGACCCCGATCATGATCATCATCGTCGCCGCGAAGACCGTGAATCCGACCGCTGTACCGCTGTAACTCGACGTCCGCTGGCTCATTCCAGACTCCTTCCTGGACTTGCGCGAGAGGCTCGGTTCGATGCTTCTAGCGTCGCCGTCGCCACAGTGCCCAGGCATCGACCCAACAGGCTGAACGCGAGACACCCACGCCCGAACGGTGATCGAGATGATCAGTCCTCGTTCGGCGCGGCGATCAGGACCGCACGGTCGTTCCTGGCCCGGCTGTACAACCCGGGGGGGCGAAGTTACCGCTGACTGTGAAGTCCTCACACGTCAGCAGCCGCGGGTGCAGAGTCCCGAGCAGGAACGATGCCGCCATCACCAGCACGATCACACCCAGCACTATGGGTACATGCTGGCGCCGCAGACGTGCCGCACCTGGGATGACCAGCCGCACCAAGATGGCCGCCATCACCGGGATCCCGACGCCCGTCACCGCCACACCGAACCAGTACAACGCGGTGTATGCGGCTGTCGTCCCGCCGGCCGGGAGCACCAACGACGCAGCGAGCCACACGCTGGGCACGAGCAGCGCCCACCACGCCGGACGCTTCCACAGGCGACTCCGCAGCCGTGCTGCCGCCACAAGGAAGACGCTGGTCGACAGCACCCACAGCATCAGCTGCTGCTCGAAGAACACCACGCCGTAGACACCCAGGGTGAACGACGGCCACCACGCGATACCGGCCGCCGCCACCGTCGTGACCGCCAGACGCCGAGTCTCGTCGTCGAGCAGGTCGGGCTGCCTGTCGCGCTTTGCACGTGCTGTCATCGGTCTATCGTGGCGCATCACGCTCCCCGCGCCCGCGATTGCCCAGATCAGAGCGAAGCCGATCTCCCACAGCCGCCAACCCGCAGCCGCCGGTCGCGTGTTCATCCAGCCAGCGGAATGATGATTCCTCGGGACTGGGCGAGCGTGGGGGGGGGTCTACGACGCTCCGAGGCGAGAGTGCGTGTTCGCGACTGGTCCGGCGGAGTCAGAATCGACCGTCGCAGGCGGGGGCATCGACGAAGGCAGCCCGGACTGCGGTCGAGCCCTGGTCGGCGGCAGTCCGCAGGCTGTCGGCGAACGTCGCGGCATCGAGCCGGACGAGCGCGAGCTGGGCGGCGACACCTGCCACACCGTCCACGAGTGCCGCCGCATCTTGGGCGTCGGCGAGCTCACCGGCGGCTGTCCGAAGGGCGTCGACCGACGCCTGTACTGCCTCCCGATCTGCCTCGAGCTGCTCGGCCGTGGCGGCAACGTCGGCGTCTGTCTCAGTCGGGACGGTCACGACCGCTGCGGCGAGCTCTCCCGCGGCATCCGCCACCGCGTCGACCTGCTCCTGGACCTGCGCACCGATCTGGTCGGACAGGTCCTCCCCCGGGCCGAGATCGACCTGCAGGCTCGACCCTAGATCGTCCAGCGACGTCTCAAGATCGTCGGCGGCAGCACAGATGCCGCCGGCCCACGCGGTGGCATCCGAAGCGCCCGAGGCCTGTGCGGTCGACGTCGGTACGGCTGACGCCGTCGGTGCGGTCTGCGTGTCAGTGGAGTCACCGCACGCGGTCACGCCGCCGAGAAGTACTAGCCCGAGCACGAGCCAACCGGCCCTGCTGGTCACCGTCATCGTTCTCTCCTCTGCTCGGGGCTCGTCGACGGGATCCGTCCCCGCGTGCGGTCAGTGCGGCCTCAACCGTGGGGTAGGGCTGGGCCAGGCCGTCCAGACCGGCGATGTGCAGGCGCCGAATGTAGTCCCGAATCGCCCGGTGAGCAGCGGCGAACCGCACCTCGATGCCGTCGCCCTGCAGGTCGCGAACCAGGTCGGCGAGCACGTTGGCGGCGGTGACGTCGATCTCGTAGCAGGATTCGAGGTTCAGGACGACCAGATCTGGCAGCTCGGACGACTGCGTCAGCCGGGCGCGGAGCGTGTCGAGCACCGCCTCGGCATTGGCGAACACAAGGGGCCCGTCGGGACGGACGACCAGAACGCGTGGGACCTGCACCGCGTCTGGCCAGACGTCGAGGTCGACGAAGCCTCGTTCGCGGTGGCGGCCGAGGGTCGCAACATGTGGGCGGCTGAGACGTTCGAGCAGCAGGATCATGCTGAGCACCACGCCGACGACCACGCCGGCGAGCACGCCGATGAGGACGACGCCGAGGAAGGCGCCGAGGGCGAGCCAGAAGTCCGGGACGCGGACCTGGCGAAGTCTCCAGATCTTCAGCGGCTTGATCATCCCGAACACCGCGTGGATCACCACCGCGCCGAGCACGGCCTCGGGGAGGTTGACGAAGACCCCGGTGAGGAAGAGCACCGTGAGCACAACCAAGGCTCCGGCGACCAGGAACGCGACCGGGCTGCGTGCGCCTGCCTCCTTGGCGGCGGCTGACTTCGACAGGCCACCCGCGCCGGGGAACCCTTGCAGCACCCCCGCCCCGATCGAGGCCGCGCCGTAGGCCACCAACTCACGGTTGGCATCGATCGACGTGCGGTCCTCCGCTCCGTAGGCCTTGGCGATGGCCAACGACTGGGAGAAGCCCACCACGATGACAGCAAGCGCGCCCGGCAGCAACGACACCAGGGAGCTCACCGTGATCCCGGTCCACGGGACGAACGCGAAACCTGCCGGGATGTCGCCCACCACTTCGACGCCGCGGTCGGTCAGCCCGAGGGCAGGGACGAGGAGCAGGGACACGACGACTACGAGCAGCGCCCCAGGAACCTTCGGCGCGACACGTTCGACCGCGAACAGAATGGCGAGCGACGCGACCCCGACGACCACCGTTGCCGTGGCCCACTCATCCCACGCAGTCACCGTGCCGACCAGCTGCTGCACGGTGTTTCCCGGTGGCTTCTCCGCACCGACCACCTTGTACAGCTGGCCGACCGCGATGAACACCCCGAGCCCGACGATGAATCCATCCAGCACCGGCTGGGCAAGCAGCCGAGATAAGAACCCCATCCGCAGAACAGCCATCACGAGGTAGACCACCCCCGTGACGATCGCCAACGCAGCCGCCAGCGGCACGTAAGACTGCGGATCACTGGCGGCCAAGGGGGCCACGATGGTTGCGATCAGCGCCGCCACCGTCGAGCTGGGCCCGAAGAACAGCCGCGGCGAGCTACCCAGCCACACGTATGCCAGCAGCGCCAGCGGCACCGCGTACAACCCGAACTGCACCGGCACCCCGGCGATCGAGGCGTAGGCCATCGACTCGGGCACCACCAGTGCCCACACGGTCAACCCAGCGGCGGCATCACCGACCAACCAGCGCCGGTCATAGCCGCGGGTCCAGGTAGGCAACCACGAGCCCTGCGGCTGACGCCGGACGCGGTCCGGGCCCATTCGTCCTCCCCACACGCAACTCCAGAACACGGCCTAGCGCCAGCATGCCCGAGTCTGCTCTCCACACTCGGCCACGTCAGCCAATCGGCTCCTGACCGCTACTGGCGCGCCATGGCCACTCTCAGGTCGGCCTCCGTGTCAGGGATCAGGTCGCCGGACAGGTCGAGGGTGACGCGTCGTATCACCCCGGTGAACGGGAACGTGCCGCTGTACTCCTCCGGGGCGGCGGGCTCGCCGCCGTCGTAGCCGCAGGTCAGCCCCTGCGTGCCGAACATGTTCGGCACGGAGAAGGGCATGTCGATGCTGGCAGCCAGGGTGCCGTCGACGTAGAGCTGGCCTCGGGCGGGGACGCCGTGGCCGACGGCCGGGTCAGGGTCGCCGGTGGGCTCGAACTCGTAGCGAAGCTGAACCTCCCCCTCCGGCAGTGGATCCGGGGTCGTCAGCCAGAACCTCTCCCGGCCCAGCCAGTTGTAGAGGAACCAGGCCCGCTGGTCCTTGACGAAGAAGACGTAGCCTCCGGTCCGACCGCCGTTGGCCAGAAGGACGCCTTTGGCCCCGCCAGTCGGGATGACGACATCGGCGGTGATGCTCCACGGCCGGTTGTACGTCTTGGGTGTAGCAGTGAACGGCACCGACGCCCCGCCGGGGTAGAAGACGTAGGTGTCCCGGAGCCCCGCGATCGACGGCCGCTCCACGTTGAGCCGGTACAGCACGTCACCGTCGATCGGCAACACCTGGTGCTTCTCGGCCTCGTCCCACCACAGCTGCACCAGTTCAGCCAGCTTGTCCGGGTACTCGGCGGCCAGGTTGCGCGTCTCGGATGCATCCTCGTCGATGTTGTAGAGCTCCCAGCCGTGCGCCTCCAGGACCGCCAGACCCTCCGGGGTGATGGGGGAGCCGAAGCGCAGCCCCCGCTCGGCCGCCTCGGTGAAGCTGGGGCCGGGCCAGGGGCAGACGGCACGCCAACCCTCGTGATAGATCGCCCGGTGACCCATCATCTCGAAGTACTGCGTGGTGTGTCGGCTGGGCGCCGCACCATCAGTGAAGGTATGTGCGAAGCTGACCCCTTCGACGGGGGCCTGTCTCACGCCCCGGATGGTCTCCGGTGCGCTGACCCCCACCGCGTCCAGGATGGTGGGGACGAGGTCGATCAGGTGGGCGTACTGGGTTCGTAGATCGCCGCCCGTCGTGATGGTGGCCGGCCACGAGAGGATGCAGGGGTCGGCGGTCCCGCCGCGGTAGGTCTCTCGCTTCCACCGCCGGAAGGGCGTGTTCCCCGCGTTGGTCCACCCCCAGGGGTAGTGGTTGCATGTCTCGACGCCTCCGAGTTGCTCGATCATCGCCAAGTTGTCCTCGAGCGACTCGGGTGCGTTGTTGAAGAAGAACATCTCGTTCAGCGACCCCACCGGGCCACCTTCCGAGCTGGCGCCGTTGTCGGAGACCACGAGCACCAAGGTGTTGTCCCGCTCGCCGATCTCCTCAAGGAACTGCAGGATCCGCCCGAAGTGGTGGTCGGTGTACGAGACGAACCCGGCGTAGACCTCCATGAACCGGGCGTAGAGCCGTTTCGCGTCCTCAGACAGCGAGTCCCACGGGGGGACGTCCGGGTCGTGCGCGGACAGCTGCGTCCCAGCAGGGACGATTCCCATCTCGATCTGCCGCTGGTGGACGACCTTGCGGTACTCGTCCCAGCCCATGTCGAACGCGCCCTTGTACCGGTCGGCCCACTCCGGGCCGACGTGGTGCGGCGCGTGACCGGCACCTGTGGCGTAGTAGAGGAAGAACGGCTTGTCCGGCGCAGTGGTGTGGGCGTCCTTGATGAACTCGATCGCCTTGTCCGCGAGGTCGGCGCTGAGGTGGTAGCCGTCCTCGGGCTGCGCCGGCTGCTCGACCTCGTGGTTGTCATACGTCAGCTCGGGGTACCACTGGTTGGTCTCACCACCGAGGAAGCCGTAGTACCGCTCGAAGCCCCGCCCCAGCGGCCATCGGTCGAACGGACCGGCGGCCGTGGTGTGCTCGGGCGGCGTCAGGTGCCACTTCCCGATGCAGAACGTGTTGTAGCCCAGAGGAACAAGCATCTCGCTGAGCATCCCGCGGTCGAACGGAAGGATCCCGTTGTAGCCGGGGTACCCCGTGGATGCCTCGGTGATACAGGCCAGCCCGAGCGAGTGGTGGTTCCGGCCGGTCAAGATGCACCCTCGGGACGGGGAGCACAACGCCGTCGTGTGCATGTTCGTGTAGCGCAACCCCTCCGCGGCCAGCCCGTCCAGCACCGGCGTCTGCACAAGGCCCCCGAAGCACGACAACTGCCCGAACCCGACGTCATCCAGCACGAACAAGACGACGTTGGGTGCACCGGCCGCCGGCCGTGGCGACTCCGGCCACGCCGGCGTGGAGTCCTGCGTCGTCCGTCCGATCACGCCCGTGAACGGCGAGCCCTCGGGGTAGGTGTTCAGCGCCATCGTGCCCTCCTCAGCCAAGGCGGGTCTCAGCCACGCGACAGCGGGACCCGTGCTTGCGACGCTACTGCGAATCCCCGGTGTCCTTATCATCCCTACGGGACTATGTCGCTCCAACTCCGCCAGTCAGCTCAACGCCTGCGATGACGTGGCAGGCTGGGCTCGTGAGCGGCGTCGAGGTCGGCCTTTCGGGGGTGGGTCCGTCCCCCGGAGTCCCGATGATGCCGACTCTGCCGAACGTCCCAGCGGCGTTCCACGTGTTGGCCAAGCCCAGCGGGGCGATCTGCAACCTGGACTGCTCCTACTGCTTCTTCTTGTCCAAGGAGGAGCTGTACCCCGGCAGCTCGTTCCGGATGGACGACGATCTGCTCGAGAACTACCTGCGCCAGCTGTTGGAGTCGCACGGCGGCCAAGAGGTCAGCGTGGCCTGGCAGGGCGGAGAGCCCACGCTCATGGGCGTGCCGTTCTTCCGCCGGGTGGTCGAACTCGTCGACCAGCTGCGCCGTCCCGATCAACGGGTCGAGCACACCATCCAGACCAACGCCACGCTGATCGACGACGACTGGGCCCGATTTCTGGCCGACCACGACGTCCTCGGCGGAGTCTCCATCGACGGTCCCCGAGAGCTGCACGACGAGTACCGGTTGGACAAGGGCGGCAAGCCCACCTTCGACCGCGCGATTCGTGGTCTGGACAGACTGAAGGCGCACGGAGTGCGGTGGAACGTCCTGACCACCGTCCACCACGCCAACGAGCAGCACGGGCTGCGCGTGTACCGGTTCTTGCGCGATGACCTGGAGGCCGAGTTCATCCAGCTCATCCCCATCGTGGAGCGACCCTCACCCGGAGGGATTCCCGTGGGATCCGAGGTGACCGATCGCTCGGTCACCCCCGACGGGTACGGCCAATTCCTCATCGAGGTCTTCGAGGAGTGGGTCCGGCACGACGTGGGCCGGGTCTACGTCCAGATGTTCGACTCCACACTGGCGAACTTCCTCAACGTACCCGGCGCACTGTGCGTACACGCCGAGACCTGTGGGACGGCCCTGGCGCTCGAGCACAACGGCGACCTGTACTCGTGCGACCACTTCGTCGAGCCCGACTACCTGCTGGGCAACATCACCGAGACCCACCTGCTCGACATGGTCGCATCTGCGAGGCAGCAGGCATTCGGTCGAGCGAAGCGAGACGCGCTGCCCGCCTACTGCCGACGGTGCGACGTGCGCTTCGCCTGCCACGGCGGCTACCCCAAGGATCGGTTCACGCTCACCCCTGACGGCGAACCTGGCCTGCACTACCTGTGCCCGAGCTACCAGAGCTTCCTCCGCCACGTCGACCGGCCCATGCGCTTCATGGCTGCCCAGCTGCGATCCGGCGGCTACGCCGATGCCGTGATGGACTGGGTGATCCGGCGCGATGCCAGCGTCCCGAGCACCACGCCGGAAGGCTGACGTCGGCCGCGCGGCTCCGTTCTGCGTCGTGAACCGGGAGAACAGGCCGTTCTCCACGGTTGCCTCTCCCTGGTCCCCGAAGAAGGGCCGACCCGTCCTGGATGGTCTGGACCGTCACGAAGGCCATGCCGACGAGCAGGTACACCGCAGGTTGCCAGCGACGACATCGCCCTAGCGGGACGAGTCGCGTACCGGGTGGAGCTCGCCTCGTCCGGGGCGGCGAAGCCGGAGGGCGCACCGTGGGCAAGAACCTCGAGGATGACCCCGACGTCCGGACGATCATGCGAAGCCCCGTACCGCAAGCTCCTCGCCCTGTCTGCGGTCATCGGGCTCGTGGCATCGGTGGTCGCATGGTTGCTGCTGACGCTCGTCCCCAAGATCCAGGACGCCGTCTTCCTCGACCTGCCGGACGCCTTGGGGTACGACTCGCCCCCTGGTGGTGGCCGCTGCCGGTGCTCCTTGTCGCCGGCATCCTGACAGCGCTCACGATCACGCGACTGCCCGGTCACGGCGGTGCGGTGCCCACCGACGGCCTGTCCGTGGGCATCACGCTCCCACGCGCCGTTCCAGGGGTGGACCTGGCCGCCCTGGCAACGCTGGGCCTCGGGCTGTCCTCGCCGGTCTTCCGACCAGCGCCGCCATCCCGGCGGTGGTGGGAGCAAGCCTGGTGGCCATCCTCCGCCTGCCCTCGTGGCGGCCGTCATCGCCCTGCTCCTCGGAGCGGGCGCCGGCCTTGTCGCCACGCCGCTGGTCGTCGTCGCCATCGTCGTGAGCCACCTGGTCGTCACCGCGCCGAGGTTAGCCTCAGACGTAGGCGTTCTTGCGCAGCCACCGCATCGCGAACGACCCCCACAGCGGTGGCAGGTAGAACGTGACCAGGCGGAACGCGATAGCCGTCGACACCGCCGCGGCACTGGGGACGCCGACTGCCTGCAGGCCGTAGGCGTACCCGGCTTCAGCAACACCCACACCACCGGGCACGGGCATAATGCCGGCGAACAGGCTGACAAAGGTGTTCACGAGGATCAGCTGTGACAGCGACGCGGACTGACCGAACGCCGACAGGCACAAGCCGAGGACGACGGCCTGGATGACCTGTCCGCCGAGGTTGCCACCCATCATCATGGCCAGCTTGCCGGGGTGCTTGACGACACCCAGGGCCGACCGAGCCATGATCGCCTGCCCCTTGAGCGCCTCCTCGTACCGGGGGATCGCCCGCTTGGCGCGGGCTCGCCGCCGCGGGATCGCCACGGTCGCGACTCCCCACAGAAGGGCGATGACGAGCGCCAGCATGAGAAGCGGGGGGTCGGATGAGCTCTGCTCGCCGCCCGACGTGGTCTGCACGCTCGTCGTCACACCCGGGAGCGAGCTGAGGGTGATGAGCAGAAGCAGCGACCCCTGGACCACGAACCCGCTGATGCCGTCGATCATGCCCATCGACATCGCCGCCCCGTATGGCACGCCGATACGTTCGAAGAACCTGATTTGGAGGGCTACACGAGCCCCCGTCGAGGGCAGGACCAGGGCCATGAACTGGATGGCGTACTGCAGCACGAGCACCGGCAGGTAGGGCAGCTTGCGTACGGTGGCACCGATCGTGGAGAACGAGAACGCCACCTGCGCCAGCGGTGCCACCACGATGGCCAACACCAGGAGCGCCCAGTTCGCCTCCCGCAGCTCGTCGACGATCTCCGCGACGTCCACCCCGGCGAGAAGACCGATGAGCGTGGAGGCCACGACGACGACCAGGAGCATCTTCAGCAGGGATACCCCAGTGACCCGGCGTAGCTCGACCGTCGGCGCCTCGTGTGTCGCCGCACTGGCCAGCGCCTTGGCCCGCAGGTCGGCCAGGTCGTGGTCGGTGCCCACGGCTCGCCGCAACACCGGGCTCAAGGCCGGGTCGACCAGGTAGGGAACGGTCTGCGCGAGCTCGCCGCGCCCCAGCACCTGCGTTGCGGCGTCGACGGCACGGTCTTCTCCCACGAGGAGCCAGGTGGTGACCAGCAGGTGCACGCGGTCCAGCATCATGTCCGTCGTCGAGGGGGCCACCCGGGCACCCCCGAGGTCGGACCAGGCCACGTCCCCACCGTCCGGCACCACGACATGCTCGGCAGTGATCTGCAGGTGCGCGATCCCCTGCTCATGCAGCCGCACCAACGCCGTCCAAGCTCCAGCCAGAGTGTCGTCGGTGACGTCTTCCGGGGAGACGTCACCCAGCGTCCTGGCTGGAGCCCCGGTGACGACCATCGCTTCGCCCTGCATCCCCTGCCCGGCTGTCACGACCGGCAGCACGGGGACGCCGGCTCGCTCCGCGAGCAACGTGACCATCGCCTCGTGCTGCACCCGCTCACGTCGAGTCGAGGTCAGCCGCGGCGGCTCCCCACGGCGAGTGAGCGAGGCCCACAGGGACCCGATGTACTGGGCGTCCCAGGCATCCCGACCCATGACCTTCACCAGCAGAAGTGCGCCGTCCTCGGCTTCGACGTGCATGCGTTGCTCACCCGGCGCCGTGGGCGGCAGTGAGGAGATGCTCGAGGCGATGACCCCCAGGTCGAGCAGCGCCTCGCGCACCTGGTCGGGGGTGAGAAGGCCTCCAGGTGAGCCGCGCAGCAGATGCACGGCTGTTGCAGCCGCGACGCCGACAGCGACCCCCGCGAGCGCACCGGAGGCGTAGGACAGCCCCAACGCCACAGTCGCTGCCGCACCCAGAGTGACGACCAGCCGACCGACCATCCGGAAGGGGCGGGTGAGGTGCGGTGAGGCCGCGGCGAGGAGCGCCGTGACCACCGCCAAGCGCGACGGAACATACACCGGGCCGGTGTCAGTGCTGAGCAGGGCGGCCAGGCTGGTCTCGATGTCCGTGCCCGCCAACACACCCACGACAGTCGCGGCGACCACTGACAACGCGAAGGCGACCGCGTAGTCCCAGAGCAGGCGCAGCCGGCCATCCCGGAACCGCATGACCGGTGCCACCACGACCACACCCCCCCAGGCCAGCAGGACGGTGTAGGCCAGCGGCCAGAAGCCGCTGAGAGCGCGGTCCATCTCGCCCAGGAGGGCGGCCACGGACTCGTCGACCGAGCTGGGGCCGGGGGCGTTGGCCGTGAGCGCGAAGATCAGGAAGAGCGCGCCCACGAGCAGCAGGACGTCGGTGGGGCGTCGACGCTGGCTGGCGTCGGCCGCTGACGAGAACATGCGGAACGCATGAAGGGGAGACATCTGCGCTGGCTTCAACCGCACGGCCCCTCCAGCCCGGCGGTCATCGAAGGGCCAGCCAGGAGGTCAGATGCGCCGGCCGACATGGGCCACGTCTTCGGCGGCCAGAATCTCGGCGATCCGCCGCTCGACGTCCTCGAGAACGGTCATCTCGTCGAGGTCGTCCAGCTCGAAGCCGTTCACCGTGCCGTCGTCGGCCTTCTCCGGCACCAGGACGTCTAGGACGCGGACGGCGCCGCTGTCGTGCAGCCTCGCCAGCTCGTGGGCCATCTCACCGGTGAAGTGCTGGCGCCCGGGCGGGAACTCCACCACCACGTAGTCGATGGGGCCCATCTTGTCCAGGTCCGGCTGGGTCATGTCCGTCCTCCTTCGTGGTCGGCTCTGCGGTTCACTCGACGGTTCCGAGGAAGACGGCGAGCACGCAGCCTGCCGTGGTGGCTAGGCCCGTGTACAGCGAGGCCTTGCCGAAGGCCTGCGGTGCCAGCTCGTCGGCGTTCATCGTCAGCAACGCGCCCGCGGCGAAGGCCTGGACGACCCCCCAGTGGCCGTGTCGCTGATCGTGACGACCCAGTACCCGACGGCCGCCGCTACCGTGGACATCAGCGCGATGCGCCACCACGGCCACCGGATCCAGCCCTTGTCGCGCCCTGACGTGACCATTCCCACCGTTGATCCGAGCGACTCCGGGAAGTTGGAGATCCAGACGGCCGCCAGCACGGGAGCGCTGACGCCGCCGCTGGCGGCAACGGACATGCCCAACGCTGCCGACTCCGGCACGCCGTCGAGTGTTGAAGCCAGCGCGATGGCCATGCCGGAGCTGCCCTCGTCGTCGCCGTCGTCGACTGCAACGGCGGCCCGGGAGATCGCGCGGTCGCCGAGAAAGAACGTAGCCGCGCCGGTGATCAGCCCCACCCATACCAGCCATGGTTCAGCCACCTGGAGCGACTCCTCGACCAGCTCGAACGCGATGGACGAGATCAACGTGCCGACGCCGAAGGCCATCATGAGGGCCGATGACCATCTGACTCGGTTCGAACGTGAAGGCGACCTCGACCCCGATGAGCAGGGCTGACGCGCCCACGAACCCCCAGAGTGCGGCCTCCAGCATCTCCCCTCACTCCCCTGGGTCGGCAGTCTCAGCTCATGCTGTCGATGGCTGCTGTCGCGGCGAGGATGAGGACGACGTCGGTCACCGGTTCGACCTCGACTCCGTAGGTGTCGCGCACCCTCACCCAACGCTTGGAGACCTCGGCGATCTTCGTGCCGTTGCTCTCGCACGTGTACTCGTGATCGACGAGGTTGCCCTGCGCCCGGATCTCGCCGACGTCGTCGGCCTCGATCGTGTAGCGCTCGCGTAGCGGCGTGATCATCGCCTTCTTGATGGTGGCCGACGGCTTGCCGGGGCGGTCGATCTTCATCGTGTCCCGGACGCGGGCGACACGCTGCTGCATGGTTGCCACGACCTCTCCGCCGGCGTCCCGAATCGTGAAGGTGTCGCGTACACGCAACGCTTTCCCGTCCACCTTGTACGCCCGCCGACCACTGGTCGTCTCGACCCAGTAGTCGTCACCGATGTCGACCAGCTTGTCGCGAATCTGGAAGACCTCAGGACGGGGCGAACCACCACCCCGCCGCTCCTGAACGCGCTCCTGTCGTGGGTCCCGTAGACCCATGACGTCCTCCTTCTGCTGGTGCCGCTGCGTCCGGTCGTGCGCACCGACCGAGCCGCAGCCGATGCCGCCTGACGTGGTCAGACTGCTCGGGGCCGACGCCAGCAACATCGCCCCATCAGGATGAGGACGCCGCAGCCGCGCGGGTCGAGGATGAACTGTGGTTCTGGACCGTCGTGGAGGCGAGTTGAGCGTGCACGCTTCCGGCACGGAGGAGGGCCCGATCGACTACGCCGTGGTGGAGTTCCCCCACGGGACAAGCACCTTCGGTCGCGACCTGGTCGCCGAACTGGTTCGGCTGTCGTTCGAGGGGCTCATCCGAGTACTCGACCTCGTGGTGATCCAGAAGGCCAGCGACGGGTCCGTCGAAGGCTTCGAGATCCAGGATCTCGAGGGCGACGAGATCCGAACCCTCGAGTCGGATCTGGACGACGTCCTGTCCACGCGGGACGTCGCACAGCTCGCCTCACTACTGAGACCCGGAAGTGTCGCCGGTGTGGCCGTCTGGGAGAACCTGTGGGCGGCACCCCTCGTCGCAGCAGCCAGGCACGAGGGAGGGCAACTGCTGGAGAGCGGACGACTCCCGGTCACCGGGCTCGATGCACCGACAGCGAACCCAGGCCGCTGAAGGTATCGAGTCACGCCGGCGGCAGCAGACCCGCTCGGCGTGCGCGTTCGATCGCCTCGCTGCGGGTGTGCACCCCGAGCTTGCGGTAGGCCGACAGTGCCTGCGTCTTGATGGTGTGTCGGGAGACGAAGAGCTCGTCGGCAATCTGGGGGAAGGACAGGTGCGTCGGCAGGTACTGCAGAACCCGCACCTCAGCGGTGGTCAGCGACGACACGCCCACCAGGCTTGTCGACACGGCCGAGACTTGCTCGCCGAGCTCGGCATACATGCGGTCGAGGCGGGGCGAGTGATTGGACGGCCCGCGGAGGTCACCCGCCTCGTCGAGGAGCACCCTGGCACGTTCGGGGTCACCAAGGGCGACGTTGAGGTGTGCGAGCGCGAGTCGTCCCTGCACGGCGTGCCACGGCGCGACCCTGCGCATGAGGGCAGTCAGACGCAAGGCCCGTGCCGCTTCCCGACGCGCGTCAGCAAACCGTCCTTCGTGCAGGTACCCCAACGCTGAGGTGGTGAAGATGGGTGCGGTGGTGGCGATCGCGTCCATGTCGTGTCGTGCGGCGAGCTCGCGGACCTCCCGGATCCACGTCAACGCCTGCTGGTCCCTCCCCTCGGCCAGCCCGATGTCGGCCAGCGCGGCGAGCGAGTGTGCCGACATCACCGGCAGGTCAAAGGCTTGGGCGATCCGGGCAGCCTCGTGGAGAGCTGCCTGCGCCGGCCCGGACTCGTCCCGCAAGAACAAGGCAACCCCCAGCAGATAGTGAGAAAGTGTCTGCCAAGGATCATCGACCGGCTTGCCGTGGATGAAGGCGCGTGCGCTGGCTTCGACGTGGTCGAGCCCATGTGCCCCGATAGTGGCGAGGAGCAGATCCGCGTCCAGGACACAGTCCCGGTCGCCGTGCGCGGCACGCTCCGACGCGGCCAGCGCGAATCTGTGCATGCGGACCATGTCGCCGGCGTGCGAGGCGGTCCAGGCCGCGCTTAGCGCGAGGCGGCACCGGGCTGCCAGCCGGTCGTCCTCGACTCCCTCGAGCCATCGCGCGAGCACCGCCCACCGCCCCGAGGCGAGCATGAAGGGGGCTCGGGACCAGATCAGGCTGGCAAGGCGGTCGTCGTCACCCGCCAACTTCGCGTGATGGACCGCGCCGTCGAGGAAGCCCTGGCGCTCGTCGGCACGGCTCGCCGCGGCGTGTGCGCTGTGCCAGGCCCCTGGGTCCTCGCGAAGCTGCTCCGTGAGCGCCTCAGCCAGCAGCGGATGCATCCGAAAGCGAAGGCCGGCATCGTCCTCGGCCGACAGCAGGTGACTGGCAGCGGACAGCCGACGCAGCCGCGCCAGCGACCCCGTCGTCGAGGAGACCTCGTCACACGAGCGCTGCTCGAGGACCGACAGCACGGAGCATCGAGACAGGAACGCGGCGTCGTCGGCAGGCAGCCGTCCGATGACCTCCTCACGCAGGTACTCCGCCAATCCGCTGCCGCCAGGCACCCCCGGGTGGGATCGCATCCATGCTCGCCTGTCACCGGGACGCGCGACCAAGGAGAGGTAGACCGCGACTGGCCAGCCCAGGGTCTGTGCGAGCAGTGATCCCACAGACTCGGTTGTCGGCTGAACGCCAAGTGTGGTCATCAGCTGCCGCGTCTCGACCTCGTCGAAAGCGAGTACCTGGGGGCCGATCACGGCCACCTCACTGCGGCCCTGCAACCGCCACAACGTGGCAGGCACGGCATCCCTCGTCGTGATCGCCAGCTGAGCACCCGGTGGAAGACATGCCGCCAAGACCTCGACGAGGCTCTCCCATGCCGGGCCGGACAGCGCGCTCGCATCGTCAACCACCGCGACGAACGGTTCCGTGGCCTCACGGACAGCCTGCTCGACAGCAGGCAGCACGCTGAGGTGCCAGGTCACCGGATCGGTCGCCGACGTGACCGGGAACCGGCGGGGCACAAGCCCACGATCGGCGAGGTCGTCCAGGAGGGCGCGCGCCAGCCACTCAGCATCCGAGGCGCCAGGACGCACAGACAGCCAGACCACCGGTCGCGAGTCGCATGCCAGCCACTGCGCAAGCACCGTGGTCTTGCCGTAGCCGCCCGGTGCCTGCAGGCAGAGTACGTGAGAGTCTCGGGCCGACTCCATGAGCTGCAGGATGCGGTCCCGAAGCACGAGGCGGTCGCCGACTGGGGGCACGGCGCGGCCGCGCGACGAGTTCGCGCCGTCAACGAGCGGGACCGCTATGACTCACACCTCCACCAGGCAGCCTAGACACGCCTCGCAGCGGTTCGAGATCACATCAGGGGCAGGCAGAAGTCCGGCGGCTCACATGGTCTCCATCGGGTGATGTCGAGTCGGGCTCGGTGCGTCACGATCCACGCAACCGACCGTCACGACAGGCAGACCATGGACTTCTGGGAGTTCTTCTGGCTGATCATCTCAGCCT
>CAYHHE010000063.1:0-17269 GCA_964356295.1 uncultured Actinomycetes bacterium | reverse complement strand
GGTAGCCCCGGTCCTGGGCGACAAGGGCCAGTCCCACCCCGGTGTTCCCGCTGGTGGGCTCGACGATCGTGCCGCCGGCACCGAGCTCGCCGGATTCCTCTGCGGCCGTGACCATCCGCAGCGCGATCCGGTCCTTCACCGACCCGCCCGGGTTGAGGTACTCGACCTTCGCCAGCACCAGCGGGCCCGACGCGTCCACGACGTGACGCAGTCGGACCAGCGGCGTGTTCCCGACGAGGTCGACCACGGACTGCACGTAGTGCACGCCCCGACTCTAGGCGTCGCAACGCCCGGCCCCGCGTCACCCGCTAGGGCAGCGCTCGCCTGATGCTGACCAGCACGTCGTACCCCTGGGCGGCCAGGTCGTTGCTGGGGCGAGCCCGCAGGGCCGCCACCAGGTCACGGCCCAGCACCTCCACCTGGTCCCCCAGGGCTTGCCGCCCAACCCTGGGCAGCGGGTGCCCCGGCTCCCCTTCGGCTGTCAGAGCGACCGCGGCCAGCGCGGCGAGCAACCGGCCCACCTGCGCCTCGACGACCCGCTGCCGCGCATCGGAGAGGTCTCGGAGCCGCTCGGCGACCTGCTCGACGAGTCGTTCGAGGTCATCGACGTCGTTGTGTGAGCGTTGCCGCATCCGGGTACCTTCCCAGGTGTGAGCGACGACCGGGGTCGGCGTGGGGTCCCGCAGGACGACCCGATGCAGCAGACCCAGGTCTTCAGCCGGGTCAAGGTGCCCGCGGTGCCTGCCGAGTCTGCGACCACCGTGCTGCCGACCGGCGCTCCCCCGACCTTCACACCTGCCCCCCCTGCCCCTGCTGCACGCCCTCCTGGACCGCCGGGGCGGCTGCTGCGCATCCTCGCCTTGGTGCTCGCCGTGCTGGTCGGCTATGCGGTGCTGCTGGCGGCGGTCGGCCTCGTCGGGCTGGACCGCGTCGAGGCCGCCCCGGCCGGTGACCGGCCGGCCGGCGGTCCGGGAAGCACGTGGCTGCTGGTCGGCTCGGACAGCCGCGCGGGCCTGAGCGAGCAGGAGCAGGCGACCCTGTCGACCGGCTCCACCGACTCGCGGCTCACCGACACGATCCTGCTGCTCACCACCGCCCCGGGTGGCGTCCCGACCCTGGTGAGCATCCCGCGGGACTCCCTGGTGAGCATCCCCGGCTACGGCGAGAACAAGGTCAACGCCGCCTTCGCGCTGGGTGGCCCCGCCCTGCTGGTCCAGACCGTTGAGCAGGCCACCGGCGTCCGGGTCGACGGATACGTCGAGATCGGCTTCGACGGCTTCTACCAGGTCGTCCAGGCCGTCGGAGGAGTCGACCTCTGCCTGCCGGCGCCGATCACGGACGAGCGCGCCGGCATCAACCTTCCCGCCGGCTGCCAGACCCTCGCCGGTGCCGACGCCCTGGGGTACGTACGCGTCCGCTACAGCGACCCGAACGGCGACCTGGGGCGGGTCGAGCGCCAGCGGGCGTTCCTGTCCGCGCTGGCCGACCGGGCCACCAGCCCCGCCGTCCTGCTCAACCCGTTCCGGGCGGTACCGCTGGCCGCCGCCGCGGGCCAGGCGCTGACCGTCGACACCGCGACCGGACCGATCGACCTGGCGCGCTTCGCGATCGCGTTGCGAGCGGCGACCGGCGAGAGCGGCCAGATGCTGACGGTCCCGTTCGGCGGGTACGCCACCACGGACGCCGGCTCGGTGGTGCTCTGGGACCCCGGCCCCGCGCAGGCGCTGTGGTCGGCGATCCGGGACGGCGCCCCGATCCCGGCCGAACTGGTCGAATAGTCTGTTCTGCCATGAGTTTGCGCATCACCGCCATCGGTACCGGGTACCTCGGGGCCACCCACGCGGCCTGCATGGCCGAGCTGGGTTTCGAGGTCGTCGGCGTCGACGTCGACGAGACCAAGATCAAGGCGCTGGCTGCGGGCGAGGTCCCCTTCTACGAGCCGGGACTGGCCGAGCTCCTGGAACGGCACGTGTCCTCCGGGCGCCTGAGGTTCACCACGTCCTTCGCCGAGGCCGGCGAGTTCGGTGACGTGCACTTCCTGTGCGTGGGCACCCCGCAGCGCCCCGACGGCCTGGCCGCCGACCTCTCCCACGTCGAGGCCGCGACGGCGGCCCTGGCTGCGCACCTGACCCGGCCCGCTCTCGTCGTCGGCAAGTCGACCGTGCCGGTCGGGACGGCCGCCCGCCTGCAGGTGATGCTGCACGAGCTGTCCCCGGTGGGCACCGCAGCCTCGCTGGCCTGGAACCCGGAGTTCCTGCGCGAGGGTCACGCCATCGAGGACACCCTGGCCCCCGACCGACTCGTGTTCGGCGTGACCCGGCAGGCCGACGAGGACCTGCTGCGGGAGGTCTACGCCTGCGCACTCGCGGCCGGGACGCCGCTGGTGACCACCGACTGGGCCACCGCCGAGCTGGTCAAAGCCTCAGCCAACGCCTTCCTGGCCACCAAGATCTCCTTCATCAACGCCATCGCCGAGATCTGCGAGGTCGTCGACGCGGACGTCGTCGCGCTCGCCGACGCCATCGGCCACGACCCTCGGATCGGGCGACGCTTCCTCAACGCCGGGTTGGGTTTCGGCGGCGGATGCCTGCCCAAGGACATCCGCGCGTTCATGGCCCGCGCGGGCGAGATCGGTGCCGCGGACGCCCTGTCGTTCCTGCGGGAGATCGACTCGATCAACATGCGCCGACGCCAACGTGCGGTGGAGGTGACCCGCGAGGTGGCCGGCGGCTCGGTGCTCGGCGCCAACATCGCCGTCCTCGGGGTCGCCTTCAAGCCCGAGTCGGACGACGTGCGCGACTC
Source organism: uncultured Actinomycetes bacterium (assembly GCA_964356295.1). Lineage (GTDB taxonomy): Bacteria > Actinomycetota > Actinomycetes > Jiangellales > Jiangellaceae > CAVQGZ01. The sequence continues at coordinate 14,467 of CAYHHE010000063.1, read as the reverse complement.
CCCCGCGCTCAACGTCGCCGGCCAGCTGCAGCTGCAGGGCGCCAACGTCCGCGTCTACGACCCCAAGGCCACGTCCAACGCCCGTCAGGTGTTCCCCACGTTGCGCTACTTCGACTCCGCCGAGCAGGCCTGCAGCAAGGCCGACGTGGTGCTCCACCTCACCGAGTGGGACGAGTTCGCCGCGCTCGACCCGGCCGAGCTGCTGCGCATCGTCCGAAAGCCGGTGGTCGTCGACGGCCGCAACACCCTCGACGCGGCACGCTGGCGGCAGGCCGGGTGGACCTACCGAGGCCTCGGGCGGCCATGATGGGCACGCCCGAGCCGTCCGACCTGGTCATCCGCCGCGTCCTGGCGGACTGCGAGACCTGGGCGGTCGTCGGGCTGTCGGGCAACACCGCGCGCCCCGCCCACGGGGTCGCGGCCTTCCTGCGCCAGCACGGCAAGCGCATCGTCCCGGTTCATCCGAGGGCCGACACCGTGCACGGCGAGCCCGGCTACCCCCTGCTGGCCGACATCCCGTTCGCGGTCGACTGCGTCGACGTGTTCGTCCGCTCCGAGCTCGCCGGGGAGATCGCGGACCAGGCGATCGCCATCGGCGCGTCGGCGGTGTGGTTCCAGCTCGGGGTGGTCGACCGGCAGGCCGCCCAACGGGTGGGCGAGGCCGGCCTGGACATGGTCATGGACCGCTGCCCGGCGATCGAGTGGCCGCGCCTGGGACCTGCTGCCTGAGCGCCTCCCCCTTTGCCCGGGCCGCCTGTTCGAGCCCGTGCTGGAACCGCACCATGTCGGCGCGCAGCCGCTGCGCGAACTCCCCCTCCCCGCTGGCGAGGATCCGTACGGCCAGCAGGCCGGCGTTGCGGGCGTTGCCGATCGCCACGGTGGCCACGGGCACTCCGGCCGGCATCTGCACGATCGACAGCAGCGAGTCCAGCCCGTCCAGCACCTGCAGCGGGACGGGGACGCCGATGACCGGCAGGGGTGTGACCGCGGCGAGCATCCCGGGCAGGTGGGCCGCCCCGCCGGCCCCGGCGATGAGCACCCGCAGGCCGCGATCGGCGGCGGTCTGGCCGTAGCCGAGCATGGCCAGCGGCATCCGGTGAGCCGACACGACGTCCACCTCGTGGGCCACGTCGAACTCGGTGAGCACCTGCGCTGCGGCGCTCATCGTCGGCCAGTCGCTGTCCGAGCCCATCACCACGCCCACCAGAGCCGGAGCCGTCGCGCTCACGCCGGCACCACGCCACTGACGAGGTCGGCCACGTGCCGGGCACGGTTCCGTAGCTCCTCGACGTCGTGGCCCAGGACGGTGACATGGCCGATCTTGCGTCCGGGCCGCGGCTGCTTGCCGTACAGGTGGATCCGGGCCGCAGCGTCGTGGGCCATGACGTGAGGCAGCGTCCGGTGCACCTGCGTGGCCTGTCCGGCGAGGATGTTGACCATCACCGCCGCCGGGGCGAGCGCCCGAGGCGACCCGAGCGGCAGGTCGAGCACCCCCCGCAGGTGGTTCTCGAACTGGGAGGTGACCGCCCCGTCGATGGTCCAGTGCGCGGTGTTGTGCGGGCGCATCGCCAGCTCGTTCACCAGAACCTCTCCGTTGGGCAGCTCGAACAGCTCCACGGCCAGCACCCCGACCACGTCGAGGGCGTCGGCCACCTCCAGCGCGAGGCGCTGGGCAGCGACCGCGGTGTGGTCGGTGAGCCCCGGCGCCGGGGCGAGCACCTCGACGCAGATGCCGCCTCGCTGGACCGACTCGACCACCGGGTAGGCCACCGCCTGCCCCGCGGGTGAGCGGGCGACCACTGCGGCGAGCTCCCGCACGAACGGGACGCGCTCCTCCACGACGACAGGGGTGCGGGCCAGCAGCGCCTCCCGGGTGCCGGACGGGCCGTCGGCGACCCACACGCCCCGGCCGTCGTAGCCGCCACGGGCCAGCTTGAGCACGACCGGCCAGCCGCCGACCTCGCCCACCGCCTGTGGTAGCTCGGACTCGTCCTCGATCACCCGGAACGACGGCACGGGCAGCCCCAGGCGGCGCAGCCCGCGGCGCATGACGGCCTTGTCCGTCGCGAACGGCAGCGCGTGCGGTCCGGGTCGCACGACGACCCCGGTGCGCTGCAGCGCGTGCAGATGATCGGTGGGGACGTGCTCGTGGTCGAAGGTGAGCACGTCCACCTGCGCCGCGAGCCGCTGCAGGTCGGGAAGGCCGCGCTCGTCACCGACCGTCGTGGCCGGGACGACCAGCGCCGCAGAGTCCGAGCCGGACGCCGCCAGCAGCCGAAGGTCGACGTCCAGGCCGATGGCGGCCTGCTGCATCATCCGGGCGAGCTGGCCGGCGCCGACCACGCCGAGGACGGGGCGTCGGCTCAGGTCCATGCGCGCCACGACGTCCGCTGCATGTCTTCAATCTAGAACGGCCCTAGACTTGCGCCGATGCGGGTACCGGACGCGACCGGGTCGCGGCTGGTGGCCGCCGCCGAGGTCGGCAAGTTCCTCACCATCGGTGGGCTCGGCTTCGTCATCGACGTCGGGATGTTCAACCTGCTGCGCTACGGCTGGGGGCTCGGGGACGCCCAGGGCCTGCTCTACGACAAGCCCCTGACCGCCAAGGTCATCTCGGTCGTGCTGGCCACCATGGTGACCTACGCCGGCAACCGCACCTGGACCTGGCGTGACCGGCAACGTCGCGGCTACCTGCGCGAGTACGTGCTGTTCTTCGTGCTCAACGGCATCGCGATGGCCATCGCGGTCGGCACGCTGGCCATCAGCCACTACGTGCTCGGGCTGACCAGCCCGTTGGCGGACAACATCTCCGCCAACGTCGTCGGTCTGGCGCTGGGAACCGCCTTCCGGTTCTGGTCCTACCGGCGGTGGGTGTTCCCCGAGCACGAGCGCCGGCCCGTGCCGGTGTGAGCCGCGCGATCCGCGGCGACCCCGGTGCCCTCAGGCGCCGTCCGGACGGTCGGTGATGAGGTCGGTGAGCACCCGCTGGACGTTCTCCACGTCGGGCACGTCGTTGAACACGACGTTGGCCGTCTCAGCCGAGGACTCGATCAGCAGGGTGCCGCAGCCGAACACCCGGTCCAGGACGCCCTTCTGGAAGGACACGCCGCTGACCCGCTTGAGCGGGATGTTGCTACCGGTCTGCCTGATGATCCCGTTGCGCTTCATGATGCGCTGGTCGGTGATGGTGTAGCTGGAACTCAGCCACCGGATGAGGGGCATCAGCGCGAACCACAGGCCCATCACGACGATGGCGGCGATCCCGACCCAGCGGATGACGTTCTCGACGTTGCCACTGGGCAGCAGGACCAGCAACAGCACGACGCCGACGACGGTCAGCACGAACCAGGCGATCGAACCGATGAGCGCCTTCCAGTGGGTCCGGGTGTGGATGAGCACGGCCTCGCCGCTGCCGAGCGCGTCCTCGGGGTATCCCATGCCGCGAATAGTGACACGACCGGACGCACCCGAGGGTCATCCGGGTGGAGTGCGTGGCGTGGGCTCGCGGCGCAGGTGCACGACATCGCCGGCCGCGAACGCCTGGGGCGGGCCAGTGTCGAGCTGGACCAGCAGCCGCCCGTCCTCGTCGATCGCCGCCGCTCGCCCGATGACCTGCGACCCGTCCGGGAGGGCTAGTCGCACCCACTGCCCGAGGGTGGCGCAGGCCCGGCGGTAGGCCTGGGCCAGTCGATCGTCGCCGGCCTCCCAGACCGGCAGCCACTCCTCGAGCGCGTCGAGCACCGCCCTGGCCACCGTGGCCGCTGACGAGCCGACCCCGAGCTGGTCGAGCGCAACGGCCCCGGCCGGGAGGTCGTCCTCGCGCAGGTTGAGCCCCACACCGAGGACGAACGCCGGCCCGGCCGAGCCCCCGGCCGGCTCGACGCGCTCGGCGAGCAGGCCGGCCAGCTTGGCGTCCTGCGCGAGAACGTCGTTGGGCCACTTCAGCGCCGGCCCGGCCGCACCGAGGCCCTCCACCGCCTGCACGACCGCCACCCCGGCCAGCAGCGGCAGCCACGTCCACCCGTCGTAGCGGGCAGGCCGCAGCAGCACCGACATCGCCAGCCCGGCACCGGGAGGGCACGTCCACGCTCGTCCCCGCCGGCCGCGACCCGAGGTCTGCGAGGTCGTGGCCAACGCCTGCGCAACGGCGCCTGAGCGGGCCCGACGGGCCATCTCGTCCTGCGTCGAGGCGATCTGGTCCACCCAGGTCAGCGCCAGGAAGCGGGTCGGCGTCACGTCCTGCAGGCTAGAGGGCCGCCGGAAGCAGGACTGGCCGGTCCGGCCGGAGTGGGGCATCACTAGGGTGGTGCCTGGTTCATTCGGACTCGCTGGTGCTGGAGGACCTCAGATGGCACTCGACCCTGAGCAAGACGCGCCCGTTCGCGACTTGACCACGACCGCGGCAAAGCTCGCCGACCTCACTGCCCGAACCGACGGGGCGATCCACGCCGGGTCGGCCAAGGCGGTGGAGAAGCAGCGCGCCAAGGGCAAGATGACCGCCCGGGAACGCATCCACGCCCTGCTGGACGAGGGCTCCTTCGTCGAGTTCGACGAGCTCGCCCGGCACCGCTCGACCGCGTTCGGCCTGGACGAGACCCGCCCCTACGGCGACGGGGTGATCACCGGGCTGGGGACCATCGATGGCCGGCAGGTGGCCGTGTTCGCGCAGGACTTCACGGTCTTCGGCGGCAGCCTGGGTGAGGTCTTCGGGGAGAAGATCGTCAAGGTGATGGACACCGCGCTGAAGATCGGCTGCCCGGTCGTCGGCATCAACGACTCCGGGGGTGCCCGCATCCAGGAGGGCGTGGTCTCCCTCGGGCTCTACGGAGAGATCTTCTACCGCAACGTGATGGCCTCAGGGGTGGTCCCGCAGATCTCGCTCATCATGGGCCCGTGTGCCGGTGGTGCGGTGTACTCCCCGGCGATCACCGACTTCACCGTCATGGTCGACCAGACCTCGCACATGTTCATCACCGGGCCGGAGGTCATCAAGACCGTCACCGGTGAGGACATCGGCTTCGAGGAGCTGGGCGGGGCGCGCACCCACAACGCGGTCAGCGGAAACGCCCACTACCTCGGGTCGGACGAGAAGGACGCGCTGGACTACGTCAAGGACCTGCTGTCCCACCTGCCCTCGAACAACCTCTCCGAGGCGCCCGTGGTCGAGCCGGTGGAGCCGCCGTCCCTGGAGGCCACCGACACCGACCTCGCGCTGGACACCCTGATCCCGGACTCGGCCAACCAGCCCTACGACATGCACTCCGTGATCGCAGCGGTGGTCGACGACGGGGAGTTCCTCGAGGTCCAGCCCCTGTATGCGCCGAACATGCTCGTCGGCTTCGGACGGGTCGAGGGGCACTCGGTCGGCGTCGTCGCCAACCAGCCCATGCAGTTCGCCGGCACGCTGGACATCGGGGCCTCGGAGAAGGCGGCGCGGTTCGTGCGCACCTGTGACGCGTTCAACGTCCCGGTGCTGACCTTCGTCGACGTCCCGGGGTTCCTGCCCGGCACCGGCCAGGAGCACGAGGGCATCATCCGCCGCGGGGCGAAGCTCATCTACGCCTACGCGGAAGCGACGGTGCCGAAGGTCACGATCATCACCCGCAAGGCCTACGGCGGTGCGTACGTCGTCATGGGCAGCAAGCACCTCGGGGCCGACGTCAACCTGTCCTGGCCGACCGGCCAGGTGGCGGTGATGGGGGCCCAGGGTGCGGTCAACATCCTCTACCGGCGCGAGCTGTCCGGCGCGCAGGACCCGGATGCGCTGCGCGCGCAGTTCCAGCAGCAATACGAGGAGACCCTGGCCAACCCGTACACGGCGGCGGACCGGGGCTACGTCGACGCGGTCATCGCCCCGTCGCGCACCAGGGTGGCCGTCACGCAGGCCCTGCGGGCGCTGCGGACCAAGCGGCAGACGCTGCCCCCGAAGAAGCACGGGAACATCCCGCTGTGAGCGAACCGATGGCCGGTGGGCAGGTGTGGCAGGTGCGCGGGAACCCGACCGAGGCCGAGCTGGCCGCGGCGATCGCGGTGCTGAGCGCGCTCGCGGGCACGCAGTCCCCTGGGCCGCCACCGCCGAGCCGCGAGTCCGGCGGGTGGTCGGCGTACTGGCGGGGGCTGCGCCGCGTCGTGCCCAGCGGAGCAGGGGCCTGGCAAGCCAGTGGCCTGCCCTACGCCTGACGCGATGCGTCCACCCGTGGTCACGTCCGACCCGCTGCAGGGGGACTTTCGGCCCGGCGGGCTGCGCAGACGCGGCGCTAGCGTCGAGCGCACCGATGTGACGTAGGTCGCACCCGGTCACGGGAGGGGTCATGGTCGCCAACCCGGCGCAGAGCGCTCAGAAGGGCTCCGTCGAGCTCAGCCTGGACCGGCCGATCTGGGAGCGGATCCCGATCGTCGCGCCGCTCGTGCTGGTCGCCACGACCGAGCCGGACGGCTCCCCCGACGTCGCACCCAAGCACCTGGCCATGCCGGTGAGCTGGGAGAACTGGTTCGGCTTCGTCTGCCACCCCAACCACGGCACCTTCAAGAACATCGAACGCACCGGCGTGTTCACCGTCGGCTACCCGTCCCCGGAGATGCTGCTGGAGACCAGCCTGGCCGCCGCGCCTCGTTCAGCCGACGGGACCAAGCCCACCCTGGACATGCTGCACTTCGTGCCCGCCAGCGAGGTGGACGGGTTCCTCATCGAGGGATGTCGGCTGCACCTGGAGTGCCGGCTCGACAGGATCATCGACGACCTCGGCCACAACGTGCTCATCGTCGGCAGGATCGTCGCCGCGCACGCCAACGCGCACATGGTGCGGCGCATCGACGTCGACGACCACGACCTGCTACGCAAGTCCCCACTGATGGCCTACGTGCACCCCGGACGGGTCGCCACCATCGACGAGACCGACCCCTTCCCGTACCACCTGGCGTTCCGCCGGTAGCAGGTGGACCCAACCGCGACCCGCGTCCGGCTCGTCCTCGCCTCGGCCTCGCCGGCCCGGTTGGCCACTCTGCGGGCCGCGGGGATCGAGCCCGAGGTGCTGGTCAGCGGTGTCGACGAGGACGGGGTCGAGGCCGCAGCGCCCGCGGCGGCGGCGGTCGCGCTCGCCACCCGCAAGGCGCAGGCGGTTGCCGGTCGGCTCGGTGAGGACCGGCTGCACGTCGGGCCTGAGCTGGTGCTGGGCTGCGACTCGGTGTTCGAGCTCGATGGTGCCGCCTACGGCAAGCCCACCGACCGCTCCGAGGCGATCGCACGGTGGCAGGCCATGCGGGGACGCACCGGGGTGCTGCACACCGGGCACCACCTGATCGACCTCGGCAGCGACCGGTCGGCCTCGGGGACCGAGTCCGCGCGCGTGACCTTCGCCGCGGTGACAGACGTCGAGATCGAGGCCTACGCCGCCACCGGAGAACCGCTGGCGGTGGCCGGCGGCTTCACCGTGGACGGGCTCGGGGGGCCCTTCGTCGAGCGGGTCGAAGGCGACCCGCACACGGTGGTCGGGCTGTCGCTTCCGCTGCTGCGCCGCATGCTGGCGGACTGGGGAATCACCTGGCCCCGGCTGTGGAGCCGTCCCGCGTGATCAGACCGGGGGCACGCCGTGCCGCTTGTCCGGGCGCGAGCGGCTCTTCCCCGAAGCGGCCGCGAACCTGGCGATGAGTTCGCCCCGCAGCTCCTCGGGCTCGACGACGGCGTCGACGACCAGGTCCGAGGCCAGCCGCAGGATGTCGATGTCGGCCTCGTAGTCCTCCCGGAGCGCTGCCACGTAGGCCTCTCGGCGGGCCGGGTCCGCGATCTCGGCGATCTTGTTCGCGTACACCGCGTTCACGGCCGCCTCCGGACCCATGACCGCGATCTTGGCGCTCGGCAGCGCCACGCAGGCGTCCGGGGCGAACCCCGGGCCCGCCATCGCGTACAGCCCAGCCCCGTAGGCCTTGCGAAGCACGACAGAGACCGTGGGCACGGTCGCCTCCGCCACAGCAGTGATCATCTTCGCCCCGTGGCGGATGATGCCCTGACGCTCCACGGCCGACCCGATCATGAACCCCGGGACGTCCATGAGGTAGAGCAGCGGGAGGTTGTAGGCATCGCACATCCAGATGAACCGGGCCGCCTTGTCTGCTGAGTCGATGAACAGCACCCCGCCCTTGACGCCCGGGTTGTTGGCGAGCACGCCGATCGGGCGCCCCTCCAGCAGCCCGAACCCGACAACGATCTCGGGGGCGAACAGCGGCTTGATCTCGGCGAAGGAGTCGGCGTCGACGAGGGCGTCGATCACCTCGTGCACGTCGTAGCCCACTGCGTCGTCGGCCGGGATCGTCTGGCGCTCCAGCCGACGGACAGGCTCGTGGGGCTGGTAGGCCGGCGGCTGGTGCCGCCACGACTCCGGCAGGTAGGAGAACAGCACCTTGGCCTGCTCGATCGCGTCGGCGTCGTCACTGGCCAGGTTGTCCCCGCAGCCGGACACCGTGGCGTGCATCCGGGCACCGCCCATCTCCTCCAGGGTCACCCGCTCGCCCACGACCATCTCGGCCATCCGTGGCGAACCCAGGTACATCGACGCGTTGCCCTCGACCATGATCACCAGGTCGCAGAAGGACGGGATGTAGGCCCCGCCTGCGGCACTCGGGCCGAACAGGCAGCAGATCTGCGGTGCCCGCCCAGACAGCAGCACCTGGTTGCGGAAGATGCGCCCGGCACCACGACGGCCGGGGAACAGCTGCACCTGGTCGGTGATCCGGGCGCCGGCGGAATCCACCAGCCAGAAGACCGGCAGCTCCTCGCCGAGCGCGATCTCGGTGGCGCGCACGATCTTCTCCACCGTGCGCGCACCCCACGAGCCCGCCTTCACCGTCGGGTCGTTCGCGACGACCACGACAGGACGCCCCTCGACCAGACCTCGGCCGGTGACGACGCCGTCCGCGGGCAGGCCGTCGGCGAGCGCGTTGGCCAGCTGGCCGTCCTCGACCAGAGTGCCGGGGTCCAGCAGCAGGTCCAGCCGATCCCGGACGTGGAGCTTGCGCTGCTGGACCAGCTTGCGCGCGCCTGACTGGCTGGGCTGCCGGGTGCGGGCGCGCGCAGCAGCGACCTCGGTCCAGTGGTCGTGGCCCATCAGCCCACCGGCAGGCCCAGTGCCCGAGCGAGCACGAGCCGCTGCACCTCGCTCGTCCCCTCCCCCACCTCGAGGATCTTGGCGTCGCGGTAGAAGCGCGCGACCGGGTACTCCTCGATGAAGCCGTAGCCGCCGAAGACCTGGGTGGCGACGCGGGTGGCGGTGACGGCAGCCTCGGTGGCGTACAGCTTGGCCCGCGCCGCGGCGCGCTTGACCTCGGCGCGGTCGGCGCCGGAGTCCCTGAGCCAGGCCGCCCGGTAGACCAGCAGGCGGGAGCCCTCCACGGCGACGTCCAGGTCGGCCAGCGGGAAGGCGACCCCCTGGTTGGACCCGATCGGCGCCCCGAAGGCCTGCCGCTGCCCCGCGTAGGCCACCGACTGCTCCAGGCAGGCCCGGGTGAGCCCGAGGGCGAGCGCGGCGATGGCGATGCGGCCGTCGTCCAGGGTCGCCAGGAACTGCCGGAACCCGCTGCCCCGCTGCCCGAGGAGGTGGTCCTCGGGCACCCGGGCGCCGTCGAAGGACAGCCCGTGGGTGTCCGAGGCGTGCCAGCCGAGCTTGTCGTAGGCGGGCTCGACGGTGAACCCGGGCGTGCCGGAGGGGACGAGGATGGCCGAGATCTCCGGCGTCCCGTCCGGGCGGGTGCCCGTCCGTGTCGTGACCGTGACGACGGAGGTGATCTCGGTGCCGGAGTTGGTGATGAAGGCTTTCGCCCCGTCGATCACCCACTCGCCGTCGACCAGACGCGCGGTCGTGCGGGTCGCGCCGGCGTCGGACCCGGCCTCCGGCTCGGTCAGACCGAAGGCGGCCAGGGTGCGTCCGGCAACGAGGTCGGGCAGCCAGCGCTGCTTCTGCTCGGCCGTCCCGAAGGACGCGATGGGCGTGATGCCGAGCCCCACGCCGGCCGACAGCGTGATGCCGACCGACTGATCGACCCGACCGAGCTCCTCGATGGCGATGCACAGGCTGGTGAAGTCGGCGCCGGCGCCGCCGTACTCCGGGGGTGCGGTGATGCCGAACAGGCCCAGCTCGCCCATCTGGCGCACCACGTCGACCGGGAAGTGGTGTTCGCGGTCCCATCGCTGCACATGGGGGGCGACCTCGCGCTCGGCGAAGTCACGCACCACCTTCCGGAAGCCCTCGTGGTCTGGCGACAGCTCCACGCTCATGCCCTCACGGTAGGGGGTGCGCCTGGGCCGGACGACCCTGCGGGGCCTTGGGAGCCCCCCCCTACACTTCATGTTCGTGCCCACGATCACCAAGGTCCTCATCGCCAACCGCGCGGAGATCGCCATCCGCGTCGCCCGCGCCTGCCGAGACAGCGGGATCGCCTCGGTGGCGGTCTACGCCGACTCCGACCGGGATGCGCTCCACGTGCGCCTGGCCGACGAGGCGTACGCGCTGGACGGGGAGACGAGCGCCGAGACGTACCTGGACATGGACAAGCTCTTGGACGTGGCGCGCCGAGCAGGCGCCGACGCCGTGCACCCCGGCTACGGGTTCCTGTCGGAGAACGCCCACTTCGCCCAGGCCGTGATGGACGCGGGACTGATCTGGGTCGGGCCCCCACCGGCGGCGATCGAGGCACTCGGGGACAAGGTCAAGGCCCGGCACATCGCCGAGAACGTGGGGGCTCCCCTGGTGGCCGGCACGCCGGACCCGGTCAGCGGCGCCGACGAGGTGGTGGCCTTCGCCCAGGAACACGGCCTCCCGATCGCGATCAAGGCCGCCTTCGGTGGGGGTGGGCGAGGGCTGAAGGTCGCCCGGGAGATGGGCGAGGTGGCCGAGCTGTACGAGTCCGCGGTGCGGGAGGCGACTGCGGCGTTCGGCCGCGGGGAGTGCTTCGTCGAGCGCTACCTGGACAGGCCGCGGCACGTCGAGACGCAATGCCTGGCAGACCAGCACGGCAACGTGGTGGTGGTCTCCACGCGGGACTGCTCGCTGCAGCGGCGGCATCAGAAGTTGGTCGAGGAAGCCCCGGCACCGTTCCTGTCCGACGAGCAGAACGCGGAACTGTATGCCGCGAGCAAGGCGATCCTGCGCGAGGCCGGCTACTACGGCGCCGGGACGGTCGAGTTCCTCGTCGGTCAGGACGACTCGATCTCGTTCCTCGAGGTCAACACCCGACTGCAGGTCGAGCATCCGGTGAGCGAGGAGGTCACCGGCCTCGATCTGGTCCGCGAGATGTTCCGCATCGCCGAGGGGAAGCCGCTGGGGTACGACGACCCGGTGATCCGCGGCCACTCCATCGAGTTCCGCATCAACGGTGAGGACGCCGGACGCAACTTCCTGCCGATGCCCGGGCCGGTCACGGTCTTCCAGACACCCTCGGGGCCTGGTGTTCGCGTGGATGCTGGCGTCGAGGCCGGTAGCGTGATCGGGCAGAGCTTCGACTCGATGCTGGCGAAGCTCATCGTCACCGGGGCAAACCGGCAGCAGGCGCTGGAGCGCTCGCGCCGAGCCCTGGCGGAGTTCACGGTCAAGGGGCTGCCGACGGTCATCCCCTTCCACCGCGCTGTGGTGAGTGACCCAGTATTTGCACCGGCTACGCCCGACGAGCCGTTCGGGGTCTACACGCGCTGGATCGAGACCGCGTGGAACAACACGATCCCTCCCTTCGAGGCCGGGGCCGCCGAGGAGGCGCCGGCGCAGGAGCGTCAGAACGTGACGGTCGAGGTCGACGGCAAGCGCCTGCAGGTGACCCTGCCGGAAGGGCTGGCCGCAGCGGCGGCGGCCGGCGGCCAGCGCCCGCAGGGGCGTCGCCCCGGCCGCAAGGCTGGCGGAGGTGGCGCTGTGGCGTCCGGGGAATCGCTCACGTCGCCCATGCAGGGCACGATCGTCAAGATCGCCGTCCGGGACGGCGCCCAAGTCGCTGCCGGGGATCTGGTCGTCGTGCTCGAGGCGATGAAGATGGAGCAGCCGCTCAACGCGCACAAGGCTGGGACCATCAGCAACCTCAACGCGGACGTAGGCACGTCCGTGACCAGCGGCGCGGTCATCTGCGAGATCGTCGAGTAGGAGGTCCCGGCCCCGAGCCGGGCCGGGGGGCCCCGGGCCGGGCGGACGTCAGTGGGGCGTGAGGGCGACCACGGCAACGTCACGGATGTGCCGGACGGCGAGCTCGACCATCCGCACCGCGGCCGGGGCCACGGTGCGGTCGCGTCGTACCGCCACACAGATCTCCCGCGGCGGGAGCGGCGGGTCCAGGGCGTGGATGTGCACGGTCGGGTCGTCCTGGTCGACCGCGAGCAGGGGCATGACAGAGGCGCCCATCCCGGCGCTCACCATCGCCTGCACGGCGGCGTTGTCGTTGCTGCGGAAGACGTAGCGCGGGACGACCCCGCGGGCTCGCAGCCCGTCGTCGATGAGCAGCTGGCAGGAGTCGTCGACGCTGGCGCCCACGATCGGGAAGCCGTCCAGCCGGGCCATCGGTATGGAAGGTGTCGGGCCGGTTGGCCTGTCCAGGGTGCAGGTGTCGGCTGGGGTGACCACGACGAAGGGGTCGTCGCACAGATGGCTGACCTCGAGCCGCAGATCCTCGACAGGGCCGAGCATGAAGGTGACGTCCAGCTCGTCCTCGACCAGGCCGCGCAGCAGGTCGTCGTTGTCGTCGCTCTCGTGCAGCCGGATGTCGAGCTCGGGGGCCTCACGCCGCAGGTCTGCGACGACGAGCGGGAGCAGCGCCACCGAGACGCTCTGGAACGTCCCGACGTCCAGGCGTCCACCCACCCCCGAAGCAAGGTCCACCAGGTGCCGCTCGGCCTGGTCCAGACGGGCGAGCACGGCGCGGGCATGCTCGACCAGCAGGCGGCCGGCCGGGGTGAGCACGGCAGCGCGGGGTCCGCCCGGACGGTCGAACAGGCGGGTTCCGGCGGCCCGTTCCAGGCCGGCGATCTGCTGGCTGATGGCGGCCTGGGAGAACCCCAGCCGCGCGGCGGCTCGTCCGAACGATCCCTGACTGGCCACCGCGTCCAGGGCCGCCAGCTGCCGGATGTCGATGTCTCGAAGTCCCGTCATAGTCATAAGCGTATGCTTTGATCGCGATAAGAAACCATCGCTTTTCTTTATGGGTCGATCGCCGTACCGTGAACTCATGCAGACCTTCCCCGTTCAGAACCTGGACATCCCGGACGACCTCGCCTACCGCGTCGCCGCCGACGGCGTCGACGTGGACCGGGCTGCGGTAGGTCGTGTCGTGCGTCAGGCTGCGAGCCTGGGCGCCTCGCCGGTGCTGGTCGACGTCGTGATCGACCCGTCCGAGCCCCCGATCGCCCGTCAGCGCGCGTTCGGCGATCTGCTGGCGCTGCTCGACCGCGGCAACTACCGGGCGGGCATCGGTGAGTCCCCTTCGGCCGCGTCGGCCGGCGCCCACGCGTGGCCTGCTCGCGCCGCGTGAGGTAGACATGTCGGCATGGAGTTGCTGCTGATCCTCCTTGCCGTTGTCGCGATCTTCTGGCTGGTCGGCAAGTCCACCAGGCAGGGCCGTCTCGGCGATGGTTCGCGGCCCTCGTCGGTCGGACGCGGGCGCAACCCTGCCGCAGACGCCCGGATGGATGCGGTTCGGCGGGTGGCGTCGGAGGACGTGACCCAGCTGGGCGAGCAGCTGCAGCGTGAGCCGGTGCCCGAGGGTCTTGGCGAGGAGGCGCTGGCGGACTGGCAGCGGGCGCTGGACGCCTACGAGAACGCCAAGGACGCCCTGGACAACGCGGCCACCCCGGAGGACCTGCAGTGGGTGACCCGAGCTCTCGATGACGGCCGATTCGCCCTGGCGACCCTGCAGGCCCGTCGCGAGGGCCGTGAGCTTCCGAACCGGCGTGGCCCGTGCTTCTTCGACCAGCGCCACGGTATCTCCGTCCAGGATGCCTCGTGGGCCCCACCGGGCGGAGCCGCGCGTGACGTGCCGGTGTGCGCGGCATGCGCGGCACGCATCGAGGACGGCGTCTCCCCCGACGCGCGCACCGTCCCCACGTCGGCCGGCGACCGGCCGTACTGGGAGGCCGGCCCCGAGTACGGACCGTGGGCGCGCGGTTGGTACGGCGCGCAGGGAGCCTACCTGCTCAACGGCATGCTCGTCGGGACGATGCTCGGGGCGATGCTCTGGGCGCCCGTCGGCTACGACATGGGCGGCGACGCCGGAGACGGCGGCAGCGAGGGTGACGCCGGTTCCGAGGGTGACGCCGGAGGCGAGGCCGGCGGGGACGGCGGCGGCTTCGACGGGGGCGGCTTCGACTTCGGTGGCTTCGACGTCTAGCGCTCCAGCCCCGGGTCCCCGCGATCTTGACGAAACCGCCGCATCGCACCCGGCCAGTCGACGCTAACGTCAAGATCGCGCTGATCCAGCCCGAGGATCGGGACGAAGGTCGATGCCC
>CAYHHE010000062.1:14154-17933 GCA_964356295.1 uncultured Actinomycetes bacterium | reverse complement strand
AGCAGCAACGTCATGACGCCGACCGTCAGCGACGTGGTCAGCCGCTCGCGCCCGTCCCGCCGGAGGAGCTGCACCACGATCATGGCGACGAAGCCCAGCCCCGCGGTGCCCACCACCGGCAGCAGCACGTCCACCTCGAGGGTCCGCTCGGGCTGCGCGACGATGAGTCCGACGGTGACCAGGCCAGCGAGCAGGGCCACCGCACCGGACACGCGGCTTGCCGGGACGTCCGAGGCCCGGGCGAGTCCCAGCACGAGGATCAGCTGCGCCAGGACGACGGCGCCGGCCAGCGCGTAGCGCCCGCCCAGGGTGCCGGCGACCAGCACCCCCGCCAGGGCAGAGGCGAGCAGCGCGGCCATGGTCGGCATGCTGCCAGATCGCCGGTACCCTGGTTGTTCACTGCCTGTTCCGGTTGTGGTGGTCGACGACGCCCGCTAGACCGGTCAGCCCGTCAGCCTGAGGAAGCCTGTTGGCCACCCTGCTCCTGCTCACCAACGCGCTGCAGCCTGCCGCAGAGGTGCTTCCCGCCCTCGGCCTGCTGCTGCACCAGGTAAAGGTCGCCCCGGCCGAGGCGTCCGCGCTGCTCGAGGTGCCCCCCACCGACGCGATCATGGTGGACGGACGTCGCGAGCTTGCCCAGGCCCGCGGCCTGTCCCGCCTGATCCGCACCACCGGCGTGGACGTCCCGCTGCTGCTCATCACCACCGAGGGCGGCTTGGCCGCGGTGACCGCCGACTGGGGCATCGACGACGTGCTGCTCGACACCGCGGGACCCGCCGAGGTCGAGGCCCGGCTGCGCCTTGCCGCCGGACGACTCGACTCCGCCACCGACGAGGAGGCGCTTCGCGCGCCGATCCATCGGGGCGACCTGGTCATCGACGAGACCACCTACGTCGCGAAGGTCGGCGGACGCTCCCTCGACCTGACCTTCAAGGAGTTCGAGCTGCTCAAGTACCTCGCGCAGCACCCCGGCCGGGTGTTCACCCGGGCGCAGCTGCTGCAGGAGGTGTGGGGCTACGACTACTACGGCGGCACCCGCACGGTGGACGTCCACGTCCGGCGGCTGCGCGCCAAGCTCGGCACCGAGTACGAGTCCCTCGTCGGGACCGTGCGCAACGTGGGCTACCGGTTCGTGCCTCCTCGCGAGCCGGCTACGAAGAAGATTCGCGAGGTGGCTCCTCCCGGCTGAGCGTTGTGGTCTGGACGAGTACCGCCGCCGCCGCCCGGCTGAGTGCCGCCGCCCGGGCCGCGGCGTCGTCCCCAGGCTGGCGCGGGCGGGGCGTGTCGTCCCCAGGTGCGGGCGTGCGATGGCCGTGGCCCGTCCCCGACGACTACTTCTCCTGTGGTGCTGCTCGACGAGGTCATGGCGTCCCAGGAGGGCCTGATCACCCGGACGCAAGCGCTCGCCGCCGGCATGACCGTGAGCGCGATCCGGCATGCCATTCGCCCGGGCGGGCCGTGGCAGCGCCTCGCGCCGGGCCTGTACGCCACCTTCACCGGACGTCTCAGCCTTCGCCAGCGCCTACGCGCCGCGCTGCTCCACGCCGGCGAGCAGGCCGTGCTCTCCGGGGCCGACGCGTGCCGCGCCCACGGGCTGCGCTACGTCCCAGCCCGGGAGCGGCCCCTGGTCCTGGTGCCCCCTGACGTGCGCGTCTCCTCCTCGGGCCTGTGCGTCGTGCAGCGCTCGACCCAGCCGCTGGCGCAGCGCAACGTGGCGGGGATTCCCGTTGCCGCGGTCGAGCGCGCCGTCCTCGACACTGTCTGCAGGCCGGATCGCTTCAGGACGTGCGCGCCCTGGTCTGCGAGAGCGTCCAACGCCGTCTCACCACGCCTGATCGGCTCGCCGCGCAGCTCGAGTCGTGCAGACGCAACGGAAGCGGCCGGGCCCGGATCGCGATAGCCGACGTCACGGCCGGATGCTGGAGCGCCCCCGAGTGCGAGTTCCGGGACGTCATCCTGTCCTCCCGGGTGCTGCCCGAGCCGCAGTGGAACACGCCGCTGCCCGACCTCCCCGACGTCAGCCCGGACGGATGGTGGTGGGAGGCCCGGCTGGTCGCCGAGGTCGACTCGTCGGAGTACCACGACGTCGGGCTGGGCCCGGAGCAGACCAAGCGGCGCTACGCGCGGATGGTCGCTGCGGGGTGGACGGTGATCCCGATCGCGCCGCTGCACATCCGGCGCGAACCACGGGCCCTGCTTCGCGAGCTCGAGGCCGCGTATCGCGCCGGGCTCGGACGATGGGGCCACGGCCTCGGCTGAGTCCGGGGTGGGGTGTCGCGGGCGCCACGGCGGGTGCCCGACCTTGATCAGCGCGCCGCAGGTGTCGCTACGCTGATGATCAACGCGCCGCAGGTGTCGCCAGAGCGACACCTCAGACGCGCTGACGAGCCCGGGAACCACCACCAGGGCGCGCTGATCAAGCCCCAACCACCACGCGGGCGCGCTGATCAAGGGCCGCCGACACCGCGCAGGGGTGTCGCGGGCACGACGGCGGGCGCCAGACCTTGATCAACGCGCGTGAGGTGCTGCCCGACCTTGATCAACGCGCCTGAGGTGCTGCCCGACCTTGATCAACGCGCCGCAGGTGTCGCTGCGCTGATGATCAACGCGCCGCAGGTGTCGCCAGAGCGACACCTCAGACGCGCTGACGAGCCCGGGAACCGACACCAGGGCGCCCTGATCAAGGCTCAGCGACACCACGGGCGCGCTGATCAAGCCCCAACCACCACGCGGGCGCGCTGATCAAGGGCCGAGCGGGCATGCGGAGCGGCCCCCCCTGGCAGGCGCCGGCATCCGCCCGTGGTTCTGCGTACCCTCGCGGACGTGAACCGCCCAGCCGCATCCGTCGAGGTGACGCGTCGGCTCAGCGGCGGCGAGCTGGACGGGGTGCGAGCGGTCATCGACGCAGCGACCATGGCGGACGGGGTCCGTCCGCTCAGCGAGCACGTCATGCTGCACCTGCGCTACGGCGGGGACGAGGACACCCGCAACCTCCTCGCCCGAGGCGCCGGGGGCGAGCTGGTCGGATACGCCCACCTCGACGTGACCGACCAGGTGGCCGGGCCCAGCGCGGAGATCGTGGTGCACCCGATGCACCGCGGACGAGGCTATGGACGGGCGCTGGTCGAGGCCGCTGAGCAGGCCGCCCGCGCCGAGGCGCCGCAGCACGCGCCCGACGGAGTACGGCTGTGGTCGCACGGCTCGCACCGCTCGGCCCGAGCGCTGGCGTCCCGGATGGGATTCACCACCGCCCGGTCGCTGTGGCAGATGCGCCGCAGCCTGTTCGCCCCGATCCCGGACGCGACGCTGCCTCCTGGGGTCACCGCGCGCACCTTCGAGCCCGGACGGGACGAGCAGGCCTGGCTCGCGCTCAACGCCCGCACGTTCGCCGAGCACCCCGAGCAGGGGGCGTGGAGCGCGGACGACCTGGCCCGCCGGATGGCGGAGGCGTGGTTCGACCCGCGCGGGTTCTTCCTGGCCGAGCGCGGCGCCGGCACCGCGGACGCCTGCCTCGTCGGGTTCCACTGGACGAAGGTGCACGGCGGGCATCCCAGCCACGACCACGACGACATCGGCCCGCACGAGCACTCCGTGCACGGCCACGCCCCCATCGGCGAGGTTTACGTGATCGGCGTGGACCCGGCGCAGCAGGGCACCGGGATCGGGCAGGCGCTGACCGTGCTCGGGCTGTGCCACCTGCGCGGGCTGGGGCTGGGCGAGGTCATGCTCTACGTAGACGAGACGAACAAGGACGCCATCGGGCTGTATGAGTCCCTCGG
>CAYHHE010000062.1:0-14054 GCA_964356295.1 uncultured Actinomycetes bacterium | reverse complement strand
CTGCCGCTGCTCGAGCGCTGCCGCTTCTACGCCATCTTCGCCAGCAACCTCGACGAGTACTTCATGGTGCGCGTCGCCGGGCTGCGCCGCCGCATCGCCGCCGGGGTGGCCGGGCGCGCGGCGTCCGGGCTGCTGCCACGCGAGGTGCTCGACGCGATCACCACCACGTCGACGTCGCTGATGCTGCGCCACGCCCAGGGGTTCCAGCACGACATCGTGCCGGCGCTGGCGGAGGCGGGCATCGAGCTGCTGCGCTGGGACGACCTGGACGACGACGAGCAGAAGACGCTGCAGGAGTTCTTCCGCGCCCGGGTGTTCCCGGTGCTCACCCCGCTCGCGGTCGACCCGTCGCACCCGTTCCCCTACATCTCCGGGCTCTCGCTCAACCTCGCGGTGGTGATGCGCAACCCGCGCACCGACACCGTGCACTTCGCCCGGGTGAAGGTTCCGCGGCTGCTCAGCCGGTTCGTCCCGGTGGGCCACGAGCGGTTCGTGCCGATGGAGGACATCGTCGCCGCGCACCTCGTGCAGCTGTTCCCGGGCATGGAGGTGCTGCAGCACCACACGTTCCGGGTCACCCGCAACTCCGACCTCGAGGTCGAGGAGGACGACGCGGAGAACCTGCTCACCGCCATGGAGCGCGAGCTCGTCCGTCGTAGGTTCGGCCCGCCGGTGCGGCTCGAGGTCGAGAACAGCATGGACCCGAAGATCCTCGACCTGCTCGTGCGCGAGCTCGGGGTCGAGCCCTCGGACGTCTACACCCTGCCCGGACCGCTCGACCTCACCGGCCTGCACACCATCGCCGACCTCGACCGGGTCGAGCTGAAGTACCCGCCGTTCCTGCCCGCCACCCACCGCGACCTGCCCGAGGTGGAGTCGGCGTCACCGGCGGACATGTTCGCCGCCATCCGCAGTGAGGACCTGCTGGTCCACCATCCCTACGACTCGTTCTCCACCTCGGTGCAGCGGTTCATCGAGCAGGCGGCGGCCGACCCAAAAGTCCTTGCGATCAAGCAGACGCTGTACCGCACCTCTGGCGACTCCCCGATCATCGACGCTCTCGTTGACGCCGCGCAGGCGGGCAAGCAGGTGCTGGCCCTGGTCGAGATCAAGGCGCGGTTCGACGAGCAGGCCAACATCTCCTGGGCCCGCAAGCTGGAGCGGGCCGGCTGCCACGTCGTCTACGGCGTCATCGGGCTCAAGACGCACTGCAAGCTGTGCCTGGTCGTCCGCGAGGAGCGCGACGGCCTGCAGCGCTACGCCCATATCGGCACCGGCAACTACCACCCCAAGACCGCCCGGCTGTACGAGGACCTCGGCATCCTCACCGCCGACCCGGTGGTCGTCGAGGACGTCAACCACCTGTTCAACGCCCTGTCGGGCTACTCCAACCGCACCGAGTACGGACGGCTGCTGGTCGCGCCGCACTCGATCCGCCGCGGGCTGATCGACCGGATCGAGCGGGAGATCGACAACCAGCACGACGGCCGCGAGGCCTGGATCCGGTTCAAGCTCAACAGCCTGGTGGACGAGAAGCTGATCGACGCGCTCTACCGGGCCTCGCAGGCGGGCGTGCCCGTCAGGGTGTGGGTGCGCGGCATCTGCGCCCTGCGCCCGGGCATCCCGGGGCTGAGCGAGAACATCGAGGTGGTCAGCATCCTCGGACGGTTCCTCGAGCACTCGAGGGTCTTCGCCTTCGCCAACGACGGTGACCCCGAGGTGTGGATCGGCTCCGCCGACCTGATGCACCGCAACCTCGACCGGCGCGTCGAGGCACTGGTGAGCCTGGGCAGCCGCGCCCACGTCCGACAGCTGGTCGACCTGCTGCGGCTCGGCTTCGAGGAGTCCGTCTCCTCCTGGCACCTCGGTGCGGACGGGCAGTGGACGCGCGTGACGCGGTCCCCGGACGGTGAGCCGCTGCTCGACCTTCAGGCGATGCTGGTCGAGCGCACCAAGAAGCGGCGCGCGTAGTCGCGGTGAGCGAAGGAGACAGTCCCCCGTTGTCCGAGAACCCCCCGGTGCAAGCCGGCAACCCCCAGCCCGACGCGCCCGAGCGGCCGCGCGCCACAGTCGAGACCGAGCGCAAGTACCGCGTGCACGGCCTGTTCCGGCTGCCGGACCTGGTCGCCGCGGGTGCGGTGTCACGGATGGACGACGGGGGCGTCACCCAGCTCGACGCCACCTACTACGACACCGACGACCTGCGGCTGGCTCGGGAGGGCATCACGCTGCGCCGGCGCCTCGGTGGCGACGACGAAGGCTGGCACGTCAAGCTCCCGCTGGGCGAGGTCGGGACGGCACACGCCCGGGAGGAGATCGCCCTCCCGCTGTCGGCCAGCGACTCCGACGAGGTCCCCGACCAGCTGCGCCACCTGGTCGGCGCCATCGTCCGTGGTGACGAGCTGCGGCCGGTCGCCACGCTGCGCACCGAGCGGCACTCCTACCCGCTGACCCCGAACGCCGACGTCGTCGCCCCGCCCGCCGAAGGCGAGCCCACCGGGGGCGAGGCCGGTGGTACGCCGGCGCAGCCGGACACGCCGGTGGCCATCCTCACCGACGACGTGGTCAGCGTGCTGGACAACGACGGCACCATGGTCGCCCGGTTCCGCGAGCTCGAGCTCGAGGACTCCCCCGATGCCGACCCGGCCGTGGCTGCCGACCTGGCTGCGACCGTCTCGCGCGCGCTGGTCGCAGCCGGAGCGGTGACCGGCGAGTTCGTGTCCAAGGCCGTCCGGGCGCTCGGCCCGTTCGCCGCGGCCCCGCCGGAGGTGCCCGAACCGCCGACGGTCACCCCGAGGGATCCCGCGCGCGACGCCGTCCGCGCCCACATCGCCCGGCACACCCGGCGGCTACGCGCCGCCGACATGATGGTTCGCCGGGACGCCGAGGACGCGGTGCACCAGATGCGGGTGGCTGCCCGGCGCATCCGCAGCGGGCTGCGGGTGTTCCGACCGCTGCTCGACCAGGAGTGGGCGGACGCGCTGCGCGAGGAGCTGGCGTGGGTCGCCGGGGAGCTCGGCGACTACCGCGACACCGAGGTGCTGCTGGCTCGCCTCGAGGAGCACCTGGACCGGCTGCCCGACGGGGTCGACCCGCAGCCGGCACGCGAGCACGTCGAACGGGTCCTGTCGCAGCGGCTCGCCGTGGCCCGCGAGCGGGCCCTGGCGATGCTGGACTCCAAGCGATACCACGACCTGCAGGCGAGGCTGGTCAGCGCGTCCGACGACCCGGTGACCACCGCGCAGGCCGACCTGCCCGGGCATCAGACCATCCCGCCGCTGGTCGAGCGGGCATGGAAGAGGCTGGCGAAGGAGTCCGTCCGGCTGCTCGCCGACGAGGTCAGCCAGGAGGGCGGAGCCCCCGATACCGAGTGGCACGCCACCCGCATCACCGCGAAGAAGGCCCGCTACGCCGCCGAGGCCGCCGCGCCGGTGTTCGGGGACGAGGCGGCCGCGTTCGCCAAGGCGCTGTCCAGGGTCACCGAGGTGCTCGGTGAGCACCAGGACGGGGCCATCGCCATCGAGCGGATCAAGGAGCTCGCCGCGGACGAGCAGGTCAGCGCCCCCGCCGCGTTCGGGCTGGGAGCCCTGCTCAGCGTCGAGCACGACTCCGCGCGTGCGGCCCGGGAGGAGTTCTCTACTGTGTGGTCGCAGGTCAGCCGCCGTCAGTGGCGACGTTGGCTGCGAGGCTGACCTGCGCCGCTGACCACTCACTCTCCCCGGGGGGCGCACCGCGATGGTCGCCGAGGGGTCCGTGGGCTACGAGAGGCTGGTACGAGCCGCCGGCGCGGTGCTGTGGCGACCCGGCCGAGCCTCGGGCAGCTCCGGCATCGAAGTCGGGCTGGTCCATCGCCCCAAGTACGACGACTGGTCGCTGCCCAAGGGCAAGCTCGACCCGGGTGAGCACATCGTCGCCTGCGCAGTGCGGGAGGTGCTGGAGGAGACCGGGCACGCCGTGGCGCTGGGGTCCGGCCTCGGGGTGCAGCGGTACCCGGTGGCCGACGCGCTCAAGGAGGTCCTGTACTGGACGGCGCGCGCCGACGACGCTGCACCGCCGTGGCCGGGGACGGTCGAGATCGACCGGCTGGAGTTCGTCCCGATCGATCGTGCCGTCGCCCGGCTGACCCACCCGCGGGACGGGGACCTGGTCCGTGCCGCGGCCGCCGCCCTCGGTGAGCCCCCCATCGACACCACCCCGCTGATCATCCTGCGGCACTCCAAGGCGGTGCCCCGCAAGCGCTGGGACTCCGCCGACGCCGACCGCCCGCTGGAGCCCAAGGGTGTGGCGCAGTCCGACCGGCTCGCCGTGCTGCTGGCCTGCTTCGGTGTCCAGCGGGTCGTCTCCTCGGACTCGCTGCGCTGCGTCGACACCGTCCGACCGTTCGCCACCGCCGCCCGGGTGCACGTCGAGCTCGAGCCCCGGGTGAGCGAGGAGGCCCACGACGGTGCCCCCGCCGGAGCCGGAGACGCGGTGCGCGAGCTGCTGGCCGATCCCCGCCCGACGGTGCTGTGCTCGCACCGTCCAGTACTGCCGACCCTGCTCGAGGCCCTCGGGGCCCTCCCGCCCAGCCCGTTCACCGGTCGGTCCGTCCTCGGCTCCACGCTGAGCCCCGGTGGGTTCGTCGTCGTGCACCGCCGGCCCGCGGCCGATGGATCAGCGCAGGTCATCGCCGTGGAGCGCCACGAGCTCTGAGGACTCCCGACGCCGCGTTCACCGTCCTGTGACCTTCTCGTGACCTGGACGTCAACAGACAGCGCCCGATCATTCACGGATCGTTCATCGGTTCCGGATCAACACGTCACCAGCGACCCCTACGTTCGCGTCGTCAACCTGGCCGAGACCGGCCACAACGTATGTCCCCAGACGAGAGGACCGACCGTGACCATCTCCACCATCCGCCGCGCTACCCCGCTTGTGGGTCTCGCGTCACTCGCCCTGGTGCTGGCCGCCTGCGGTGGCGACGACACCGACACCGACGCCGAGGCGACCACCGGCGCCGAAGAGGGCGGCGCGGCCGCCGGCGGCGACCTGTCGGGCCAGCTCAGCGGCGCCGGCGCCAGCGCGCAGGCCGCTGCCATGCAGGCCTGGCAGGCCGGCATCCAGGAGCTCAACCCTGACCTGACCGTCAACTACGACCCGGTCGGCTCCGGCGGTGGCCGCGAGCAGTTCATCGCCGGGGGGGTGGCCTTCGCCGGCTCGGACGCCGCACTCGACGAGGGGGAGCGGTCGGGCGCAACCGAGCGCTGCGGTGGCACCGGCTACATCCAGCTGCCGAACTACGTCTCGCCGATCGCCGTCGCGTTCAACCTCGAGGGCATCGAGACCCTCAACATGGACTCTGCGACGATCGCGGGCGTCTTCTCCGGGCAGATCACCAAGTGGAACGACCCGGCCATCGCCGACCTGAATCCCGACGCGACACTGCCCGACCTGGCGATCACGCCGGTGAACCGCTCGGACGAGTCCGGCACGACCGAGAACTTCACCGAGTACCTCGCGGCCACTGCTCCCGAGGTCTGGACGTACGAGCCCGACGGAGTGTGGCCGGTGTCGGGTGGCGAGGCCGCGCAGGGCACCTCCGGCGTCGTGGCGGCCATCTCGGCCGGTAGCGGCGCCATCGGGTACGCCGACGCCAGCCAGGTCGGCAGCCTCGGCACCGTGGCCGTCCAGGTCGGCGAGGAGTTCGTGGAGTTCTCCCCAGAGGCGGCAGCCGCCATCGTCGACGCCTCGCCGACGGTCGAGGGTCTCCCGGAGGGCGACCTGGCCATCGAGCTGGCTCGCGACACCACCGAGTCCGGTGTCTACCCGATCGTGCTCGTCTCCTACCACATCGCCTGCCAGACCTACGACGACGCCCAGACCGCCGCCAACGTCAAGGGCTTCCTCGAGTACGTGATCAGCCCCGAGGGTCAGGACGCGGCCGCTTCGGCTGCCGGGTCGGCCCCCATCTCGGACGCCTCCCGCGAGGCGGCTCAGGCGGCGATCGACCTGATCCAGACCGGCTGAGATCCGTTCATCCAATGTTGAGATGCGGTCCGGGCATTCCTCTCACGTGGGGTGCCCGGACCGCCTACGTTTCCAGACGGCGGCAGGCCAGCGGCCTGCCGCGTCGGCACTGACGAGGGGAGCACCACGTGGCGACAGTGACCAGTCCTCCGCGCCTCGACGAGAAGATCAGCCACCGGGCAGACCAGACGTTCTCCGCGCTGGCGACCTCGGCCGGGGTGTTCATCCTCGTCACCCTGGCCTTCGTCGCAATCTTCCTGACCGCCGAGTCGATCCCGGCGTTCACCGCTGACCCGGAGAGCCTGCCGGGAGGGGCGGGCTTCGCCGCGTACGTCGGCCCGTTGCTGTTCGGCACGATCTGGGTGGCCATCCTTGCCATGCTCATCTCGGTGCCACTGGCCCTCGGCATCGCCCTGTTCATCTCGCACTACGCACCGCGGCGCATGGCCCAGACCCTCGGCTACATCATCGACTTGCTCGCCGCGATCCCCAGCGTGGTCTACGGCCTCTGGGGTATCGCCGTCCTGTCCCCCGCCCTTGTCGGCTTCTACCAGTGGCTGGCCGAGAACCTCAGCTGGATCCCGCTGTTCGCAGGGCCTGCCTCGATCACCGGCCGCACGATCCTGACCGCGGCGCTCGTGCTCGCGGTGATGGTGTTGCCGATCATGACGGCCATCAACCGGGAGATCTTCCTGCAGACCCCACGGCTGCACGAGGAGGCAGCCTTCGCCCTGGGCGCCACTCGATGGGAGATGATCAAGATGGCGGTCTTCCCGTACGGCCGCTCGGGCATCATCTCCGGCGCCATGCTCGGTCTGGGCCGGGCCCTTGGCGAGACGATGGCCGTGGCCATGGTGCTCTCGACGACCGGTGGACTCGTGACGTTCAACCTCATCAGTGCCGACAACCCCAGCACGATCGCGGCCAACATCGCGCTGAAGTTCCCCGAGTCCTCAGGCGTTGCCGTGAACGCCTTGGTCGCGACCGGGCTGGTGCTGTTCGTCTTCACCTTCGCTGTCAACTTCGCCGCGCGAGCAATCATCGCCAGGCGATCCGAGTTCTCCGGAGCGAACTGACATGACGACCTCGACTCAGACGTCCCTGGACGAGCGACACATCGACGTCGTCCAGCCGAGCCTGCCGCGCACCCTCCTCCTCGGCGTGGCAGGCGTCGCGGTGGTGGGTGCGATCGCGGCGTACTTCCTGCTCGGTGGCAACCTCTTCGCTCCGATCGCGATCGGGTTCCTGCTCTACACCATCCCGGTCTACGTCCTCGCCCGTGCCCGCGAGAGCAGGCGCAAGGCAACCGACCGCACCTGGACCGCAGTCGTCATGCTGGCGTTCGTCATCGCGCTCATCCCGCTGTTGTCTCTGGTCATCACCGTCATCGCTGAGGGCATCGCGCGATTCGACGCCGAGTTCTTCACCAGCGACATGCGTGGGGTCGTCGGGGAGGGCGGGGGCGCCCTGCACGCCATCGTCGGCACGTTCATGATCACGATTCTGGCGGCGGTGATCTCGGTTCCGGTCGGCATCATGTGCGGGGTCTACCTCGTCGAGTACGGCGGCAAGGGGTGGCTCGCCCGCTGGACCACCTTCCTCGTCGACGTCATGACGGGAATCCCGTCCATCGTCGCCGGCCTGTTCGCCTTCGCGCTGTTCGCCTTCATCGTCGGGCCTGCCTACCGATCGGGCTTCATGGGCTCGATCGCCCTTTCGGTTCTGATGATCCCGACCGTGGTACGGGCCACCGAGGAGATGCTCAAGCTCGTCCCCAACGAGCTACGCGAGGCCTCCTACGCCCTGGGCGTGCAGAAGTGGCGCACCATCACCAAGGTCGTCATCCCGACGGCGCTGGCTGGCATCGTCACCGGTGTCATGCTCGCCATCGCCCGCGTCATCGGCGAGACGGCGCCCCTGCTGCTCACCGCTGGTTTCACCAGCACGATCAACTGGAACCCCTTCGAGGGACGGATGACCTCGCTGCCGGTGTACGCCTACTACTCCTACGTGACCCCCGGCGTGCCGCCGGAGCCAGGCTACGAGCGGGCATGGACGGCCGCGCTCGTCCTGATCATCATCGTGCTGGGTCTGAACCTCATGGCGCGCTGGATCGCCGTCCGGTTCTCCCCGACGAAGGCCTGACCCTCCGAGACCGAGAAGAAGGAACTCACGTGGCCAAGCAGATCGATGTCACCAACCTCAACATCTACTACAGCAAGTTCCTGGCCGTAGAGGAAGTCTCGATGACCATCGAGCCGAAGGCCGTGACCGCGCTCATCGGACCGTCCGGCTGCGGGAAGTCCACCTTCTTGCGCTGCCTGAACCGGATGCACGAGGTCATCCCGGGCGCCTACGCCGATGGCCGCGTGGAGATCGACGGAATCAACATCTACGGCGCCAGCGTCGACCCGGTGGGGGTGCGCCGCAACGTCGGCATGGTCTTCCAGCGGCCCAACCCTTTCCCCACGATGTCGATCCGGGAGAACGTCATCGCCGGGCAGAAGCTCAACGCCGAGCGCATGTCGAAGTCCGACACCGACGAGATCGTGGAGCGGTCGCTGCGCGGAGCGAACCTGTGGGAAGAGGTCAAGGACCGCCTGGACAACCCGGGCTCCGGGCTGTCCGGCGGGCAGCAGCAGCGGCTGTGCATCGCCCGAGCCATCGCGATCGAGCCGCAGGTGCTGCTGATGGACGAGCCGTGCTCCGCGCTCGACCCCATCTCGACGCTGGCCATCGAGGACCTCATCGAAGAGCTCAAGGCCGAGTACACGATCGTCATCGTCACGCACAACATGCAGCAGGCTGCTCGGGTGAGCGACAAGACCGGCTTCTTCAACATCGAGGGCACCGGCAAGCCCGGCAAGCTCATCGAGTACGACGAGACGCAGAAGATGTTCAGCAACCCCAGCAACAAGGAGACCGAGGACTACATCTCCGGACGCTTCGGCTGATCCGAGCCTACCGGGCCGCCAGGGGCTCATCGTCCGAAGAACTGTGGGTCATGCCCCTCAGATCGTCGGACGATGCCGGCGTGGGGCACCGACAGGCGTCTTGCCACCCGCGTTCGCCCGCCCTCGAAGACGTTCGCCTGACTCGCGTCCGAAGTCGTTCGCCTCTCATCGTCCGAAGAACTGTGGGTCATGCCCCTCAGATCGTCGGACGTAGGGGTTCGAGGCGAGGAACGGCGCCGGAGGCGGCTCTGACAGCTCGCCCAGGGCGTCCAGGCCTCCCGAGGCGTAGGCGACCCAGTCTCGTCCCTTCGCTTGCGCGGACTCCAGGGTCTCGCGCCACTGGCCCTCCAGCGTCGCCAGAACCTCCTGGCCCGCGTCGGGGTCGCGGCGCAGCGCGCTCCTGACCTGCCCAGCCGCCGCCTGCCGTCCCTCGTGGTACTTCGCCGCGGGGAACGACCGTCCGGACCGTCCGATGGCACACATGGACGCGTCGCCGGCGAGCAGGGTCAGATGGTGGACGGCATCGGCTCGAACCCTCGTGGCTCGCTCGAGCAGGGAGTCGGGCGAGCTGTCAGAGGTCGCGGGCATGGCTCCATGCTGCCCGCTCAGCCGTGGCGCTGCCACGCGGTTCCGGAACGAACGGCCTGCAGCGTGCGCCAGGCCACCAGCGACCAGACCACCAGGGTGGCCAGCGTGAGCAGCACGCCGATCGCGGTGACCGGCGCGGCGTCCCACAGCCGTCCGAGCGCGAGGGTGAGGGCTGTCATGGCCCCGAGCGGGAAGGTCCAGCCCCACCAGGCCGGCGAGTACGGGATGCGGCCGCGGCCGAGCTGGCGGCGCAGCACGAGGGACGCGAACGCCAGCCACCAGAAGGCGAAGCCGAGCATCGCCGTGGTCAGCACGAGCGTGGTGGAGCGCACCGCGTCGCCCGGGATCACCCCGGTGGCCGCGCCGGCCTCGGCGAGCCGCAGCAGCGCCACTCCCCCGGCGCCGGGTGGGCCGAGGGCGATCCACACCGCGGGGGCCAGCGGCGGCGGCGGCGGTCCGCGCAGGGCCAGCCGCGCGATGACCAGGCCGGCGACCAGCGCGAAGAGCACCAGCCCCGCACCGGCGAAGGCGTAGCCCGCCCACAGCCAGACCTCGGGCGCGGGCCAGTCGCCGATGAGCGGGGCGCCGGCAAGCGGGACCAGCACCGCGATGACCGGCGGCAGGAACCAGGTGCCGGTGACCTTGTCCAGCGGGATAGGGGCGTTGTCGACGACCTCCTCGGCCCATGCCACGCCCACCACGAGCGCGAGCGGGGCACCCACGAGAAGCAGCGCGGTGGCGATGCCGCGTGCCACGTCGTCCGAAAGCACGAGCGGCCCTGCAGCGGAGAAGGCCGCGGACAGCACGAGCAGCCCGCCGGGGACCGTCCCGATGAGCGGTCCCGGGATCGGGTTGCGCATGTCGGCCAGGGCCGCGTCGCGGTGGGAGGTCCATCGCGCGACGTACAGCGCGCCGAAGCCGACGGCCAGGGCGCTCGCCACTACCAGGAACACCACGGCCAGCGCCTCGCTGACCGGACGCAGCGCGTCGGTGCCACCGGGATTGCCGGAGCCGATCACCGCGAGCACCGACGTCCCCATGACAGAGGCGAACCATCCCGGGTGCAGCGTCCGGATCCGTTCAGCAGAGGTCATCGCGGCAGCAGAAACCACCCTCGCAGGGTACCCCCCTGGGTATACCGTGGCGGACGTGACCACCACGATTGACCCTGTGAGCACTCCCGGTCTTGGCCATGCGCCGGTGCCCGCCCCGCAGCCCGGGCGCGAGCCCGCCCCCGACGGGTTCGCCGGCAAGGTCGTCGTCGTCGGGGGCGTCGCCGGCGGGATGTCGGCGGCCGCCCGGCTGCGCCGCCTGGCCGAGGACGCCGAGATCGTCGTGCTCGAGCGCGACGACTACGTGTCGTTCGCCAACTGCGGGCTGCCCTACCACATCGGCGGGGAGATCGAGCGGCGCTCGTCCCTGCTGCTGCAGACCCCGAAGAGCCTGGCCGACTCGCTGGCCCTGGAGGTTCGCACCGGGCACGAGGTGGTCGCCCTGGACCGGCAGGCCCGACAGGTGCGGGTGCGCGAGGTCGACTCCGGGCAGGAGTACGAGGAGCCCTACGACCGGCTCGTGCTCGCGACCGGGGCAACGCCGCTGAAGCCCCCGCTGCCGGGAGTCGACCACCCGCGGATCTTCACGCTGCGCAGCATCCCGGACATGGACGCCATCAAGGCCGTCGTCGACGGCGGAGCCACCCGCGCGGTGGTCGTGGGCGGGGGGTACATCGGCCTGGAGATCGCCGAGGCGTTCCGGCACCGCGGCATGGACGTCACCATCGTCGAGGCCGCCGACCACGTGATGGCCGTGCTGGACTCGGAGATGTCCCGAGAGGTCGAGGACCACCTCGAGGCCAACGGCGTCACCCTGTACCTGCACACCACCGCCGAGGGGTTCGCCCAGGCTCCCGGCGAGGACGTGGTGCTTGTCGACCTGGGGACAGCGGGGTCGGTGGTCGCCGACCTGGTCGTGCTGGCTGTCGGCGTGCGTCCGGAGTCGTCGCTGGCGCGCGAGGCCGGTCTCGAGGTGACCGATCGGGGGGCGCTGGTGGTCAACGAGCACCAGCAGACCTCCGACCCTCTCGTGTACGCCGTGGGTGACTCGGTGCAGGTGCGCGACACAGTCACCGGGACGCCGATCGTGGTGCCGCTGGCCGGGCCGGCGAACAGGCAGGGACGGGTGGCCGCCGACCACATCGTGCGCGGCGGCGGACGCAGCGCCCGCTACACCAGCACGCAGGGCACCTCGGTGGTCAAGGTGTTCGACATGACCGCCGGGGTCACCGGCGCCACCGAACGCACGCTGCAGCGCGCCGGACGCGAGTACGCGAAGGTCTACCTGCACCCGAACGGCCACGCGTCCTACTACCCGGGGACCGCGCCGATGCACCTGAAGGTGCTCTTCGACCCGCAGGACGGGACGGTGCTCGGGGCGCAGGCGGCCGGCTACGACGGGGTCGACAAGCGAATCGACGTGTTCGCGATGGCGATCCGCGGCGGGCTGAGCGTGGAGGACCTCGAGGAGGCCGAGCTCGCCTACGCCCCCCCGTACGGGTCGGCGAAGGACCCGGTGAACATGGCCGGTTTCCAGGCGTCCAACCTGCTGCGCGGCGACCTCGAGCTCTGGTACGCCGAGGAGTGGCCGGCCCTGCCGCCGGACGCGGTGCTGCTCGACGTGCGCTCCCAGCGGGAGCACGAGCGGTGGAACATCCGCGGCTCGACGCTCATCCCGCTCAAGCAGCTGCGCTCACGGCTGTCCGAGCTTCCGGTGGAGCGTCCGGTGTTCGCCTACTGCCGGTCGGGGTTCCGCTCGTACCTGGCCTATCGCCTGCTGCGTCAGCACGGCTACCGCGCATCAACGCTGTCGGGCGGAGAGCTGACCTTCAAGGCCGTGCACCGCGGACCCGAGCCGGTCGGACGCCGTCCGCTGCCGGTCATCACCTACGCCGAGGACGAGACCGCCTCCGCCTGACCCCACCCCGCAGCGCGTCCGTCCCCGCGCTGCGTCCCCCGTTGATCACGTTTACGTGGTCTGCGTGGGGTTTGCACGGTGCCGACACCGTGTGAACCCGACGTTCGCCGTGCAAAGGCGGCTGGGGGCGGCTGGGGGCGGGGGCCGGGCGCCGCGAGAGGGCAGCCAGGGGCACCTACCGAGGCATACGCGTGCTGGACGAGGCTCCTTCACCTCGTCAGGCACCCATGTGGGTACCTGACGTGATCAACGGGGACGGCGGCGGGAGGCGGCGGCTGCGCGGCGAGCGGCCAAGCGGGCCTGGCGCTCGGCCTCCTCGATCTCGTGGGCCTGCTCGCGGGTGAGCGCGGTCCCCCCGTACTGCGGCGGTATCCACCAGGTGTCGTCCGGGCCGTCCGGCCCCTGGGGGTGCGCGCGGATGGTCTGGTCGAGCAGGTCGGCCATCACCCCGCGCAGGTGCTCGGTGACCTCGCGCGGGTCGGCGTCGCCGGCCACCGGCAACGGCTCGCCGAGCGTGATCGAGATCGCCCGGCCCCGCGTCCGGAAGTCGGGCTTGCGTCCCTTGGTGTAGATGCGCTGCCCGCCCCACGTGACCACCGGCAGGATCGGCACCTCCGCCTCGGCGGCCATCCGAGCGGCACCGGTCTTGAACGCCTTGATCGTGTACGAGCGGCTCGTCGTCCCCTCCGGGAACACCCCGACCAGCTCCCCGGCCCGCAGGGCTTTGACCGCGGACAGGTAGGCGTCGGCTCCTGCCTCCCGGTCCACCGGGATGTGCTTCATGCCCCGCATGAGCGGGCCGGCCGCCCAGTGGTGGAAGACCGGCTCCTTGGCCATGAACCGGACGTAGCGTCCGATGGGCTCGGCGGTCTTGCCGGCGAAGATGAAGTCGAAGTAGCTGACGTGGTTGACAGCGAGCACTCCACCGCCGGTCCGGGGCATGTGCTCGAAGCCCCGCTCGACGAACGTAAGACCCAGCGCTGCGAAGCCGACCTTCATCCCCGCGATGACGGGCGCGTAGACCCACTCGGTCACGGCTCGACGCTACCGGGTCAGCGGTCCGGTTCGGACGGCAGAGCCCGACTCATCGCTGTGAGGAACACGTCACGCTCGAGGGCGATGACCTGCCCCGAGGCCACGCAGACCACCGACGCCGTCCGGGGGACGTCGCGCAGCAACGCGATCTCGCCGAAGTAGTCGCCGGGTCCGAGCAGCGCGACGGGCACGCCGTGCTTGTCGACCCGGTACTCACCGGACTCGACGACGTAGAAGCAGTCGCCGACAGCGCCCTGCTCGATGATCACCTCGCCGTCGACCGTCGAGCAGCGTTCGGCGCTGACCGCGAGCCGCTCGAGCTCCGGAGGGGCGAGCGGGGCGAACAGGTCGAGGTTGCGCAGCAGGGCGATCCGCCGTCGCGCGAGCACCCCGCTGTGGTCGAGCGCGGTGAGCAGCGGCAGGCTGACCAGCGCCGGCAGGGCGAGCACCGCCCCGATCAAGGCGAAGGCGGCACGCTCCCCGACCAGGGCGATGGCCAGC
>CAYHHE010000061.1:0-18171 GCA_964356295.1 uncultured Actinomycetes bacterium | reverse complement strand
AGTCAGTGACTTGACCTCGCTGCGCCCCGAGATCGGGTCCGGCCCAAGGCTGACCCGGACCTCCCACACCCCCTCCCGGCGCTGCCGAACCGACCCCAACCCACGCGAACCAGTCATGCACCACCGTAGAACCAGCACCGCCGGCACGCACCGGTACGTAAGGCCATCCCAACGATCGTTGGGCTGCTACTGGGATCGTTGTTGGGACGGCTCCCTGACCCGCTCAGAGAAAGACGAAGACCCGGGCCCAGATGCCCAGGTCAAACGGTGTTTCCGGGGGCGCGCCCGAAGGGATTCGAACCCCTAACCTTCTGATCCGTAGTCAGATGCTCTATCCGTTGAGCTACGGGCGCGTGGGCTTGTGAGCGAGAAGAGTGTACCGCCCGATGCTGCGGGCTCCTGGAGGAACGATCGCTGACCGAGGCCCACCCGGGTGGGCATGGGCCTGGCGCTAGCGTCCTGACGTGGACCTCAGCGCTGAGGGCATCGACACCCACCTGCGGGCCCTGGCCGACCCGCACCGCGCCCAGAGGGAGAAGCGCTACCTCAGGAGCAGCCTCGTCCACTACGGGGTAGACGTCCCCACTCTGCACAAGATCGCCAGACGCGCCGCGGGAGGTCTCGACCACGAGGCTCTCACCGCTCTGACGACCTCGCTGTGGGATGAGCCTGCTGGTTCCCCTGTGCACGAACGGCGGTTCGTGGGCTCGGACCTGCTCGCGGTCCGGCACGACCTGCTCGTCCCCTCCGACATGACCCTCATCGAGAGGCTCGTGCGCGAGGCGCGTACGTGGGCGCTCGTCGACGTGCTCGCTCCGCGCGTCGTCGGATCTCTCGCCGAGCGGTACCCGGACGACCTCTTGTCCATCCTCGACCGCTGGGCAGTCGATGACGACTTCTGGGTCCGGCGGGCATCGTTGCTTGCGCACCTCATACCTCTGCGCCGCGGGTCCGGCGACTGGGACGCCTTCGTGCGCCACGCCGACCTCATGCTCGACGACCGGGAGTTCTTCGTTGCCAAGGCCATCGGCTGGGTTCTGCGCGACACCGGACGACGGCGCCCCGAGCTTGTGCTCGCCTACGTCGAGCCACGGGTCCCGAAGTTGGCTCCGGTGGCGTTTCGCGAGGCGCTCAAGCCGCTGGCCAGCGAGGACCAGCAGCGTCTGCGAGCCCGGCGGGTCGGGGGTTGACCGCTCGTCGCTGCGGATCGACCGTAGCGCGCATCAGCCCGCTCCCGTACCGTCGACGCTCGTGGCGTCCCGACTGCGGGTTCTGGCGACCGTTGTGGTCGTCGTCGCCTGCCTGGCCGCCGCCAGCCTCCCGGCGCAGGCGTCCTCCCCAATCAGGGTGGGGAGTTCTCAGGTGCAGGCGGGGTGCGGCTTGCTGCGCTCGACCACCGTCCCTGTCGACTGGTACGCGCCGGCCAGCGACCCGGTCGCGCTGGTCTACCTGCAGCACGGCTTCCTGGGCAACAAGCGGCAACTACGCGATGCCGCGCTGGCTTTCGCCCACGCCGGCTACATGGTTGTCGTGCCGACGCTCTCGTCCGTGTCGATCACCTGCGGGATCAACAGCGAGGCTCTGGTCCGTTCGTTGGCAGGCATGCTGTCCGACGGCGCGCTTGCGGACTCGGCCCGACAGGCCCTCGGTGAACGGGCACCGTCACCGCCAGAGCGCGTTGTACTGGCGGGGCATTCCATCGGCGCCACCGTCGTCACGCTGATGGCCAGCGACCCCGTCCTTCGCCCACGGGTGTCGCTGGTCGTTCACCTGGACGCGGTGGAGAGCATCCCCGGCTTCATGCATGCGGGGCTGCGACAGGAGGCCGGCCAGAGCGGTCCGCCGCTGCGGATCCTGCAGCTCACCGCTCCCCCGTCCTCGCTGAACGCGTCCAACAGCGGTCCGAGGGTCGTGTCGACCTTCCGGAGCGAAGGAACCTTCACCCCTGGCACGGACGGAGCGCTCGTGCTCACCGGCACCCACTGCGACCCCCTCGGCGGGTTTCCCTTCAACGTGTGCGGCTCGACGCCGGACAATCAGCGGGCGTTCTTCGACCTCGCCGTGGCCGGCGCGGACGAGGCGCTGGGACGATCTGGTCAGCCCTTCGAGGACGCGCTGCGGGGGCTCGGACCCCTCGTTGCCCGGACTCCGCGGCTCTCCCTAGCCTGACGCCCTCCGTCTGGACCAGCGTCCTGGGTCGATGCCGGCCCGGCCGCTCCTCCACCAAGAGCGGCGCTCTGACCCGACGAGGGCAGTCCCGCCTGCTCGGGCGCCACCACCGTCACGGGCCTTCCGCGCAGACCGGGCGCGTCCACAGGAGGTGACCGACGCGCTGGGGAAGCCGGTGACCGTCGAGATCGAGTCCACACCCGACACGGTCGCCGCGGTCGACCCCCAGTCGTCCCTGCGCGAGGTGCAACGTCCGACGAAGTGAGGGCTCTGGCCCACATCCCGTCGGACGTTGTGCACCGCGGCGGAGGCGGAGGGATTTGAACCCTCGAGGGGCTGTGAGACCCCAACCCGCTTAGCAGGCGGGCGCCATAGACCGGACTAGGCGACGCCTCCGTGACCCGAGGGCACCCGGACGCCCCAAGAGTACCGGGCGACGGGCACGGCTCCGACCCGCGACCGCGTTGGCCTCCGGGGCTCCGGCCGCGGCCGAGGTCCCGCCGGCATCACCGGCCGCAGAGGCCTTGACGATCTCCACGTCACGAAGCAGGGGCGCCGACCTGGGATACTTGCAAGCATCATGGCTGTACGAGCGCGTGACCTCTACCCGGACGGCGAGCCGCCGGACGGGACGCTGGACCGGGCGCGGGGCTCCCGCGTCGAGTCCGCGCGCGTCGTGCGACAGGAGCAGAACCACAGGTTTCGCCGCTACCTGCGCCGCGCCTCGCTCAGCTCGTTCGTCCCCGGGCTCGGACTGATCCTCGGCGGACGGCGCGTCCTGGGGTGGCTCGTCCTGCTCAGCATTCTCGCGCTGGTGGCTGGAGTGGTCTGGCTGGCCACCGGGCTGTCCAGGCCGGAGATCGTGGGGCTGGCGGTCGACCCCGCGTTCCTCCGCGCCGCCGCGACCGGCCTAGCCGTGCTCGCCGTGCTGCTGCTGGTGTCGGCCGCGGCCTCGCACCACCTGCTCCAACCGCCGGGCATCCGTCGTAGCCAGCGGGTGCTGGGGGCGACCGTGATGGTGCTGGTCACCAGCCTCGTGGTGGCCCCAGTCGCGCTGGCGTCCCGGTACGCGATGGTCCAGCACGCGCTGGTCACCTCTGTGTTCACCGCGGCCGACGACGCCGAGTCCCCGCCAGCAGGCTCAGAACCGGCCGAGGGCGATCCGGCACGGTCAGCGGATCCCTGGAAGGGCGTCGAGCGGGTCAACATCCTGCTGATGGGCTCCGACGCGGGTCCGGACCGCGAGGGCACCCGTCCGGACACCAATGTCGTGGCCTCCGTCGACCCAGCCACCGGTGACGCGGTGCTGTTCTCGCTGCCCCGCAACCTGGAGAACGTCCCCTTCCCGTCCTCGTCCCCGCTGTCGGAGGACTACCCGTTCGGCTGGCAGGGCGAGCCGGGCGACGTCGGCTCCCAGCTGCTCAACGCGGTCTACCGCTACGTGCCGTCGGCCCACCCGGAGGAGTTCACCGGCGTCGACGATCCTGGCGCAGAGGCCATGAAGCTGGCCGCCGAGGGCATCACCGGTCTACCGATCGACTACTACGTGATGGTCGACCTCGACGGCTTCCAGCAGGCCGTGGACGCCCTGGGCGGCATCGACCTCACCATCAGGCAGCGCATCCCGCTGGAGTCGTCCATGCTTCCCAGTGGCTACTGCTCCCCGCCGACGGGGTACCTCGAGCCCGGACGCCAGCGCCTGAACGGCTACCAGGCTCTCTGGTACGCGCGGGTGCGCTGCGGCGGCGAGGGGCTCACCGACGACTACGACCGGATGCGGCGGCAGCGCTGCGTCCTGGGGGCGATGATCGAGCGCGCCGACCCATTGACGCTGCTGCGCCGCTACGAGTCCCTGGCCGGCGCGACCCAGCGGATCGTGTCCACCGACATCCCCTCGTCGATGGTGCCGGCCTTCGCCGAGCTCGCGCTGCGCGTCCAGGGCTCGCCGCTGCGCACCCTGCCGTTCACCGACAAGGTCATCGACCCTGCCGACCCGGACTACTACGAGATCAGGCAGCAGGTCGAGGCGGCGCTGGAACCACCGGAGCCACAGCCGGTCGACGCTGGGGCGAGCCAACCGGGGGCAGGCGCCGAGGAGCCCACCGTGCCGACGCCGACGGAGCCCCCGACCGCCACCGACGACGGGTCCGGGGGGTCGGGCGTGCCGTCCGCGCCCGACGAGACGTCGGGGGTGCTGGAGCTGGACGAGGTCTGCTGAGCGCAGGCGCGCTCACCGCAGCGGCTTGCCCACGTAGGGCCGGATCTCCTCCCCGAGGCTGGTCGGGGTGCGGCCGAGCACCCGGCAGTCGACCAGGCTGCGCTTGCCGTCCAGCTCGATGACCAGCACGTCGCGCATCGCGCGGAGCCCGGTGACCTCGCGCCAGGAGCCGCGGCGCTCGCCGACTCCGAGCAGGCTGGTCTTGTTCTGGAAACCCTGCGGCGAGTGGATGAACCTCGCTCCCCAGCCGAGCAGACGAGCCACCGCTGTGAGCAGGGCCCCTAGCAGCGGGACGGCCAGCGCAGCGAGCAGGACCAGCAGGAACGTGCGCGCCGACCCGTCCAGCAGGGACCTCACTGCGAGCGCAGCGACCAGCACCGCGGCCAGTGAGATCGCCGCGACTCCCAGGCCGCGCAGGGCCAGCGGGATCGACGCCCCGACCACGACCCGCTCGTCTGGGGTCTGCCCGTCCACTAGTGGGCGTAGGTCGGGACGATGATCGCGCGCGCCAGCTCGTGAGCGATGATCTGGAAGCTCCCCACCGCTGGTGTCACCGAGGCGTCGATCCCCAGCGTGGGGACGTCCAGAGCGTGCACCGCGAAGAAGTACCGGTGCGGACGGTCCCCCGGTGGCGGGGCGCAGCCGCCGTAGCCGGGCGTGCCGTAGTCCGACCGCAGCTGGATCGCCCCGTCCGGCAGGTTGCTGCCGTCCCCCGACCCGGCGCCGCGCGGCAGAGAGGTGACCGACGCAGGCAGGTTCACCACCAGCCAGTGCCACCACCCGCTGTGGTTGGGCACATCCGGGTCGTAGCAGGTGATCGCGAAGCTGGCCGTCTCGGCTGGGAAGCCCGACCAGCTCAGTTGGGGTGAGAGGTCCTGACCCCCGGCGCTGGCATGGGCGTGGAACTTCTCGATCGGCTCACCATCCCTGACGTCCTCGCTGGTCACGGTGAAGGACGGCGCGGAAGGGAGGTAGTCATAGGGGTTCGGTGCGGGTGGACGGTCCAGTCTCATGTTCGCGAGCGTAGCGATGACGCGGGCCCACCCGCGCCCGAGGACATCAGTGCTGGCGCGACGCGCAGGCTTCGCGCAGGGCAGTGATGAACTCGTCGGCCCATCGGGTGACGTCGTGGGTACGTACCTGCGAGCGCATCGCCCTCATCCGCCGCTCCTGCTCCTGCTCGGGCATGTTGATCGCCTCGAGGAGTGCGGCCTTGAGCCCGTCGATGTCGTGCGGGTTCACCAGCACGGCGTCGGTGAGCTGGTCGGCGGCCCCGGCGAACTCCGAGAGCACCACGACCCCGCGATCGTCCACCCGCGCGGCCACGTACTCCTTCGCGACGAGGTTCATGCCGTCCCGCAGCGGAGTCACCACCGCGACGTCGGCAGCCAGGTAGATGGCCACGAGCTCGCGCCGGTCGTAGGTGGCGTGCAGGTAGTGCAACGGGGAGATCCCGATCCGGCCGTGCTCTCCGTTGATGTGGCCCACCTCGAGCTCGATCTCGCCGCGCAGGGACTGGTAGGCATCGACCCGCTCCCTGCTCGGTGTGGCGACCTGCACGAAGACGGCGTCCTCCGGCGTCACCTCCCCGTCGGAGAGCAGCTCCGACCACGCCTTGAGACGGTGGCGGATGCCTTTGGTGTAGTCGAGCCGGTCGATGCCGAGCAGAACGTGCTGGGGTGCCCCGAGCTCGGCCCTGATGGCCTGCGCTCGATCCTGCACCGCGGGCTCTTTGGCCAGCGACTCGACCTCGTCCACGTCAAGGGAGATCGGGAACGCCCCGGCGCTCACCCGCCGACCGTCGATGATCACCTGGCTGGCCGACACCCGCCGAGCGGGGGTGTACCGACAGACGATGTCGAGGAAGTTGCCCACCGCCCCCTGTCGCTGGAAGCCCACCAGGTCCGCACCCAGCAAACCGTGCATGATCTGACCCCGCCACGGGAGCTGGGCGAACAACTCCTGGGGGGGGAACGGGATGTGCAGGAAGAACCCGATCTGCAGATCCGGCCGCAGCTCGCGCAGCTGCATGGGGACCAGCTGAAGCTGGTAGTCCTGCACCCAGACCACTGCACCCTCCGCGGCGACCTCGGCTGCTGCCGCGGCGAACCGGCGATTGACCCGGACGTAGGCGTCCCACCATTCCCGGTGGTACTCAGCGGGGACGATGACGTCGTGGTAGAGCGGCCACAGAGTCGCGTTCGAGAAACCCTCGTAGTAGTCGGCGATCTCCTGGTCGCTCAGCTGAACCGCCACCAGGTCCATGCCGTCGGAATGGAACGGCTCGGGCGCCTCGTCAGGGGAGCCGACCCATCCGATCCACGAGCCGTCCTGCTTGCGCATGACCGGGGCCAGCGCGCTCACCAGCCCGCCGGGGCTGCGCTTCCACCCCTCGGTCCCGTCCGGTGCGACCGTACGGTCGACGGGGAGCCGGTTCGCCACGACGACGAACTGGCTGTGTGCGGCCGAAGCCGGCGGTGGGGGCTCGCCGTTGATACTCACGAGAATCGCCTCCTCCTCGGCCCACCTACCGTAGTGGGTCACGCACTACCGTTGTGGCGTGCCAAAGGACCCAGCCGAAGACCTGCGAACCACCGAGGGCCGCGACGCCTGGGCTCGCCTGGTCACCGCCCCGAGCACGGGCATGATCGCCCTGGACTACGACGGGACGTTGGCCCCGATCGTCCCCCGCCCCGAGGACGCGGTGGCCCAGCCGGGCGCGGTAGACGCGCTCGTGGCGCTGGCCGAGCGGGGGGTGCGTATCGCGGTCATCACCGGGCGTCCGGTGCAGGCGGCGCTGGACCTCGGCGGGCTCGGTGTCGTACCCGGGCTGATGCTGCTGGGGCACTACGGGCTGCAGCGCTGGCAGGACGGCACGCTGAGCTCGCCGGAGCCCCGTCCTGGTGTGGCGCAGGCCCGCGAACGGCTGCACGAGTACGTCGCCGCCGGTGACCCCGGCATGACGGTGGAGGACAAGCACCACTCGGTTGCGCTGCACACCCGCAACGCCGCCGACCCCGCGAGTGCCTTCGACGCGGCCAAGCCGTTCACGGCCGACCTGGCCGAGCAGACCGGCCTCGAGCTGGTCCCTGGACGCTTCGTACTCGAGCTGCGGCCTGCCGGGACCGACAAGGGCGGTGCCCTGCGCACGGTGGTCGAGCAGACCGGCGCGGCCGCCGTGCTGTTCGCCGGGGACGACCTCGGCGACCTGCCCGCGCTGGACGCCCTGGCCGACCTGCGCAGCAGCGGTGTGCACGGCTTGGTCGTGTGCAGTGACTCCGCCGAGACCCCGGCCGCCTTGCGCGAGCGCGCCGACCTGGTCGTGGACGGGCCGCCGGGTGTGGTGCGGACGCTGGGCGTCCTGGCCGACGCCATCGACCATGGTCCCTGAGGTCCGCCCGGCCGAGACCGCCGCGGACGCGGGCGGCGACTCCAGCCAGCTCGGACGCTGGCTGCTGACCTGGCTGCTGGCCGTCGGCCTCGCGGTGCTCACCCCGCTGGCCATTGCCGGGTCCTGGGCTCGCGGCATCGTCTTCGACACCGAGCGCTACGTCGCCACGGTCGCTCCGCTGGTCCATGACCCCGGCTTCCAGGCTGACCTGACCGACCAGATCAGCACCCAGGTGCTCGCTGCACTGGACGTGGACACCCTGGTGGACCAGGCCCTCGAGGCCCTGTCCCTGGATGCCCTGCCCCTCGACGACGCCGCCCAGGCATTGGACCGCCTGCTCAGCCCCGTGGTGAGCGGTCTGGAGGACAGCGTCCGAACCGGTGTGGGCCGCGTGGTGAGCAGCGACGCCTTCGCCACCGCCTGGGAGGAGGCGAACCGCACTGGCCACGAGCAGATCGTCGGGGCGCTCACCGGTGACGCCGGCCTCGTCGAGGTGTCGGGCAACCAGGTCACCATGCGCACCGAGGTGTTCCTCGACGCCGTCCGGGCTGGGCTGGACGACGCCGGGCTGGGCACCGTCGCCGGGCTGATCCCCCGCAGCGAGGCCTCGTTCGTTCTGTTCGAGAGCGACGCGCTTGCCGCCGTCCAGGCCGCACTGCGCCTGCTCGACGTCGTCGGGGCCTGGATGTGGGTGGTGGCTCTGCTGGTCGCCGCCGGCGTGGTGCTCGCCGCACCTCGATGGCGCAGCGGGCTCATGGTGGCGGCTGCGTCCGTGGTCGTGGGCACCCTGCTGCTCGCTGCGCTGCTCGCGCTGGCGCGCAGTGCCCTCGTCGGCGGCTCGGACCTCGTGCTGGTCGCGCAGGCGAGCGAGGCCCTGTTCGACCAGATGGTGGCAGTGCTGCGGCTGGCGAACCGGGCAGTGCTCACGGTGGCGCTCCTGGTTCTCCTCGGCGCCTGGCTCGTGGGACTACGCGCCGACCCCGTCACCGCCCCGGCGTGGGTCAACCGGTTCCGGCGCCCGCTGCAGGTCGGCGCCGTCGCGGTCGGCGCGGTCGTCCTGGTGCTGCTGCCTGAGCCCAGTGGGTGGACCGCGCTTCTTGTCGCAGCCCTCGTCCTGGCCGCCGTCATCGCGGTGGAGCTGCTCGTCCGGCCCCGACGGCCGCAGCCGACCTGACTTGGGATGCCCATACAGGCGCTGTCTCTGCCACAGTAGGGCGGTGGCGATGCTGACCGGATCCCTGCTGGATACCCCCCTGCCCGTGGACGCTGTCGTCTTCGACATGGACGGGGTGCTCACCGACACCGCGCGGGTGCACCGCGCGGCGTGGAAGCGGCTGTTCGACGACTTCCTGCGCGGGAGGGCCGAGGAGGCGGGCGAGGAGTTCGTCCCGTTCACCGAGGACGACTACCTCGCCTACGTCGACGGGAAGCGCCGTGAGGACGGGGTCGCCTCGTTCCTGCGCTCGCGCGGGGTCGAGCCGGCACCGGACCTGGTCGAGGAGCTGTCGACCCGCAAGAACCGCTACTTCCTCGATGCGCTCAGCCGTGATGGTGTCGTGGCCTTCGAGGACACCATCGCGTTCATCCGCGCGCTTCGGGACGCGGGGGTCCACACCGCGCTCATCACCGCGTCCCGCAACGCCGAACCGGTGCTCGGCGGTGGGGGCCTGAGCGACCTCTTCGAGGTTCGGGTGGACGGGATCGTCGCCGCCGACCTCGGGCTGCCCGGGAAGCCGAATCCGGACGTGTTCCTGGAGGCGATGCGCCGGGTCGGTGCCGATGTGGGACGCACCGCCATCGTCGAGGACGCGGTGTCAGGGGTTCAGGCGGGCCGAGCAGGCGGGTTCGCCCTGGTCATCGGGGTCGACCGCACCGGCGGCGACGAGCACGGGCCGCGGCTGGCCCAGGAAGGTGCGGACGTGGTGGTTAACCGTCTGGACGAGATCGAGGTCGCCTCGGAGGGGAGCTCGGCATGACCGGCTGGCTGCTGCGCTACGACGGCTACGACCCTGAGAACGAGCCGCTGCGCGAGGCGCTGTGCACGCTCGGCAACGGTCGGTTCGCGACCCGCGGCTCGGCTCCCGAGGCCCCGGCCGGAGGACCGCACTACCCGGGGACGTACGCCGCCGGGGTCTTCAACCGGCTCGCGGTGACGATCCAGGGTCAGCAGGTGGAGAACGAGTCGATGGTCAACCTGCCCAACTGGCAGTCGCTCACCCTGCGCGTCGAGGACGGCCCGTGGCTCGACGTCGACCGGGACCGCATCGAAGACTACGTTCAGGAGCTCGACATGCGGCGCGGCGTGCTCACCCGCAGGTTCCGACTCGTCGACGAGCAGGGCCGGATCACCGCGGTGGCGCAGCGGCGGCTGGTGTCGATGGCCGACCCGTTCTGCGCCGGGCTGGAGACCACGCTCGTCGCGGAGAACTACGAGGGCACCATCACCGTCCGCAGCGGCATCGACGCCCGGGTGCGCAACAGCGGTGTGGCCCGCTACGCCGGGCTCGGCGACGAGCACCTGGTCTGCGTCACCGCCGAGGAGCTGAACAAGACCGGCGTGTCGGTGGGGGTGCGGACCACCCAGTCCCGCGTCGAGATCGGCGTGGCAGCTCGCCACCGAGCGCTGATGGAGGACGTACCGATCGACGTCGAGACGACACCCGTTATCGCCGAGGACCACGCCTGGCAGGACATCACGCTCGAGGTGCGTCCGCACCGGGAGTACACCGTCGACAAGGTCGTGGCGATCTACACCTCGATCGACCGGGCG
Source organism: uncultured Actinomycetes bacterium (assembly GCA_964356295.1). Lineage (GTDB taxonomy): Bacteria > Actinomycetota > Actinomycetes > Jiangellales > Jiangellaceae > CAVQGZ01. The sequence continues at coordinate 7,623 of CAYHHE010000061.1, read as the reverse complement.
CTGTCCGAGCCGTTCAGCGAGGCACGGGAGAAAGCGCTGTGCATGCCCGACTTCGACGAGATGCTGCGACGGCACGTCCTGGCCTGGGACCACCTGTGGGCCCGATGCGACCTCTCGCTGGATACCGAGGACCGCACCCAGATGGTGCTCCGGCTGCACCTGTTCCACCTGCTTCAGACCGTGTCCAGCCACAGCATCGACCTCGACGCCGGCATCCCGGCCCGCGGGCTGCACGGGGAGGCCTACCGGGGGCACATCTTCTGGGACGAGACCTTCGTCTACCCATTCCTCAACCTGCGCATGCCCGAGGTGTCGAAGTCGCTGCTGCTCTACCGCTGGAGGCGGCTGCCGCAGGCCCGCAAGATGGCCGCCACCGCTGGCCACCAGGGGGCGATGTTCCCCTGGCAGAGCGGCGCCAACGGACGCGAGGAGACCCAGACGCTTCACCTCAACCCCGCGTCCGGGCACTGGCTGCCCGACGAGTCGCACCGCCAGCGCCACATCAACGTCGCCGTCGCCTACAACGTGTGGCAGTACTACGAGGCCACCGCCGACCTGGACTTCCTGGCCACCTACGGCGCCGAGCTGCTGTTCGAGATCGCCCGGTTCTGGGCCAGCATCGCCACCTACGACCGCGCCGACGACCGCTACGACATCTGCGGCGTCATGGGACCTGACGAGTACCACGACGCCTACCCGTGGCGCGAGGAGCCCGGCCTGGACAACAACGCCTACACCAACGTCATGGTGGTGTGGCTGCTGCAGCGTGCGCTGCGCTGTGTGGAGATCCTGCCCGACCGCCGTCGGCGGCAGCTGCTCGACCTGCTCGACATCCGCCGCAGCGACCTCGAGCGGTGGGAGCACATGACCCGCAAGATGCGCCTGGCCTGGCACGACGGGGTGCTGAGCCAGTTCGAGGGCTACGAACGGCTCGCCGAGCTGGACTGGGAGGACTACCGGGCCCGCTACGGCAACATCGGACGCCTGGACCGCATCCTGGAGGCCGAGGGTGACTCGACGAACAACTACCGGCTCAGCAAGCAGGCCGACGTCCTCATGCTGTTCTACCTACTGTCGCAGGAAGAGATCTCCGACATCGTCGAGCGGCTCGGGTATCCGTACGACCGGCTGCTGCCCGCCCGCTGCGTCGACTTCTACCTGCAGCGAACGGCGCACGGCTCGACCCTGTCCAAGCTCGTGCACGCCTGGGTGCTGGCCCGCATCGACCGGGACGAGGCCTGGAGGCTGTTCATGGAGGCGTTGGAGAGCGATGTCAGCGACATCCAGGGGGGCACCACCCAGGAGGGCGTCCACCTCGGCGCCATGGTGGGAACGGTCGACCTGCTGCAGCGGGGGTTCACCGGGATCGAGACACGGGGCGATGAGCTGCGCTTCGACCCGTTCCTGCCCCAGGAGGTCAAGAACCTCCGCTTCCGCATCCGCTACCGGCAGCACTACGGCTTGGAGGTCCACCTCACCCAGCAGGCCCTCCAGGTGAGCGGACGCCGGCATGTCGGGGAACCGTTGCGCCTGCGCGTCCGCGGGGAGTCCTTCGCGGTCGACCCCGGCGGCGCGCTCACCGTCCCCTTACCCTGAGGTGGGGCGTGCCTGCTCGGGCTGTCGGTGTCGAGGAGGAGCTGCTGGTCATCGACTCCGCAAGCGGTGCCCCCGTCCAGGCCGGGCCACGCCTGGTGAGCCGGGTCCGGGCGCAGACCCCGTCCGGAGGCGAGGGCCCCGGGACCGCTGCAGCCACGGACGGGAGCGGCCTGCACGGGGAGTTCATGCGCCAGCAGGTGGAGGTGGGAACCCGCCCGTGCCGGACGCTGGCGGAGCTGTCCGAGCAGGTGCGCGCCCACCGTCTGGTGGCCATGCGGGCCGCCCGAGCCGACGGCCTGCGGGTGGCGGCGGTCGGCACCAGCCCGATCCCGGCCACCCCCACGGTCTCTGCGGACGCGCGGTACCTGTCCCTGCTGTCGACGTTTCGCCAGCTGGCCGGCGACCAGCTCATCAACGGGTGCCACGTGCACGTCGACGTCGCCTCCCGCGAGGAGGCGATCGCCGTCGTCGACCGGGTGCAGGCCTACCTGCCGGTGCTGCGAGCGATCGCGTCGAACTCGCCGTTCTGGAAGGGTCGCGACAGCGGGTACGCCAGCTACCGCAGCGTGGTCTGGGGCCGTTGGCCCTCCGCCGGGCCGACCGAGCCGTTCGGCACCCCGCAGGTGTACGAGGAGTCGGTGGAGGCGCTCCTGCAGACGGGGGCCGTCGTCGACCGCGGCAACCTCTACTTCGACGCTCGGCCCTCCGAGCGGTATCCGACGGTGGAGATCCGTGCCGCTGACGTCTGCCTCGACGCGGACGACACGGTGCTGGTCGGCGGCCTTGCGCGGGCCCTGGTCGCCTCGGTCGCCCGCGACTGGGAGCAGGGCCGCCCCTACCCGCCAACAAGGGTCGCGCTGCTGCGCACCGCGCACTGGCGTGCGGCGCGGGACGGCCTGGCGGGACGGCTGGTGCATCCTGGCACCGCGCAGCTCGTCCCGGCCGCAGAGGCGGTGCAGGCGCTGCTCGACGTCGCCGCAGACGCGTTGGACGACGTCGGCGACCGGCCCGTCGTGGCCGCGCTGGTCGAGCAGGTGCTGGGCCGCGGGACCGGCGCCACCGCCCAGCGCAAGGCCTTCCACCGGCGCGCCAGCCTGGCCGACGTGGCGAGGATGGCGGCCGAGCACACCAGCCCCGTCTGACCGGCTCGCAGCGGAGGGCGTGGGATTCGAACCCACGAGGACGGAGGGGGCCCCGCCCTAGAAGTTTTCAAGACTTCCCCGTTCGGCCACTCCGGCAGCCCTCCCGCGGGACGAGCAGGACCATTGTGCCGCAGGGATCAGTCGGCGTCGGGTCCCTGCGGTCTCTGGATGCCCGTCGGTCGCACCGGCGTCTGGTCGAACAACAGGTTCACGGCGTCGGGATTGCGAGCCAACAACTCCTCGATGAGCACCCCGCGGCGCTCGGCCAGCTCGGCCGTCACCACCGGGTCGGACGCTGCACGCACCCGGGCGGCACCGGAGCGAAGCTCGCTGAGGATCTCGTTGGTCCTCATCCCCTCAGGGCCCTGTGTGGCGACCGCGGGAGCTGCCGGCGGGGCGTCGGCGCCCAACGACGCCAGGGTCGCTGGGCGGGTGGCCACCACCAGTGCCCCCCCGAGGACGACCCAGACGGCGACCACCACGGCGCTGTCGCTGAACGTCGAGACGGCCGCGAGCAGACCGCCGTGCACGGTGACGCCGAACGCCGCCGCCCGAAGCAGCGACCCGCGGCGTACCGAGCCCGGCCGTGCCGCCTCGGCGGAGGCGTTGCGCGCCACCGTCGCCACCAGGCACAGGCCGGTGATGAACACGGCGCCGCCGACCGGGCCGGTCGCGCCCACCGACCCGACGGTCGTGAGGTAGGCCAGCGCGGCCATGGGTCCGACGGTGAGCAGCCAAGCGGCCGCGACGACCCGGGCCGGTCGAGATGCGGCCAGGCCGGCGACCGCGCGCAGTCCGGCGCCAGGGGTGGGTGAGGAGCGGTGCATGAGGGCCGACTGTGCTGCACCGGGCGGCAGATCGCATCTCGAACCACACGGGTTGTCCGATGTCCCGGCTCTGCTGGCCCTTGACACTGCCAGACACTGCGGTAGGACGGGCGCATGACCGAACCGATAGGCGCCGGTGAGGACGTGGTGGAGCCGTGGCGTGCCCGGCGTGAGGCTCTCCGACAGGCCACCGCGGACTTCGAGGGATCGCTTGCCGGTTCGTCCTCCAACGCCGTCGAGTCCGAGACCGGCGGGGACGACTGACCGTCGCGTCGATCAAGGTTAGGTTGCCCGCGTGGCCCACGGACCGCTGACGCTCAGCGTCGACTGCGGCGGCACCGGTCTGAAGTGTCGGGTGCTCGATGCCGCCGGTGTCCCGGTCACGCCGCGGATCCGCCTGCGCACTCCCTACCCCTGCCCGCCCGAGAAGCTCGCGCAAGCGCTGCACGCGATCGCGGCGGCTACCGGGACGCGGTTCGACCGGGTGTCGGTCGGCATGCCGGGCCTCCTGCGAGGCGGTGTGGTGCGGTGGACACCGCACTACGTCACCGAGGCCGGGCCCTTCACGCCGGTTCGCCCCGACCTCGTGCGGCTCTGGGAGGACATGGACATCCAGGCCTTGCTGCGCGAGACGTTCCAGCGTCCAACCCTCGTGGTCAACGATGCCGAGATGGCCGGCCTGGCCGTCATCACCGGCAGCGGGTACGAGGTGATGCTCACCCTGGGAACCGGGCTCGGGTTCGCGCACTACTCCGACGGGATGCTGCTGCCCAAGATCGAGGTGTCGGCGGCTCCCTTCACCAAGGGCCGGACCTTCGACCAGGCGCTCGGGCACCACGTCCGCAAGCAGATCGGCGACCGGCGGTGGACCACTCGGGTGCGCCGCGCCCTGCGCACGCTGCACGCGGTCTACTACTGGGACCGGTGCTACCTCGGCGGTGGAGGAGCCCGGCACCTGACCCGGCCGGTCGAGGAGTGGGCCACCCTGGTGAGCAACGAGGCCGGCCTGATCGGAGGGATCCGCCTCTGGGAGGACACGGCCGCGTGGCAGGACGGCCGGGACGGCGTGCGCGCATCCCGAACCGTCCCCGCGACAGCCGGGCCTGGCTAGCCCGGAACGACCCGCCACCGCCGGTTCGCCAGCGACGGATTGATCTGGCGCACCTGGGCGGTCCGTGACGGGTCGACCTGCCCCGTCGTGGCGCCGTCGAGGTCGCCGAGACCGGCGAGCACCTCCCCCATCGGGTCCACCAGGCGGCTCAACCCGCAGTACCGCTGGCCGGCCTTGGCCGCCCCGGCGACGTGCACGGTGTTCTCGATGGCTCGGGCAGCCAGCAGGGTGGCCCAGTGGTGCTCCTTGCCCGGGCCGCGCAGCCACGCCGAGGGTATGACGAGCAGGTCGGCTCCGGCGTCGACGAGCGCCCGGGACTGCTCGGGGAAGCGCAGGTCGTAGCAGGTCTGCAGGCCGACCGTCATCGGCTGAGAACCCGCCGACGGCACCCGCAGCGTGACCGCCGCAGGCTCCCCCGCCGACAGCAGGTCGGACTCGCGGTAGCCGAAGGCGTCATAGAGGTGGACCTTGCGGTAAGCAGCCACCAGCTGCCCGTCCGGGTCGAGGGCCACCAAGGTGTTGAAGGGGCGGTCTGTGTCGGTGGCCTCGAACATGCCGGCGACCACCACGGCGCCCGCCTCGACAGCAACGTCGGTGAGCATCTGGACGAACGGCCCGTCCAGCGGTTCGGCCAGCGGCCCGAGCGGGATCTGTCCGGATCCGAAGTCCACCTGGCTGGCCTCGGGCAGCACGACGAGGTCGACCGGCCCGGAGGAGTCCAGGCCGGCCCGCACCACCCGGGGGATGTCGCCCCGGTTGGCCACCGGGTCTGTCCCACTGGTGTGCTGAACCAGCATCAGTCGCACTAGAGGCGCCCCAGCCCGCCGTCGACGTAGAGCACCTGGCCGGTGACGTACCCGGCCTCCTCGGAGGCGAAGAACGAGATCGCCGCGGCGACGTCCTCCGGGCGGCCGACCCGTCGGACGGGTGTGGCGGCGGCGATGCTCTCCTGGAACTGCTCGAACGGCATCCCGATGCGCTCCGCGGTCTGCGCGGTCATCGCCGAGGTGATGAAGCCCGGTGCCACCGCGTTCGCGGTGATGCCGAACGGCCCGAGCTCCAGCGCGAGGGTCTTGGTGAAGCCGCGGATGCCCGCCTTGGCAGCGGAGTAGTTGGCCTGGCCACGGTTGCCGTCCCCGCCGGTGGACGACAGGCTGACGATGCGGCCGTACCGCTGCTCGACCATGTGCTTCTGGACCGCCTGGCTGCACAGGAAGGCCCCCTTGAGGTGCACATTCAGCACCAGGTCCCAGTCCTCGTCGGTCATCTTGAACAGCAGGTTGTCCCGGATCAGCCCGGCGTTGTTCACCAGGATGTCCAGCCGGCCGAGCTCGTCGACGATCGCAGCCACGCCGGACTCAACCTGGGCGCGGTCGGAGACGTCCATGCCGACGGCCATGGCTCTCCCGCCCACGTCCTGCACGGCCCGTACGGTGTCTGCGCATCCGTCCGCGGACAGATCGCACACTGCCACCGCGGCGCCGTCCTGGGAGAGTCTGACCGCAGTCGCGGCACCGATTCCGCGCGCCGCGCCCGTCACCATCGCTACCCGAGGGGTACTGGTGTCCATACCCTTCCTCTCATGCTCGACCTCCGACGCCGCCGTCCCTCGGCGGTCGTCGTGGCAGGACGGCCCCGGTGAGCACGCACCTTCCGCTGCCGGAACCGGAGCCTATGTCCGGCACCATCTTGCTCGGGCGGCGGCGGTTCAGTGCGGTCCGGGCCATCGGGATGCGGGTGGGGATCGCTCTCGTCGTGCTCGCGGCCGTGGTCGCCATCGTCTACTTGGACCGCAACGGGTACAACGACAACGCCGACGGCGAGGTCAGCCTGCTCGACGCCTTGTACTACTCGACGGTCACCCTGTCGACGACCGGGTACGGGGACATCACCCCGGTGACCGACGGCGCGCGACTGATCAACGTCTTCGTCATCACGCCGCTACGGATCTTGTTCCTCATCGTCCTGGTCGGCACGACCCTGGAAGCCCTCACATTCCGCAGCCGTGAGGCCTGGCGGCAGGACCGATGGAGGAGGAGCGTGGAGAATCACATCGTCGTGATCGGCTACGGGGTCAAGGGGCGCAGCGCGGTCAACACGCTGCTGGCCAACGACGTGCTTCCATCGCAGGTGGTGGTGATCGACCCGATCGCCTCCACCGTGGCCGAGGCCACCGAGAACGGCCTCGTGGGGGTCATCGGCGACGCCACACGTTCGGACGTCCAGCGTCGGGCCCAGGTCGACCGGGCCGCCAAGGTGGTCGTCTCGCCCGAGCGGGACGACACCGCGGTGCTCGTCACGCTGACCGCCCGCAGCCTCAACCCGAACGCCACGATCATCGCAACAGTCCGCGAAGAGGAGAATGCGGGAATCCTGCGGCACAGCGGCGCCGACTCGGTCATCACGTCCTCGGACTCGGTAGGACGTCTGCTCGGGCTCGCGGCCGTCAACCCCACCCTCTCGGGGGTTCTGGAGGACCTGCTGTCCTCGGGCGAAGGCCTGGAAGTGGCCGAGCGCCGGGTGCTCCCGCGTGAGGAGGGGCTCACCCCGTGGCAGCTCCACGAGCCGGTGCTCGCCATCGTGCGGGATGATGAGGTGGTGCCGTACTACTCGCCGGCCGTGGGTCACCTGGTTCGCGAGGACCGTATCGTCGTGGTGCGCCCCGCCGAAGAGGTGCCCTGGGCCAAGAAGGTCAGTGCGGACGAGTAGGCCCGTTGGGTTTGTGGCGCCGGACGCGCTTGGAGAGGATGGGTCGTATGAGCCAGGAGCAGTCGTCCGGAACCAGAGGCCATGAGTCGGGGTCGCGCGTGGTCGTCGTCGGGCCGGGTGAGATGGCCGCCGAAGGACCGTCCGAGGACGACGCCGGCGAGAGGCGCTCGATCACGGACCTGGTCGAGCAGCCGGCCAAGGTGATGCGGATCGGCACGATGATCAAGCAGCTGCTCGA